>JAQCLD010000063.1 GCA_027592785.1 Acidobacteriota bacterium
AAGGTCTTCTCTTTGAAGGGGATCTTTCTACTTTGCGCTCATGGGGATCTTTTCACATTGCGCCGACAATCTGTATGCCGGCGGTTGACTCGCTCACGATTTTCCAGATCAACAATTACTGCGGTGGCAGTGTGATCATCGGCGACAAGAGCTTTAGCGACTTCAGCATCAGCGGAGTGGACGCAAATACCGTCAACGTGAGCGGCTTGGACGGCGGCAGTGTCGTCGATATTATCTTCAATGGTCAGTTCTCGATCATCTCGGGCGTTGCGGACTACAATTTGCAGTTCAAGGTCACCGTTCTAGCCGAAGATTGGTTCATCACTTCGATCGGCCAGTCGATGGTTGCTAGTGCCCTCAATCCCGATGCGTTTGCTCAGATCGACGAGCAGGTTTGGAGCACCGGATTTGGCACCGGCGATCCTCTCGGAAACTCGACCTTGTCCACGACAAACGGCGACATCATCGATCCGGCCGCAGAGTTCGGCGACAACCTCGAGCTTTCCGTGGCTTCGACGATGATTTGGGTACAGAAGGACATCGGCTTGAACGCTGGTAACCTGGACAGCGATCTGTGTAGGAACAGCGCCCCGGGCTTCTGCGGACTTGGCGCTTCGGCGACCACGATCACGCAGCGTTTCTTCCAGGAGCGCGAGGGGGACGCCGACGTTCCTGAGCCGGCCACCATGCTGCTCTTCAGCACGGCCCTTCTCGGCCTCGGCTTCATGCGGAGGAAGAAGAGCTAACGCTCTCCTCTTCGAGGACTGCTTTTCCTCTCTGAAACAACGCCCCGTCGCGGCCTTCTGGCCCGGCGGGGTTTTTCGTTGTCTATCGCGGGGTGAAGCTAAGCGAGCTGACGGAAAGCTCGTCCTTGCCGGGCAAGCGGAAGCCGAACTGACCCTTGGCGAAGTTAGCGCCGGTGAACTTCCAGCGGTCGAGTTCGATCCATTCTCCGCCTCGTTGGAGGCGATGAACAATCTCGTTGTCGGCCACTTCGATTTCGATTACGACAGCCCGGAAGTCCGGCAGCTGGTGGGCAACCTCAACAGGTTTCGAACGCTGTCCCTGGGCAACAACCGTGCGGATGTAGTTGTCCCTGCCGACCTGGAACCAAGCGTAGTTGCTCTCGTCGGCGTAGTTGACCATCCACTGCAGCCTGCGGCCCTTTTCGATATTCACGGCGAAACGATACTTGCCCGCACCCACCGCCGGCAGCAGAATCACGTTGCCGCCACGCCGGACTAGCCGGTCCCCTTGTTTGCTCCATCCTGGATCCGCTGCGAGCGTCCTCATCAGATCTTGCGGGCCGGCCGGCTTAGCCGGAGCCAAGGATTCGAAACGAATCTCCGCAACCACTGTCTCGCCGCCCACGACGCGCACGTCTGATGTCACCTAACGGAAGCCGTTCGCCGAGGCTTCAATTCGGTAGCCGCCTTCCGGCAGTGACGCCCGCCCATTTTCCAACTGAACGATATTACCCTGTGAGTTGCGCACCACCAGCAGCGGCGTCGCGGTGGCAGGCGTCACCGAAACCGTCAGTTCCCCGTTGCTGCGCACCAGCGACCCGTCGAGCGAAGTGTTCTTACCGATCGAGAACTGCAGCTGCTCGGTGCGGGTACGGTAACCGGCTTTAGCGATTTGGACCACGCGCTCACCTGCACGGACCGCGCCGTAGGTGAACGATCCGGCTGCGGACGTTTCGCCCAGCACTTCACCGTCGATTCGTACCTGTGCTCCGGACGGGGCGCCTTGAATCGAAAGGGTCGCCAACTGGGGCTGCGGCTTAAGTTGCGCATCGACCTGCGCCCGCGCTCCTTTACGAACGTCGGCGGTGTACTCGGCTGAGGCGATGAAGCCGGGTTTCTCCACCCGTACGCGATAGGAGCCGGGGTAAAGGAATACCAGCAGCGAGCCTTGCGACGTCTTGCGCCGGTAAGCCTTGTCGTTCAAGTAAACCGTGGCCCCGTCCTGTCCGGTGACAATGCGCAAGCCTCCGACGTTGCGGTCGGTGTTGAGCGCCAGCGCTAGCCGGGGCTGATTGTCGGCGCGGAAGCTTGCTGCGCTGCCCGTGCCGTCCACGTTGTGCGGCCCTTCCTGCAATCCTTCCACCGCCAGTCCTGTTGCGCTGGAAACGCCCTTGTCCTCACCGTCCACGGAAACGGCGACGTTATCAGCGGACGTCCAGAATGTCGCCACGCTTGCCAGGCTGGATGCGGCTAATACCTTTGCTTCGCGGCTTTGCAGGCTTTTGACCAGCGGAGCCGAACCGGCGGCCGATGCAAATGTCAGCGTCGCCTCGACCGCGCCGGACCGCACCCGCACGGTGTGTTCCCCATCCGGCAATTCACGCAGCGAGAAGGCGCCGTCTTCGATCTTGCCGATCTCGACGTCATCCAAGAAGACCGTTCCGCTGGCCAGATCCGTTTCGACGTCCAGCGACGGGAACAGGGCTGTCAGATAGAGCTCGATTCTCTGCGGGGGAGCGTCCTTTGCCGAGGCGCCATTCGCAGGCTTGTCGATCTCGAACATCTGGAACTCTTGCTCGAAGCCCGCCAGCCGCGCCGTCGCTCGATGGCTGCCGACTTCGAGCGCAGCGGAACACTCTCCCGTGCCGCAGGCCTCCCCATCGATTAAGATTTCCGCTGCGGGCGGATAGGCTCGAATCTCGGCTTGTCGAACATCGGCTGCGGGAGCGCCGCCGGAGCCGCTGAATAAGAAGAAAAGACCAATCGCCAACATGGCGGCGACAGAAGCTGCCGCGATGTACATCCACTTCGGCCGCGGCGGCGCCTGCTGCCCTTCGGGCGGCTCGACCAACTCTTCTTGGGCTTCGCTTGCCGGTTCGTTTCGCGGCGCGGCGCTGAGCCGCTGCAGATGCGAGCGAACCGAGGCCGAGAGTGAGGCCACATGCGGGCCAATCGCCTCCGCTGCCTTGTTCAATGGCTGACTTCGTTGTGGCTCGGCGCTTGGCGTCGGCTCAGTGGGTGCGGTCTCAACTGGCTCGACTGGCTGGGCAGCGGCGGGCGCCTCAGCAGGCGGGCTGTGCCTTTCCGGGGCTTCGGCCACGGCGGCTACTACGGGCGGAAGAATTCGTTCCGTCGCCTGTGGAGCAGGCTGTTCAACGGGTTGCGCCGGCGCCGATTCCGGCTCGAGCGTGGCCTCGACCGCTGGTCGAGATTCGCGCGCCAATTCGACCGAAATCGTCGACAAGTCCGGCAGGTCAGCGGTTTCGATGAGCTTAGACTCGTTGACGGCGTCTTGAGCGAGAGGAAGCGCATCTGGACGGCTGCCGATCGGCGGTACGTCGGGACGGTAAGCAGGATGAATCGACTGCAGCAGCTCGCGCTGTTCGGCGGCCTGATCGAACTTGCCGTCTGCTTCCAACTGCTGAGTCCTCGTTAGGACCTCCGCCACCACATCAAGCTTCTCTCGGTAGAGAGTGATTAGCCGTCGCAGTCTGGGCGATTCGGGGTTGGCCGCCGCAGCATCTTGCAGTAGGGAGACTGCTTCTCCCAGGTCCGCCGCTTGGGCCGCTTGACGCTCCGCATCGGCGATCGGATTCTCACTGGCCGGCGCCGCGACCATCCTTTGGCCGAGGCCTTTCAGCCCAGACGCTACGCGCTCGTCGGTGGTCGCCGAATCGGGAACCTCCGCCATCGGCGCGCTAGCAACCTGTTCTTCAGGCGCCGCCGACTCAGCAACAGCCGGAGCTGGAGATTGCGAGGCTTCTAGGCCGCCGCCCTCCACAGACAAGGCGCTCGAAAGAGCATCGGCAAACTCTTGCGCGTTCGCAAATAGCGGCGTTGCCCCTGGCCAAAGCGTTCCCGCGATGATTCGATTGATCTCGCTGGTCGCGGCGGGGGCGCGTCCCAGGGCAGACTCGCCGGCCGTTTGATCCGACGGCGGCTCAGCGCCCGTTAGCGCTTCAAAGCACATTGCAGCCAGCGACGCGATATCTCTCGGAATGCCGTCCTTGCGATTCAGCGCGCCGCCGTTGCCGAAGTCCACGACGCGTAGGCTGCCGTCCCGGCCCACCAAGACGTTGCCCGAGTGCAGCCGCCCGTGAATCAATCCGCGCTCATGCGCCTTGTGCACTCCGAGTGTGGCTTGATGAATCGCCTTCAGCCATTCTTTCGGCGAAGAGTTGCTCAGCGGCTGCAAGAAAAGGTCGCAAAGCGGCGGGCCATCGCAAAGCGGCGTAACGACAACCGGATAGCGGCGGTCGTTTTCCGTCGCTTCGCCGATGTCCAGGATTTGACCGACATGCTCGTCGCGAATTCCCGCTTGGATGGCCCACTGGCGGTAGTACGTCGCCAATGCCAACGGGTCATGGACTTCCGTGACAAGACGCACCGCGACTGCGCGATTCGTTTGCGTGTCCGTGGCGCGGTAGATATCGCCTAGAGTGCCGGAACCCAGCTTCTCATCTAGGACGTATCGATCACAAATCAGCTTTTCGACCAGCACAGTCCTTCCCTGCCGCGAGTATAGGGGCGGCCACCGAAGGCTGACTGCACTCGGGTTTCCCTAAACAGGCATGCTTTATTTACCTTAGGCAAACGCCTCGCGCCGCCTTCTAAGGCTAAGGAGATGTCCTAGTCCAAAGACGGCGCTGAGGGGACCACGGACGCAAGAAAAGTAGAAATGTGGGGGAAGTAAGCTGTTGCGGCGGCGGCCTGATCTGCTGTGCTCAGATTCGACACCAGGAAGACTAGATACGAGTTCGTCTCAAAAGCCGAAACTCCGAAATCATCCCCCGCGCCCTGGTAGAGGGCGATCGTCCCGAGGCGTGCGGCGGGAATCTCGCCGGACGCGGCAAATGAATCGTCGGCGCGTCGTTCCGTGACGACGAGCGAGGCCAGTTGCTGTCCGTCGAACATTATTAGGTGGACGAAGTCTCGGCCCCCGTACTCGCAACGGTGAGCCAGCCGGACTTCGAAACCGCTCGGCGCGTAAGTACTGGCGATATCCGCCAGCGGCGCCCAGTCCGCCCCGATTTCAGAGACCGTGGCTGCCTCCGCCGGCGGGTCAGCGGCTAGCCGGCGATAGACGGCGCAAATCAAGTGGTCCCCGAGACCAACGCCGAGCAGGGCGTGAATCTTCGCCAGTGAAGCCCGAATCCGCAGTTCCGCTAAGACGAATTCATGCGGCAAGATGCCGATCTTGAAATAGGCTCCAACATTCGCCAACACAAGAAATACCGCTGCCGCCGCCAGCGCCAGCCGCCAGCGGGACGGCGACGCGGCTTTGTTCTCTTCAGCGATGGACCGCCTAATCCGCTCCCGTAGCGCCGTCGGCGCGGCTGCCAACTCGACGCTGCCGTCGAGATGCCGCCGGAGTTCCGGTTCCAGTGCAATTTGAGCCGCGCACTCGGCGCACTCTTCCAAGTGGCGTGCCAGCGCCTCGCCCTCGTGGTCGGGCAGCTCGCCCGCGAGGAAAGCCGGTAATTGCTCTCCTACGCGTCGACAGACGTCTTCGCTGTGATCTCGTTCGCTCATGCCCTGCGGTCCGTACTCAAACGATTACCCTCGGCGGACGGCGGCTTCTCCAGGCTTTCTCGTAGCTGCCGGCGGCCGCGGCTGAGCCGCGACATAACCGTTCCGATCGGTATATCCAACGCTTTCGAAACTTCCAGGTAGGTCAGCCCTTCCACGTCCGCCATCCAAATCACCCGCCTGCGTTCTTCGGGGACTTTGGCCAAAGCTCGCTCCAGGCCGGCGTCGGTAATTGTGGACACGGGCAGCGGCCTGCCGCCTTGCCCGGCAAGGATGGCTTCGCTGTCCGTGGCTGGCCGTTCCCGATTCGCTTTAGAGCGGATGTCCCTGACGCAGTTGACGAGTATCGTGAACAGCCAGGCTCGCAGGTTCGTCCCGGGCTCGTAGCCGTCGAAGGACCTCCACGCTTTCATGTAGGTTTCCTGAACCGCGTCCTCGGCCACCGAGCTATCCATCAGCATCCAACATGCCGTGCGATAGAGTGCATCGAGATGCGGCAGGGCATCCTGCTCGAACTCTTCGCGCCGGTCCCTACGAAAACGGAGAAGTCTCAAAGTCTTAGGCCAAACAGCGCGCTGCACCGTGGCAGCGGAGCGCGTTGCCGAGCGACTTTGACCGGCAACGACTTGCTCCTGAGCTCCAGTTTACTTCGCCCTTTGAATAGAGATACGAGCCACGGGATTTCGCCAGTCGCGAACTGAGGGATCCAGGTCGCCGATTCCAGAGATACCGGGGTGCACGTACACATAACCCTCGGCCCCTTCGGTGACGCGCACGCCAGGCATTTCGCACGGTGGTCCCGGAATGTCGGTGCACAACTCCGTATTGACTTCCGATCCCGCGTCATAGGCGGGCGGCATACGGACGACGGTCCCGTTGGCCGGCGCTTCAACGTTCCTAATGCCCACAAAGGCGTCATTCGTCGACACCAACATGGCCACCAACGAAATGAACCGGTGATGGCCGAGCCCCTCGACTTCGACTGACGCGGTCTCGCCGGGCATGATCGGTCCGCCGGCGCCTAAGATCGTCTTCACGTCGAGCACGTCGGCGGAGTGGCTCAGCTTGTAAATCAAATCGTCGAGCATCGCATCTTCAGCAACCTTGGCCAGCTCGGCGCTGGCCGGGCGCCCGGGGATGAACAACGGCTCGGCGTCCTCTGAGTGCGAGGCGACCACTGCAGGTGAGATGATCTGTCCCTTCGTCAGGTTGGTGATCGATACGGTATAGCGTTGGCCTCCAGCGGCCTGCGCGGCCGTTGCTAGAGAAAGGGCGGCGACCAGGGTCGTCGCGGTTAGCGCAATGCGCCGGAATTGGGTTTTCAGCATGTTCTGTCTCAATACCTCCAAGAGACGGGCCCTGATGGAGCCGTCTCAATGGAGTCTGAAACCGCGCTAGGCGCCAAGCTATTCCCACGATCCTCAAAACGTTACAAATGCTGCCGACTGAGGAGCCCGGCCGCCACGTTTTCTTCATCTTCCACCGAGCGGGTTATTGAAGCTATCGCCAAGTCTCTGCTATCGTCAAATTTACTGATTCGCCAGGGTTTGCTACGGCAAGGCGTTCTCCCGACACGACTATTCAGCGAAGTTCGATCAGGCCATTTCGCCGCGATGAGGGAATCGGAGCACAACGAGCCTGATTCACCTGAGCCGGAGGGCAGCGAACGCTCCCGTCTCGGTGCGGCGGGCGCGATGGCCGGTACGATCAGTGGAAGCGTCATCGGCTGTTTGCTGGCAGGCTACGCGGCGGGAGAGTACTTCGACGCCAACCCGGCGGCGGCGATAGTAGGCTTGGCGGTAGGCATCGTGGTTGGCTTTTACAACCTGGCGAAAGTTATGGGGCTTGGCAAGTGACGGCGGCGATCTTTGCGGGAGTGGCTATCGGTTTGAGCACGGTTTTCGTTTCTGAAATCATGCTGCGCTATTGGAAGAGTCGCCCCAGTGAGACGGCCATCGGGATCTTGTTGAGAGGCCTGTTGTTGCGGACTGCGCTGGTGCTGTCGGCGCTAGTCGTCGTCCTCTCTCGCGGCTGGTTCGACGAAATCGTGTTTTTGACGGCTTTGTTTGTGAGTTATTTGGCGGCGCAAGTGTGGGAAGGTTTCCGCTACCAGCGGTTCATTCACTCAAGATGATCGGTAGAACGGCAGTCGGATTTTTGTTCGCTGGCGCGGCCTTTGCTCAAGAGCACGCCGCGGAGGCGGGAGCTGTAGCGGGGGAGCATGAAGGGGGCCACGAGGAAACTCTGGCCGAAGTCATCATGCATCACATCGTCAACACGCCCCTGGAGCATCCGCTGCTGCAGCAGTGGGGCATCAGCAAGGCCGTGGCCATGATGATGATCTCCTCGGCCCTGCTGATATTGGTTTTTGGGTGGGCAATGCGCCGCACCCGACTTCAGGGCGCCCCGAGCGGTCTGACAAACGCCCTCGAATTGATTGTCGTGTTTATCCGCGACGAAGTCGCCGTGCCGGCAATGGGGCACAAGTGGGGCGCTCGTTTCACGCCGTTCCTGTGTACGATATTCTTCTTCATCTTGGCCTGCAACTTGTTGGGGATGCTGCCCGGCTCTTATACGGCCACGAGCAACCTCAACGTGACTGCCACGCTGGCGCTGATCACCTTGGGCCTGATCGTGGTCCTAGGCCTTTTCGAACAGGGTCCGGTGAAGTACATCAAGCATATGGCGGGGCCTCCGGGTACGCCCGCTTTCATCGTGCCCCTGGTTTTCGTGATCGAGATCTTGAGCTTGCTAGTGAAGCCGATCGCGCTGACGATTCGTTTGGGCGCCAACATGACTGCGGGTCATATTGTGATCCTGGTCATGGTCAGCTTCATCTTTGTGTTCCAGAGCGTTTGGATGGGGCTTCTGTCGGTGCCCTTGGCCGTCGCCATCAGCATTCTTGAGCTGATCGTGGCCTTTATTCAGGCCTACGTCTTCACGCTGTTGTCTTCCATCTTCATCGGAATGAGCGTTCATTCCGATCATTGAGTTTTCGTAGAGTTAAAGAGGAGAAAATCCACATGCAATACACCATGAACAAGGCAGCCAAACTGATGCTGCTGATGATTTTGGCGCTCATGGTCGCCCCAGCGGTAGTCTTCGCACAAGACGGCGGCGGAGCCGGCGGAAGTACGTTGGGCTACATGGGCGCCGGCATTGGAGCCGGCCTCGCGGCCATCGGAGCGGGGCTCGGCATTGGCCGTTTGACCGCGGGAGCTACCGAGTCGATCGCCAGGCAGCCTCAAGCAGCCAAAGAAATTACGGCCGCCTTCCAGCTGCCCTTGTTCTTGCTAGAAGGCGTCGCCGTCATCGCATTAGCCGTTTGCTTCGTCATCATCTTCCTCACGTAGGCAGGTTATGACAGAGCAACTTCTTAAATTCGACCCAGGGTTGATGATTTGGACGGTCATCGTCTTCCTCGTCACCCTGGGCATATTGACCAAGCTCGCTTGGGGCCCTCTGATGAAGGCCCTCGACGAGCGTGAAAAGCGTATTCATGACGCTTTAACCAAGGCGGAACAGGCTCAGAAGGCCGCCGAAGACGCTATCGCCCAGGCGAAGAGCAACTCCGACGCAGCTTTGCGCAGGGCTGACGACCTCGTCAAAGACGCTCGCGTTGAGGCTCAGCACCTGCGACAGAAGATGGTCGACGAAGCGAAAGCTGAGTCACAGAAGGCCGTCGAGCAGGGTCTCAATCGCATCGCCGCCGAGCAGCGCATCGCCATGGCTGAGATTCGCCAAACTGTCGCAGACTTGGCTATACGGGCTGCCGCTCGCTTGGTGAAAGTGTCCATGAGCGAACAACAGCAGCGCCAGATCGTCGAAGACTTCCTGGGCGACTTGCCCGACGATTCGACCAAGACCGTTCAGTAATACGACGGCCTCGCCTACCGCGAGGCCGTCCCCTCTTTATCTCCGCGCTCCTTCTCGGGATACTCCCCTCCCCGTACTCTTTTGCCTTCCGACCCCGACTCTTTTTTCGAAGTGTACTGTTTTCATAAAGATAGCCATAGGGTGCCTAGCTTAGGACTCATAGCACTACGTATACTTCTCTAGGTGACTAGGGTTTGGCGCGTATCGCCCGCCGAACGCGGTGACGGCAGAATTCAATTGGGGCTGGGCCCGGCTATGTGCTGGGGTCGCCTCAACTGCGGAATTGCCGTCCATGCACTGCCTGCTCTGCCATGAAAAGATACCGCGGCTGCGAGCCTGGACAGGCAAGTCCGAGTTCTGCTGCGATGAGCACGCCGACCTATACAAAAAGCAGACGATGGATCGGCTGCTGGTTGACGATTCTGGGTCCAAGAGCGACGCGCCGGCCCTGCCGATCTTCGAAGGCGGCGCCTCCTCTGTTGACCACGTTCTGCTGAAGCGTCAACCCAAGAAGGCCGAGCACGCCACGGCAGCGAACGAGACGGTTGAAACCGACGAACTTTGGAAGCTCGCGGAGCGCGTGTTCGGTGAGCCAGAGGGATCGTCGTCCGCCGTGCTGCTCCCCGGTATTTCTAGCGAAAGCGGGGGCAACGCCCAGAGCCAGTCCGCAGAAGAGGCGCTCGCCGCTTTGCAAGCGTTAGCGGCCGAAGCACACCAAACGAAACAGGATTCACCGGCGGATGGCGATCTGCTCGACGAGTTCTCCAGCATGGAGTCTTCACTTGAGGAACTGCCCCAACTGGAGTCCCCGCAAGTCGATCTAGCGGCTGAAGTGGGCCACGAAGAACTCGATGAAGCGCCTGAATTGGAGCTGGACGCTCTCGAATCAGCTGAGGCGCCCGCGGAGGCCCTCGCCACGCCCCAGCCCGTCGCTCAAGCTGCCGCTTTGGGCACCATCGATGCCCCCGACCTCATGATGGAGGGATTGGCGGAGGCGCAAGCCGAGTCCCTAGAACCTCCGGAGTTTGCCTCGGAGTTCGACGCCGACCAAGCGGAATCTTTGGAGCCGCCGGAAGCAGTCTTCGAAGAACTTCTCGCCGTGCAGGACGTGGCCGATGCGCAAAGTTCAGAACTCTTCGATCCGCCTGAGACCGCTGATTTTGACCTCGCAGCGCTTGGCGAAACTGACTCAGCCGTTCCCGCGGCCGCGCCGGACCCTCGGCGCCCGCCCAAAGCTGCACCAAAATTGCGTCCCGCCACGGAGTTGCACGAAATGAGCCCGAGCCCAACTCTGCCCGAAGGCGGTTACGCGCTGAAACCTTGGACGGACGCGCTGGCTATCGCCGGTCCGGATAGGTCGAGCCTGCTCAGCCCGCTGAAGTTCTTGGAGATGCGCAAGTCCTCTTTGAACGGCACCGCTTCGGCGAGGTTCGATCCGGTCCAGTTCCGACCCAGCGAACGCGTGGCGACCGTTGCCGTCCCGATCTCGGATCCTGAGAAATCAACCGAGTCATACGTGAGCCGCGCTGACGCTCTTACGCCTTGCTCAGCTTTCGTATGGCCTGCGCCGCTGCATGCGGCTTTGATTGCTGCGGAAATGAGACTAAACGGAACGTTGGAAAGCGTCTCCGTTGGAGAGTCGTCCTTCTCGGTGAAGCAGCCGACGCTGTCCGCCGAGTTCTTAAGCCGAGTGGCTCTTCAGAGCCGCATTCTGGAGCCACAGCGCTCCGCGATTTTATCCGCGTCGGAGCGGGGCGTATTCACGTCTGCTTCAGCGGAAGAAGAGGAGTCCGGCAGCGAGTACGCTTCGGCGTCTGGCCGTTCGGATAGAGATGAAACAGATGGGGGCGAGCGAGCACATGTCGCGGACCTATTTTGAGTCAACTAGAGCCTGTGTTTGCGCAACCGCGACAAACGGGTTCGGGGAAGAGAAGGAAGCTGTGAGATGAAGATCCTAGGCGACCTAAATTTTGTAGACCGCGGCGAATCGGCAAAGCCCGACAACCTCGCGTCGCCACGTCTTAACGTGGATGATGCTGAGCTACTCGACGCTTTGAGCGATCCGTTGACAGACGGTCCTGCCGATGACGAAGGCGTCGGCGACGATCACTACGCAGCGGCGGTAGGTCACTACCTGCGCGGCGAGTTCGAGCAAGCTCTCGCAGAATTGGGCCGTGCCCAAGAAGCGGGCGGCGACGAAGGGGAAATCTGTACGGCTACCGCGCAGATCAATCTCGAACAAAAGGACTACGATCGCGCTGTCGATGCCTACGATCGGCTCCTGCGAATCGACGATGGCAACGGGGCTGCTCATTTCAACTACGGACTAGCGCTTGAGGCGGTTGGCCGTTACGAGAACGCTCGTACGGCCTTCGAGAACGCCGTCCAGAACTCGCCCGATCTGACCGAAGCCTACCTGGGTCTTGGCGGATGCTGCCTCAAGCTCACCGATCCCAAAGCTGCGCAGGATGCCTATTCCAGGTACTTGGAATCGGAGCCGGATTAGTTCACCGCCTTGTTTGGCCTCGGTGTCGCCTATCAGCTGGGAGACCAGACCGATGACGCCGTTCGCTACTACATTTCCGCTCTGGAGCAGAACGGGGACTCGGCCGAAGCGCTGACGAACCTAGCCGGCCTGCACACCAAGAACAGCGCCTTCGCCGATGCCGAGAAGTGCTTCCGTAAGCTCGTGGCGATCGAAGAAGATAACCCGCGCGCTCATGAAGGTTTGGCTTACATCAGCTATCGCCAAGAGAACCTTGACGCCGCTCGCGAGCACTACCGTCGCTTCACGGCTCTCGAAGGCGATTCGTTCGAAGGTTGGTACAACCTGGGCCTTTTGAGCCAGAAGCAGGGCGACTTCGACGAATCGCGCAAAGCGTACAAGCGAGCGGTTGAGATCAAGGCCGACTCGATAGAGGCGCACCTCAATCTGGCCGCCTGCTGTCAGGAGCAGGGCGACATCGACGACGCGCAGAAACTCTACGAGCGCGTGTTGAGCTTCGACTCCGACTCACTGCCGGCGCTTTATAGTCTCGCCGTCATGCACGAGCGCAACCAGAACTGGGAGCAAGCGGTCGGCTACTACGATAAAGTCGCTGAAGCGACCAGCTCGCCCGAGCCGTTGTTCCGCCTCGGCGCCACCCTCCACAAGAACGGACAGTTCCAACAGGCCGCCATGCTCTACGAGCGCTGCCTAAAGCACCGCCAAGACTGGCCGCAGGTGTCTCTCAACCTAGGCATCGCACACCTACATATGAAAGACTATGAGGCCGCCGTCAAGTCTTTCGAGAAGGTGCTCAACCAAACCGCCGACGAACCCGAAGCTCTGCTCGGTCTCGCCTCCGCGCGAGTCGCCCAAGAGGACTTCGATGCTGCTCGCGAAATTTACGTGAAGCTCACGAACATCAAATCCGACTCCGCCGAAGTCGCATACAATGCCGGACTTCTCGAACAGAAGGCGGGACGCCACGAAGAGGCGGCCACGTATTACCGCAAAGCAGCGGAACTCGATCCGCAACTAGCCGAAGCTCATCTCAACTTGGCTGTCGCCCTACAGGCGTTGGGCAAGGCTGATGACGCCGTCGGCAGCTTCGAGCAAGCCATCAGAATCAAGCCAAGTCTGGCCAAGGGCTACTGTGCCCTCAAGCCGATGAGGCGCAACTCTGGACAGGCCACGCCAGCCTAGACAAGGTTTCGCAAGCTGAACCAATCAATCGGGCCTATCCGCTAGTCGGATAGGCCCTTTCTTGTGTCGATCGCATTACTCGGCCCAGCGCCGCCGAAGTTCTTCGCCGATAATGTAGGACGACCATGAAATCCTCTCGTCGCGAGTTCTGCCAAACCGTTGCCGCGGCTGCCGCCATGACCGGTTGCGGGGCCAAAATGGTCGGCGATCCCAATGGCAAAAAGGTGGTGGTGCTTGGTCTCGACGGCATGGAGCCTAAGATCATCCAAGCGTTGATGGACCAGGGCCGCGCCCCCAACTTCAAGAAACTAGCCCAGATGGGCGCCTTTAAGCCGCTCCAGACCACCATGCCCGCGCTCAGCCCGGTCGCTTGGAGCAGCTTTATTACCGGCATGACCCCGGGCGGCCATGGAGTTCCTGACTTCATCGCGCGTGACCCGCTGACCTATGCGCCGTTTTTCGCCATCTGGAAGCCTGGCGAGGTCACCCAATCGGTGCAGCTCGGCGACTACCAATTGGCTCTCAGCGGCGGCGAGGTGGAGTGTCTACGCCGCGGCAAACCGTTTTGGGCCTACCTGACCGAAGCCGGCATCCCGGCCACGGTCATGAAGATCCCGACGAATTTCCCGATCGACGAAACGGCCACCCGCGCCGTCGCCGGCATGGGTACTCCAGACGTCGTCGACTCTTTTGGGGCCTTCAGCTACTACACCAGCGACCCGGACGAGTCGATTCCGAACCTCAATTCCGAAGAGTTGATACGCATTCGCGTCAACTCCGGCCGCGTCGATGCGGAGATCTTGGGTCCGCCCAACAGCATGAACACGGCATCGCCCGGCCGCGTACGCGTTCCCTTTCAGGTTTACGTCGATCCGACCGATCCGGTGGTGCGCATCGATGTCCAAGATCAGCAGTTCGTCCTGCAAGAGGGCGAATTCAGCGATTGGATCAAGCTCCGCTTTGAACTCGTCCCGGGCGGCCTGGTGACCGTTGCCGGCATTACCCGCATCCTGGTCAAGAGCGTCCATCCGCACTTCAAGATGTATGTCTCGCCGATCAATATCGATCCCGAAGAGCAGGCCATGCCGGTCACCCATCCGCCTGAACTGGGTGGCGAAATCGCCGATAAGATCGGACCTTTCTGGACAAAGGGATTGCCTGCGGACACTAAGGCTTTCGACTACAAGATTTTTGAGGACGAACATTACGTCAAGCAGGCCGAGTTGATCTTGCAAGACCAGCTCAATCTTTTTGAATACGCGTGGTCGCAGTTCAAGTCGGGGCTTTTCTACTTCTACATTTCATCCACCGACCAAGATACGCACATGCTCTGGCGCAACATGGATGAGACCCACCCGATGCACCAGATGAGCGACGTCCGCTACTCGGGATACATCCATCAGCTCTACGAGAAAATGGATGCACTCGTCGGTCGTGTGCTGCCTTCGGTCGACGACGACACTCTGCTGATCGTCTGCTCCGATCACGGCTTCGCCCAGTTCGGCCGCCAGTTCCATCTGAATACGTGGTTGCGCGAGAACGGCTATCTGGTGCTCAAAGACGAAGCGAAGAACAAACCAGAGACCAACTTCCTCGATGTTAATTGGGACAAGACCGCCGCCTATAACGTTGGCTTCAACGGCCTGTATCTCAACCGCGTGGGCAGGGAAGAGCGGGGCATCGTCAGCGATGAGCAGGCCGGCGGACTGATCGCCCGTATCACTCGAGAGCTGCAAGGCATCAACGACTCAGAAACCGGCGAACGCCCCATCCACAAAGTATTCGCCCGCGATGACATCTATGTCGGCGAGCACACGCCCGACATGCCCGAGATGCTTGTGGGTTGCACGCCCGGCTATCGCATTTCCAGCTCCTCGGTCCAACTGGAAACCGGCAAGACGGTCCTCGACCTCAACCCCTGGGCTTGGGCCGGCGACCATTCTATGTCGCGCGACATGGTGCCTGGTTCCTTGTTCATCAGCCGTGGGTTTTCCCGTGCCGAGCCAAGCATTCTTGATCTCCCGGTCACCATCCTCGACTTCTTCGGCTTCGAGCGCCCCGAACAAATGGTTGGACGTTCGTTGTTCGACGCCTAAACCTCCGTGAGCGAAAATCCATCGGATGGCATGCAGATGCTACGGGTTGATGCGCTGCATCCCGACCCGTCGATCATCGAGCAAGCGGCAGTCGTCTTACGTCGAGGCGGTCTCGTGGCGCTTCCCACCGAAACCGTTTACGGCTTGGCTGCCGACGCAACCAACGCCGCAGCCGTCGCCAAGATATTCGAAGCCAAGCAGCGCCCGAGGACCGATCCGCTCATCGTCCACATCTCGAATACGGCGGAGTTGCCGGAAGTCGCCGCCGATCCGCCCCCGCTGGCGCACGCTCTGGCCAATGCTTTCTGGCCGGGGCCGCTGACGATGGTGCTGCGCCGTTCGCCGTCGATACCGCCCATCGTATCGTCCGGCCTCGACACGGTTGCCGTGCGATTCCCGGCTCATGCCGTTGCTGTGGCGCTCATCCGCGCCCTGGGCGCTCCGATCGCCGCGCCCAGCGCGAATCTATTCTCGCGCCCCAGCCCGACCCGCGCCGATCACGTTTTGAAGGACCTGGGCGGGCGTATCGACATGATCCTCGACGGCGGTCCGACCACAGTAGGCGTCGAGTCTACCGTCGTCGATCTCACCATCGACCCGCCCGCCGTGCTGCGGCCTGGCGGAGTCCCCATCGAAGCCCTCCGCGAGATCGATCCGCGCATCTTCTATGCCCCTCGGCATGCTGCGGCCAACGAGGCGGTCTCCTCTCCGGGAATGCTCCTCAAACACTACGCGCCGCGAGCTGAAGTGCGGTTGTTCTCGGGCCCCCGCGAGGGTGTCTTGGTGCGCATGCACAGAGAGATTTCGCAGCTCACCTCACAGGGAAAGACTGTCGGCGTTCTAGCCCTCAGTGAAGACGCCGCAAGTCTCAACGCCGCCACGCATCTGGCCGATCTAGGCTCCGCTGGACGTCTCGACGATGTGAGCCGCAACCTGTTCGAAGGTCTGCGCAGCCTCGACGACTACGCTGCCGAGGTCATCTTCGTTCGCGCCCCCGACCGCAAAGGTCTGGGCGAAGCTATTTGGGATCGCCTCTATCGGGCCGCGGAAGGCCGCATCATCGAGGTCGTTTAGGATTCACACGATTACGGGCTCAGTCGAAGCCTTCCGCTGTGGCCCAAACGGGAACGGCCGCGGCGCTCCGGCGCCCTTCAACACAAACGGATACGTCTTCCTCATATACCCGCGCGTGAAAATCACTTCCACTCGATCGACTTCGCCATGGAACAACGCCTTGCGATCGGCTGATAGCCCATTCGCCCGGACCGATTCGCCCGCCGGCGCCAACCTCCGGCCCTCACGATCGTAAGCGTAGATCGCAACGTACGCTTCAGGCCTGCCCGTCGTGCGGAAGGCCGCTTCACCGCCGCCCACAGCAATCAGTTCCACGCTCGCCTCAGACGCCGAGACACGCTCAACGCCTACGTCATTCTTGCCAAACGCGATCGCCTCGGCCTCAATCGGAAGCCTCAACGCCAAACGGCCCGTTACGTAGGCGATGTCATCGCCATGCACCGACCCTGCCACGCGCACGGCTCGCACTCCCGAGTACACGTCCGCCGCCGGATCTTCCTCTAGGGCAAGCGTTTCAAAGAAGTCCGTCTCGAAGCGGCTTTCTCGTGCGTAAACATCCGCGCCGTCCGCTTGTTGCACGCGTTCGATCTCGATCTCGACCGATCCCTTGGGCAACAAGGCCAAGTTCGGGATTCCCGGTACCGTCGCCTCAATCCAAAACTGCGCTTCTCCTGAACCCTTGGCCGGGAAGAATCGCGAAAGCGCCAATCTCCCTGGACCGGCCTCAGTCGTTGAAACCGCCTCGCGCGGCCCGCCATGCCGCGGCGCGCCCAGCGTTTTCAATAGGGCCAAGTAGTCCGCGGCCGTTAGCGGTGCGGTTTCTTCCCGTCCCACATACCTTGCCGCCGGAGCCTCGAACGTTCCCGTTTCGCCAAAACGGCTCAGCGCCAACTCTCTTTGCGCAGCGGATATTCGCTCCGCGTCTATCGCCGCATGGGCAGGCCGCTCGAACAGGGTCGAGACCGCGTCATAACCGGCAAGCGCCGCTAGGCACCCAAGCAGCGCCGTCGCCAGGCTCAAAAATCGCCCCATAATCCGACATTAGCCGCGAGTCATACGACTCATCCCTCAGGCCTTTTGCCGATTCGCGGCACTGAACTGACCGAGTTGAGTCTTCCGCCTCAAGTTGACGCTTCTCGAAAGCCACCGCTATCATCAAATCGACGCATAAGGCGTCAGCAGGTGATTGCAATGGGTCCGCTTGGCGTCCCGGAAATGATATTCATCTTTGTGGCCGCGCTTGTCATCTTCGGCCCGAAGAAATTGCCCGAGCTGGGAAAACAGCTGGGCAAGGGCATGTCCGAATTCAAGCGCGCTTCCAGCGAATTGAAAGGGACCTTCCAGCGCGAGATGGACAACATCGAGCGTGAAAGTCGCATGCAAGAGGTCCGTGATGCTGCTTCCAGCATCAAATCGGACATTCAGAAAGACTTCAGCCCGTCCTCCCTTCTCAGCGGAGACGGAGTTGACGACGATCATTACGACGAGTACGGTCCAAGCGTCTCGTCTACCACTACGGATTCTTCTGCAGCCCGGTCCGATACGGCAGCGGAAAAGCAGTCGGTCGCTAGTACGGCCGACGCCGACTCCTCTGTAGAAAGCGGAGTTGATAAGGGCGCTGCTTAACCGCTTCGACAACGAATGAGCTCTGACGGCAAAGAACCGCGGGACCCCGAGTCCGGCGAGCACACCACAGACTTGGATCAAGACCGCCAGCAGCCCGAAGGCGCTGTTGTGCGCGGGGATTCAGCCCCCCCAGCGCCCGTCGACGACGAGCCCGGTTCGGATTACGAATACGAGTACGAAGACGACCAGATCGACGAAGCCGAGAAGGCCAGCGCCGAACCGGAAGCCGCGGTCGAGGCCGCTCCCCTAGCGCCCGCCGGCTCCGATTACGAATACGAGTACCAAGACGACGAGATCGACGAGGCCGACAAGACCAGCGCCGAAGCCGCCCCTGACACCACCACCGCGCTAGCCAAATCGGAAACCGAGGCCGGAGCCGCTCCCGGCAAAACGCTGCCCCCGTCGCCCCCGCCGCCGTTGCCTCCTGCCGAGGACGAAGACGACGACGAAGAGATGGCGCGCATGTCGTTCCTGGAGCATCTCAACGAGCTGCGCACCCGCATCGTCCGTGTTCTCATTGGCGTCGTCGTCATCTACCTCGCGGCGCTGGCCTTCGCGGACAAACTGTTCTTAATATTCAAAGGCCCTTTCGAAGCTTCGTATCCCGGCGTTCAACTATCGCAGCTCACGCCGACGGAGATGTTCTACATCCAGTACATCAAGCTGCCCCTACTCGCTGCGGTATTCCTTGGTGCGCCCTGGATCATGCTTCAGGTCTGGGGGTTTATCTCGCCGGGGCTCTACAAGCGGGAGCGGCGTTTAGCGGCGCCCTTCATCTTCACCACCGCGTTACTTTTCGTCTCGGGTGGATTGTTCTGCTACTACGTCGCACTGCCACTCGCACTAGGCTTCCTATTGGGTCTCAGCGCCGATGCTGGAGTGCAGCAGGTCATCTCGCTCACGTCGTACTACGACATGTTCTTCAATCTCGAAGTCGGCATGGGCGTCGTCTTCCAGATGCCTGTTGTGATCTTCTTCTTCACGCTGCTGCGCATCACTTCGCCCGCGTTCCTGATGCGCAACGGACGCTACGCGATCCTGATCATCTTCATTGCCGCCGCCATCATTACGCCGACGCCGGACGTGACGACGATGTTAACCTTCGCGGCGCCGATGATCTTGCTCTACTACGCTGGAATCGCAGCGAGCTACATGATCGTTCTGCGCCGCGAGAACCGTAAGTTCCCCTGGGGCACGGTGATCTTGGTCCTGGTGAGCTTGCTGATCGTCGCCGCGCTGATTGGGGCCTACATGGTCGTTGAGCTGAACTATCAACTCGTCCCCTACTGGCCGTTCGTCGTTCCACCAGGCTAGGCGACAACTAACCCAACCCGAGCCCAGGCGGGTAACCGCCGGGTTCCTCGGTACGAAGACGGCCGAGGGGACGGGAAGCCGTGAAGTAATCCTTCGGGCACGCAGGCAACTCGAGAAAGGTACAGGCACGGATTTTCGCGGGCGGCGTTCAGGGCTAAGAGACCGGGTTTGTGGGGCGCGAACATCCAAGCCAGTCCCTGGCGACGTCCGTTGTCCGCACAGGACGCTAGTGCGTGCGCGAACGGTGATTCTTTCACAGCTTCGGGAGCCCTTAACAAACGGCCAAATAGTGTCCAGACTGCGAGCCCTCCGGCCGCGAGCGGTCAGCGCCTTCACTTTGTTACTTGGGACCGCCGCCCTCGCTAATCCCCACCACCGGAGTCTTTGGCAGGTTCTGAGTATCCGGCGCGGCGGGCGCCCGCAGACGCAATGCCAACGCCTGCGCCTGGCGGCTGTAGTCAATCGATTCGCCCAAGATGCGAGCCGACTCTTGATCCGCGTGGAAGCCCCGTGAGTTCTCGCTGCTAATGTAGTCCAGCCGCCACATGGCCTTGCGCTGCGCCTAGAACACATCCGCCAACTGCTCGTCGGTCGCGCCCGACGCCTGTGCTTCAAGAATCGCGTCAAGCATCTCGGTCATCGCCGCGGCGGCGCGTTCGAGGAGGCTGACAGTGCGGCTCTGAATCACACTCACTCGCTCGCGCAACTCCTCTTCAGGAATGTTGTGGCATGTCTGACAGGAGCCGTTGATGTTCTCCAACGGGCTCCTCACGTTGTGGCTGCTGAACTTCGTCGCCCCTTCGCGCTGGAAAGGCATGTGACAGTCCGCGCAACTCACCCCGCTTTGCGCGTGAATGCCGTTACTCCACAGCTCAAACTCGGGATGCTGGGCCTTGTACACGGGGGCCCCCGTCTCGCCGTGTTTGTAGTCGTAGAAAGCCGAGCCGTCGGGAAACTTCTGCTCATCCCAAAACTGCTCCTCCTGTTCCATGCTCAGTCCTTTGCCCCAGGGAAACGTGAGGATGTCTTTATTCGCGCAGTAGTATTCGACGTGGCATTGTCCGCAAACGAACGAACGCATCTCCTGACGGCTAGCATCGGCGTTCGGATCGTACGGCGCGGAACGACCTGCTTGCCGCCAGCGCTCAATGCTCGGCAGATGCGGCGTCGGCGCGTCGCTTTCAGCCAGAGCCGCAATTCCAAGAACGAAGCCCGGCCGCGTTACGCGTATCGCCATCGTCTTGGGGTCGTGGCAATCAATGCAACTGACCGGGTGCGCGCCGTTGTCGTCTTGCCCGCCGGTCGTCCCGTCCGGAGTCGCCTCCACCATCGCTAAGACGTCGTGGTACGGCATCTGACTGACTTCCTTAAAGCCCCGCACAACCGCGTCCATCTGGAACGACGACGCTAACTGTTCTTCGCCCGCCGGGAGCCCCATCGCTTCTAGTCCGGCGCGACGGTACATGGCAGTGGCCGAAGCGTGGCAGTGCAAACAAGCCCCCGCTTGAGGTCGCTGCGTCACGCGCTCGGTCACGCTCTGGTCGTAGAGCATGTATGCGTGTCCGCGCGCCTCACGGTAATCCAGGCTGAAGGCGTATCCGGCGTACAACCGTCGCAGCCACGGTTGGGCGACCAACTTGCTTTCCGGCAACGCGCTGCTGCCGCCCTGGTAGTCGTCTCCTGCGGTAGCCAAGTAGCCCTCGTACTGGCGAGGCCAGTTCAGACCCCAAGGCTGCGGGTCGGTCGAGATTTCCGTGACCTCGACGACGCGCACGTACGGCTGGCGCGCCTCCTGCTTGCGATTGAAAATTGTCACGAGAATCCACGCCGCCAGCACCGAGGCGGCTGCCGCGACAACGAACAGCGCCAATAGGTTTTTCCGAGCCGTTTCCGGTTGATTCATGATTCCTCTCTATCGCAGCGCGTGTCCTACGTCTGTGTGGCAACGAGCGCAAAGCAACACATCGCCGCCTTCGTGCGCCGGCAATAGCGCGTTGACTGTCTGCTTGTGGCAGTGGAGGCAAGCCGCTTGCGTCACCCGGCGGTTGCGCGGCTTGATACGTATCGGGTCGGGAAACCAGCCCGTCGTGAAGGCTACGGAATGAAAGAAGCCGTTATCCGCCTTGGTCAACCACTTGCCGATTGGGTCGTGCCGCAGGTGGCAGTCGTTGCAAGTAGCGACGGCATGGTGACTGGACTTCATGTAGGAGTCCAGGTGCCCCTGCATCACGTGGCAGTTGGCGCAGTACACCGGATTGTCGATTAGGTACGCCCAGCCTTCGCCGTATCCGAGGTTAAACAGGCCGAGCCCAAATAGAGTCCCCAACGCGAGAGCGATGCTCGAAGGCGCCGCCAACTTGCCTTTCAAATTAGACTTCCAGCTCAATCAATCCGGCCCACCCAAGGATACCGCCATCGAACGCGAGCCTCGCCGCGTCGCCATCGGCTCAGCACAACCGAGTCGCTCCCCCCGTCCACGCCGTACCGCTGCTGACCGTGACCCGCCTAGCCGATCTTGCGCACTGCCGCGAAGTACGCCCCAAACTCTTGGCCGTCGCTGGTGAAGAAGCGCGTCAGCAAACGCGATCGGCCCGGCTCGAGGTGCAAGCGGAACACCGCTTCCTGGTCGTCCGGCGCAACCGCTTGTTCGCCTTGCTGTCCGCCGATCTCAATCGAAGCTCGTGTTATCGCGATGGCCGTACCGGGCCGCGCACGGTATGCTTGCACGCCCGGAACATCCTCTCCCGCAGGCAGGCCCGCGCTGAGCGCGGCGCTGACGCCGTCGGGCCAGCGGCGCAGTCGAATTTCATATTCCCCTTTGGCAGCGATTTCGACATTCCAGTAGCCTGTGTTCTCGGCGCCCGTCACTCCCTCGCGGATCATGCCCTGATTCCAAGGCGACGACCCTTCCGTAATCCAGTCATGGGCCGTCAAATACGCGGGATTCCCGGCCGCGTGCCCCAGGTAAATCGCGGCATCGTCGGCGAACGTCGGCTCCAGCTCCGCCCACCACCCTTCGTAGAAATCCTTTAACCGCTCGACAGGCTCGGGATTCTGCGCCGCAACGTCGTTCTGCTGCTCCGGGTCCGCATCCATGTCGTATAGTTCCACCCCGTTGATCAAGCGCCAGCGGCTGGTCATCACCGCGCTCTGCTTCCATTTGATCGGATCTTTCACCCGCTGCGAATCGGTCACCAACATGCGCTCCGGCCAGGCTGCAACGCTGCCTTCGAGTAGCGCCCGAATACTGACGCCGTCAAACTGGACGTCCTGCGGAGCGGGGACGCCGGCTAGGTCGATCAGCGTTGGCAGAACATCTACGTGAGCCGTAATTGGCTCGACATCGCGTCCGGCGGCCAACCCGCCTTGCGGCCAGCTGACGAAAAACGGCACACGATGACCGCCGTCATATTCGCTGCCCTTGCGGCCACGCATCCCCGCATTGAAAAGTGCATTGAAGTTTCCGCCGCCGGTGGTGCCATTGTCGGTCGTGAAGACGAGGATCGTGTTTTCAGCCAAGCCCTCTTCTTCCAGAAATGTCCGCAGCGATCCGAAATTGCCGTCGATGTTGGCGATCATTCCATAGAAATTTGCCACGTCGACGGGTAGGTCCGCATAGGGGGCGCTGTCGGCTTCCGGCGCGTGCATCGGTCCATGCGGCGCATTGGTTGCGATCACCGCCAGAAACGGTTTACCGGACTGCTTTTGAGATTTGATAAATCGCTTGGCGTAGTCGAACCACACGTCCGTGCAAAAACCTTGTACTGCCTCGCGCTCCCCGTTGTGGAAGTAGCTGCCGTCGAAGTAGGAATTGTCCCAAACATCCGGCGTCTGACCGACTCCGCCGCCGCCCAGGCGCATCACTTCCGTGTAGCCACGATCCTCGGGCCGAAACGGATAGTTGTCGCCTAAATGCCATTTGCCGAACAGTCCGGTTTCATAACCGGCGTCCCTGAAGACTTGCCCCATCGTGACTTCGTTCTCTTTCAGCAGCGAACGCCCCATGATGGTGTGCCAAGCGCCGGTCCGATTCGTCCAGTGGCCAGTCTGCAGCGCCGACCGCGTCGGCGAGCAGGTCGGGGCGACGTGATAATCGGCGAGGCGCACCGAGTCAGTACGAAACGCGTCGATATTAGGCGTCTTCAGTACGGGGTTGCCGTGGCTGCTGAGGTCGCCGTAGCCCTGATCGTCCGTGAGGACGATTATGATATTCGGCCTCTCCGCGACCCCACCGCAAGAAACGAATAGAGAAGCCAGAAGAACAGCTAGAAGGCGAAGGTGGTTGGTCATCGAAGTCGAGCGCCATCATAGCAGGGCTGCCGCGCTTCAACGCTGCCGAGGCGAAAGCAGGCCGCGAACACTTGACAATTCTTCCGTTCCGATCAGCTCGCGGCCAAGGTTACGAGCTGCTAGCCCGCGCAGGAACCAACGCCTGAGTCAGCCCAATGTGACCGCCTGATGGGCGCACAGCAGAGCACTTCCACGAAATTTCATAGTCGGAAGTAGCTCAAGGGCGCGGCAGACGAAGCGACGTCGGTTGAGATCCCGGCGCAAGACGAAGACGCCAGCGATTGCGTCGAAGCAGGCAGCACCGTTACCGATCTGCAAGGCGGCCAAGGCCGCGGGTCTAGAGCCCGGTACGCGTCGACCGCAGCCTCTCGACGGTCTCGCGCGCTTCGACCGGCGCCGAGCCCACGTAGCTGCTCAAGTCGCATAGGTCGTCCAGTTCCGCGGCAGTGAACAAGGCGGCCAGTTCAGAATTGCCCGTGATCGCCTCGCGCAGGGTGTGCCCTTGGGCCATCGCCTCGGTCGCGCAATCGTGCAGGGTGGTATGGGCCCAGTCGCGGCGGCCTATCTTGCGATAGACGGCGATCATCAGCCGTTCTCCGGCCGCAGCCCCGAGCAGGTTGGGGTGGTCAAGGTTGCGGCGCATCACCTCAGCATCGATTTCCAAGCCAGTGACGGCTTCCACCATCGTGATAAGCGATCGATGGGCGAGTGAGTAGCTCTGGGGCAGAGCCGTGAATTGCACAGGAACGCGGGTTCCGTCGCGATTGTCGAGCACAGCGACGCTCTCCATGGCTGAAGCAAAGCCGCGGACGAGGCTTGCCGCCCCGACGGTATGTTCCAGCCGCTCGGGGTTCCGCTTGATCGGCATGGTTGAGCTGGAGTATTCCTCCGCGCGATAGGGGACCTTGGTTTCAGCTATCTCGGCCGACTGCCACGAGCGGAGATTGAGGGCCCATTTGGCTAGTGAGCTGGTCAACGAAGCGAGGCCGCCGACGGGCTCGGCTAGTTTGTCGCCGCGTGCGTGCCAATCAATAGTCGCTACGGGAAGCCCGAGTTTTTCCCCGACGCGGCGCTCCAACTCTCGCGCGGAAGCGACGTCGCTCAACTCTACGAAAGTGTTTCTTGACCCCACCGCCGCGGTCAGGCTAACAACTCTCCAGCGCTTCTCGGACTCGCGCAGTCGGTCCAGGTGATCGCGGGCCTCCTGCGCCCAGCCTGCGAGTAGAAAACCAAATGTGGTGGGTACGGCATGCTGCGCGTGGCTGCGGCCCATTACCGGCGTATCGGCGTGCTCTAGCGCTCGCGCGCAGAGAGCTTCCTCCAGCGACAGAATTAGTTCAATGATGATGCTGTGCGAGGTGCCTATCATTCGCACCAGTCCGGTATCCATGATGTCTTGAGTTGTCGGGCCGACATGCATGTGTTCGGCTGCCGGGCCGCAGTGCTCGCGAAAGGCCTTCAAGAAGGCGACCATCAGGTGACCGGTCTCGCGGCGGCGATCGACGACGGCTTGGAGCGGGAATGTCTCAAGCTTGGCGACGATTTCGCGGGCGGCGTCAGAGGGGATCCAACCCATTTCGGCTTGGACCTCGACCACGGCGCCCTCCACGGCGCGCCAGTGCCCGATTAGCGACTCGTCGCTCCAGACGGCGCGCATGGCTTCCGTCCCGACGACGTCGCAAAAAACGTCGGAGGTGAACGGGACGAGCCTGGTCATGAGGAGAATGGTCTCAGAAATGCCGTCCTCGACCACTGTAATATAAACGGCTTCGGGTCCCTGGCGGACCACACGGCCCACGTGTGCGGCATGCGGTAGGGGCGCAGGTATTCGGCGAGTGGAAGTGCTTCTTGGCGGCGGTAAGCGAGTGCGTTGCCGATGTCGGCGTGGAGGTGGATCCAGGCGCCGCGCCAGCCGTTATCTCGGACGGCCGGGCGCTCGCTCATAGCGACGTCTTGCCAGGCCATGCGGGCGTAGGCGATGCCGGCGCGCAAAGGAAGGCCTTGCATAAGGAAGGGGCGGGCATTGATCTCCATGAGACGGAGACGGCCGTCCCGTTGGTCGAGTTTGAACTCGGCGTTAGCCATGCCGCGGTAGTCGATAGCGGCCAACATGGCTTCGACGGATTCTCGCATCGCCTGGACAAGCTCGGAACAGACGTCGGTGTGAGCGACTCGGCAGACGCCGAAGAACGGAGGCGTCTTTCGCAGCTTGCGCATAGGGAAACCGCCGAGGAATTCACCGTCTGTTGTGCGGTAGACGGAGTAGTTGAAGAAGTCAGAATCAGGTCCCGGGATGAAGTCGAGGACGCTGGCTCTGATGTCCACTTTGGCGAGCGAGCGACGATGCTCGGCGAATTCTTTAGCGTCATGAGCGAGAAGAGCCTTCTTGCCGGGGAAGGCTTCGCGAAAGCGGTGGCTCTCGTCAGGCTTGAGCAGGACGGGCCAGTTAAGCGGTTGCGGTTCGATGAGGCTCTGGGCCTCGCCGAAGTCGGTTGGCGTGTCGACGCCGAGCTTGCGGGCGAGTGCGAGAGTACGGTCCTTTTCGAGCAACGTGCGTGCTGCATCCTCTGGCGGGGCGATGACGCGGTAACCCCATCTCTCAAGAGTTTCGCGATGTGCGAGGAGCTGTGAGAGCGCGAGGTCGTCGGTGGGGTAAACGGTCCAATTCCTCCAGGCGTTACGGCGCGCTTCGAGTAGCTCGAGCAACGACTCGCTGCGACCGGGAAACTCTTCCAGACGGATAGACAGAGCGACGGAGCGCGAGGCGTGAGCGATGTCGTAAGCGCGGGTGCGCACGACGGCGACCGAGATACCCGCTTGGGCGAGAGCACGTGCGACCGTCAAGCCGTTGACGTGGCCGCCTACGACGACGGCGCCTGGGGTATCGGCAGACAAGTCGCGATGATAGCGCTTGGCCGCATTCAGTTCGATTGTGGGTTCAGCGAATCCGTTCGCGGAAGAGCATCAGCGCTCCATCGGACAGAAGGAGCCAAATCGTCGCCGGTTCGGGGATTTCATTGGGATTGGCGGACACCATCACGCCGTCGATGAGGAAACCGTCCTAACTGCGGTTGAACTAGGAACTAAATCGACCCTCTCCGAGTAGCTCCCACAAGTCGCTAGCGTTGATCGGAATCGACGCGGCGCAAAGCTGCTCGGCAGCGGCTGATCCGTTTTTAC
>JAQCLD010000064.1 GCA_027592785.1 Acidobacteriota bacterium
CGTTCCACTCCAAGCTGGTCTAGTTTTCCGGCGCCGCCCTGGTCTATTTTTACTCCGCCCTTGACACCTGAATGGGAGGCAGGGAGTAATGTCTAATAGCCGGCGGCGATGCCGTCTTTGCGTGACTCGGTGGCGCCGAAGAATACGCCGGTCGCCGGGTCGTAGCGGATGCCCTGATATCCGCCGTAGCCGCCAGATCCTACTTTGACGCGGTGACCCATCATCAGAAACTTGGCGAGCGTTTCGTCTGAAAAGCCAAATTCAAGGTTCACCGTTCCGCCATCTTTCATCACCTCTCCGGTCGGCTGCGAGGAGCCATCATGACGCATACGAGGAGCGTCGCCCGCCTCTTGGACGTTCATGCCGAAGTCGATCATGTTGACAAGGATTTGCACGTGGCCCTGCGGCTGCATCGCTCCACCCATCACGCCAAAGCTGAAGAACGGCTCGCCTTCCTTGGTCACCATCGCGGGGATGATCGTGTGGAAGGGGCGTTTGCCCGGCTCATAAGTGTTGAAGTGGCCTTCTTCGAGATTGAACAGGGCTCCTCGATTCTGTAGCTGGAATCCGAGACCCCAGGGCACCATTCCAGAGCCGAGACCGGAGAAGTTGCTCTGGATCAGCGACACCATGTTCCCTTCGCCATCAGCCACGGTCAGGTAGATCGTGTCGCCTTTCTCAAGCTTGGGGTCGCCTGGATCGTACTTGAGACCAGGCTTGTCAAAATCGATCAATGCACTGCGCTGTTTCCCGTACTCTTTGGAGATCAGCCAATCAATTGGCAGCTTATTGAATTCCGGATCGGCGTAGAACTTGGCGCGGTCCTCATAGGCAATCTTCTTCGCCTCGACCAACAGGTGGAGGTACTCAGGGCTGCCGAAACCCATCGATGCGACGTCAAAGTTTTCCAGGATATTGAGCATCTGCAGGGCGGCGATTCCCTGGCCGTTGGGCGGCAGTTCCCAAACCGTGTAGCCGCGATAGTCCGTCGAGACAGGCGTGACCCAGTTCCCCTTGTGAGCAGCAAGGTCGTTGTATGCCAGAAAGCCGCCCATTTCCTCCATGTACTTGGCGATGGCGCGGGCTATGTCTCCCTTGTAATAGGCATCGCGGCCCTCGCGCGCGATCGTCTCAAGCGTGGTGGCCAAGGCCGGATTCTTGAAGACCTCGCCGGCGTCGGGCGTCTTGCCGCCCGGCATGTAGACCTCCTTGAAGCCCGGAAAGTCTCGGCGATCCTCGGCCCCGGATTTCCATTCCTTGGCGATCACCTGGGTTACCGGGAAACCTGCCCGCGCATAATCAATAGCGGGCTGCAAGACATCGGTCATTGGCAGGCGACCAAACTTTTCGTGAACCTGGAACCAACCGTCAACAGCTCCCGGAACGGACACGCTCAACGGGCCGATGTTGGGGATTTTATCGAGGCCTTTTTCGCGGAACTCGTCCAGCGTGAGCGCCTTCGGCGATCGCCCGCTGCCATTGAACCCGTGGAGTTGCTTGTTCTCGTTGTCCCAGACAATGACGAAGATATCTCCGCCGATGCCGTTGGAAGTCGGCTCAACGAGCCCAAGCACGGCGTTGGCAGCGAGGGCGGCGTCGACGGCGTGGCCGCCTTTCATCAGGATCTGCAGCGCGGTCGTCGTCGCCAAGGGTTGGCTCGTCGCAGCCATGCCGTTCTTAGCCATTGCCACCGAGCGAGTGGCGAAATCCTTACCCACTCCGCGATTCTGCGCGTAGCCTTTGGTGGGGTACACCACCATGGCCAGCGCCACAGACAGCGCCGACAGGACGAAAACATTCAGGCTGGAGGAATTCATAGCGACCTCACCGAGGGCGGGATAGAGAAAAACTTCTAACACTCTGCACTCACTGGCGCCATTCTATTCCATCCGGAAGTCCCGAACAAAACATTCGATCAAGAAAGGAACAGCTCACGCGACGGCACGAGTATACTCTCTCCACGGGTTCTGACATGCGCTTGATGCTCCTTATGTTCCTTCCAGCCGTGTTAGTTGCCGCGTCGGACGCAGCTTGGACGCGCCATTCCATCGACAGCTCATCGCAGGGGGCGGACGGCGTGCGCTTAGCCGATGTGAACGGCGACGGCTTGCAAGACATCACGACTGGCTGGGAGGAAGGCGGCCGCGTGCGGGTCTATTTAAATCCGGGGCCGAACAAGGTGAAAGAGAGCTGGCCGGCGGTGACCGTAGGCACGGTAGGCTCGCCCGAGGACGCCGTGTTCGCGGATCTGGACGCCGATGGCGCCTGGGACGTCGTCAGCTCGACCGAAGGCGAGGAGCAAACGCTCTATGTCCATTGGGCCCCCAAGAACCCGAAGCGATATCTGGACCCCAAGGAATGGACGACTGAGGCGGTCCCCTCCTCGAAAGGGCTCACCATGTGGATGTTTGTGCTGCCGATGGATATCGACGGCCGCAATGGCGTTGACCTTTTCGCGGGATCGAAGACCAGGGACGCCAGGATCGGCTGGTGGCAATCGCCCGCCGACCCGCGCAAGCTAGCCGACTGGAAATGGCATCCGCTTTACGATGCCGGTTGGATCATGTCGCTCATCGGCCACGACATGGACGGCGACGGCGACCAGGACTTGGTCTCGACTGACCGTAAAGGCTCAAAGAGCGGCATCGTGTGGTTCGAGAATCCAACTTGGCGCGAGCAACGCATCGGGACGGTCGGAGAGGAAGAGGTGATGTTCATGAAGATGGCCGATCTGGACGGCGATGGCCTGAAGGAGGCGATCACGGCGGTGAAGGACGGTCCGATCGTATGGTATCGGCGCACAGGAAAGGGCTGGGAACGTTTCGAGATCGAGATGCCGCCCGGAACCGGAACAGGTAAGGGCGTGGCCGTGGCGGACTTCGACCTTGACGGCAGACTCGACATCGCGTTCACCTGCGAAAACGCGGTCGGTGGACGTGCCGGCGCGATGTGGCTGTCGTGGCAAAACGCCGTGACCGATCCGGTATGGGCCGCGCACCCGATATCGGGGCCCGAGGGGATCAAGTTTGACCGTATCGAGTTGCTCGATCTCGATGGCGACGGCGACCTCGATTTGATCACCTGCGAAGAGCGCGACAACTTGGGTGTGATCTGGTACGAAAACCCAGCACGCTAGGCACGACATTTCGGGAACAGACGGCGCCGCAAGGGTTTTGGCCTGTTGAGCCTTCCAGATGGGCGACGCTGCATGGCCGCGCAAGCTGACTCCTGGTTGGCCCATTCGAGAAGCGTCGAAGCCTGGCAACTTAGTTTTGGCGCTTGAGTAATCGCGAAGCCATCGGTGGCTAGCTCGAAACTCGCGCCCCTTCCCCGCTACTAACCAGACGAAAATCGCGGCAATCTTGAAGTATCCTGACTCAGAACGACGCCGCACCCAGTGACGGCCTGATTTTGGAGGACTGCGATGAAATTATCGAGAAGAGAGCTGACGCTACTGTTTCCTGCGCTTGCGGCGGCGCAGAGTTCCAACTCAGGCGGTTTGCAGCCATCCTTGGCGTACCCGTTTGAGGATCAGCCGGTGCGCGCCAACGGCGAGCGGAAGTCTCGGCAAATCCTCAACGGGAAGACTCATAGCGGATTCCTCGTCGAACTGCATTCGACGGAGTTGCCGCCAGGTGAAATGCCGCATCCGGCGCACCGTCACGTCCACGAGGAAATGTTCTTTATGCGCACCGGAACGATGGAGGTCACCATCGAAGGCCGCGCGACCCGTCTAACTCCCGGCTCGGTGGCCTACATAGCGTCCAACGAATTGCACGGCGTCAAGAACGTGGGCACAACCAAGTCCGAGTACTTCGTGATGGCGTTGGGCGAGCGCGGCTGACGCTCACGCGCGGGCGCAGCTACTACTGTTCCGGCGGCGCCGGGACAGTATCGTCGATGATTTCATCGCCGAATGTGATTCCGACATCGGCGCCGAAGCGTTTGTAGTCTTCGTACTTGATGACCATGGTTACGCGAATGTCGCCGTTGCGGAAGTGCAATGTGTCGTCGGCGCGGGTGTAGACGGGAAACCAGTATTTGTCGTCGATCTTCTGGCGGTAGGTTTCAAACGCGGGGAACTGGTTGTCTTCGTTCTTCTTGAGCAGGCCGACGCCCTTGCCGTAGGTCTTAACGACCTGCAGGTCTTGCTGGTCGACCCAGGCCTGGCCTTGGAAGTAGCGTTTGCCTTTCTCCATGTCCTTGGGCTTAATCGAGAAGACGTAGCAATCGATCTCGTCGATCAGTTCTGTCCCGAGGTAATCGACGTCGTACTCGGCCCGCGTTTCGTTAGTCATCACGAACGGTTGAACGTCGCGAAGATCCTGTTCGTCTTGGGGTGTGAGGGAAATACGATCGAGCGTCGCGACCGGTGCGTAGACGACCCGCTCGCTGCGCTGCTTATTGGGGCCGAAGATGACGTCTTGGACGAGCTCCCACTTGCCTGCCGGCCTGTTGCCTTCGTTGTACTCAGTCATCTTCACCGACTGCCGATAGGTGTAGTCCTCGCGGGCCTTGGCGAAGGCGGTCTCGTTCTCAACGAACTTTTGAATGATCGTATTGACCGGGACGGCCGGTTCGTCGGCGGCGTGGACGGCTGGCGACACAAAGAAGATGGAGGATAGGGCCAGGGCCCCGGCGCGCAGATACATTTCTAGAACTCCCGCAACAGTAGACGCGCGGCAGGCGCGGCAGGTTGCTATTGGCAACGATACAAAAGGGATAGCCGCCGGTCAAGGAACGCTAGACGGGCCGGGGTGGCCGCTATACTGGTGGTTCGCCATGATTTACCGCACTTTGCCTGCCCTTTTTGTGTGCCTTGTTTTGATCGTCGGCGCCTTTGGCTGCGGCTCGTCGGAGCCTGTGCGGACGGCAGCGGATGAGCGCAAATCCGTCGAAGAGGCCATCGACAGGCACTTGGCCAAACGCTCTGATCTGGACTTCTCGTCGATGAAGGTGTCCGTCGATCGGGTGAACTTCGTGGGCGACGACCAGGCTGAGGCCGCCGTGAAGTTCACTGTAGGCGATGAGGCGGCGGCGTCGATCCAGATGGCCTACACGCTTCAAAAGACTAACGACCTGTGGGAAGTTGTGGGGCCGCCCAAGGGAACGCAAGGCGCGCAAGTCGCTCCTCCCGCGGCGGGCGGCGCAATGCCTCCGAACCATCCGCCGGTTGGCGGCGAGCAGCAACCGCTTCCTTCTGGACACCCTCCTGTTAATTAGCCGATGAATCACATCCGTTCTAGTTCCCTGTTCGCACAAGCTCAACGTCACATCCCGGGAGGAGTGAATTCGCCCGCTCGCGCCTTCAATGCCGTGGGCCGCGACCCGCTGTTCATTGAACGAGCGGATGGATCGCGCCTCTACGACGCTGACGGCAATAGCTACCTGGATTATGTCGGCTCCTGGGGACCGATGATTCTGGGGCACCGGCATCCGGCGGTGCTCGAAGCTCTAAACGAAGCCCTTCGCCGCGGCACCAGCTATGGCGCGCCAACGAGCAGCGAGATCGACATCGCCGATCTGATCTGCGAGATTGTGCCGTCGATCGAGTCCGTGCGGTTGGTGAACTCGGGAACCGAGGCGACGATGAGCGCCATCCGCGTAGCGCGCGGCTATACCGGACGCGACCTAGTCGTGAAGTTCATCGGCAACTACCACGGCCACGTGGATTCGCTGCTGGTGAAGGCCGGCTCGGGGTTGGCGACGCTAGGGATCTCCGATTCCGCGGGCGTCCCGGCTGCCTTCGCTGCGACGACCATCGCTTTGCCTTTCAACTCGCTGGCAGCCGTCGAGGAATGCTTTGAAGCTCGCGGCGATAAGATCGCCTGCGTCATTCTCGAACCGGTGGTCGGCAACATGGGTTGCGTTCCGCCGGGCGAGGGTTATCTAGAAGGACTGCGCAAGATCACGCAAAAGCACGGCGCGGTGTTGATTTTCGATGAGGTCATGACGGGCTTCCGCGTGGCCTTGGGCGGGGCGCAACAACGCTACGGCGTAACGCCCGACATGACGACGCTCGGCAAAATTATCGGCGGCGGCCTGCCGGTCGGCGCTTATGGCGGGCGCAAGGACATCATGGCCAAGGTCTCGCCGGTCGGACCCGTGTATCAGGCCGGTACGTTGTCGGGAAATCCGCTCGCCGTGGCGGCCGGTTTAGCCACATTGAAGCTACTCAAGGGCGAGCCGCAGGTTTACGAAAACATCGAACGCAAGGCGAAGATGCTGGCGCAGGGTGTTGCTGCTGCCGCGGCTGCGGCGGGCGTAACGATGACCGTCAATCGGGTTGCCTCGATGGTGACGTTTTTCTTCAATCCGGGGCCGGTGACGGACTGGGATTCCGCTTCCGCCAGCCGCACGGATGTTTTCGGCACTTTCTTCCGGGCCATGCTGGATCGCGGGATCTACCTGCCGTGTTCGCAGTACGAGGCTATATTTGTTTCCGCCTCGCTGAGCGAAGAAGACATCGAGGCGACGATACGGGCAGCGGCGGAGTCATTGAAAGAGGTTGCATCCAAGTCTTGACCCCCCTGCCTTGGCAGGGATACACTCAGGGTTAGTCGTCTATTCTCAGGAGTAGGCGGCCGGAGACCGTGATGCATTGCCGACGCAGAACAGCAGACCCGCGGCGCAACGAAGCGCAGCAGGATCGTTCTGTGTCCGCCGCCTTCACGGGAGTGGATACCGTTCCGTCTTTGTCCGTCGAACCCGATCTGGACATTCCCAAGTTTGTCATCGTACGAATTAACGGCTCCATCGTCCTCGTCGCTGTAGCGAGCCCCGGCTAAAGGTCTGCTTTCACCGCATTAAGCGAAGAATGAAGAGGCCGCCGCCGGGGCAGAAACAGGACCGGACGAGCGGCCTTTTTCACGCCCCGTTGAGGGGGTTGGCGCCGGGAAAGTAAAACATGGGCGTAGCGGGGCAGATAGTTAGCGGGAAGCAGAGAGAGAGAACATCATCATGGCCCTCATGAATGGCGCACGAATCCTGATTGAAAGTCTTGCCAGAGAAGGCGCGGAAGTCGTCTTCGGCTATCCCGGCGGAGTCACGATTCCGGTATACGACGTTCTCTACGATCACAACCTTCGTCACATCCTGGTCCGGCACGAAGAAAACGCCGCTTTTGCTGCACAGGGTTTTGCCCGTGCCACCGGAAAGGTCGGCGTCTGCATGGCGACATCCGGCCCCGGCGCGACGAATCTGACTACCGGCTTGGTCGACGCGTTGATGGATTCGATCCCGATCGTGGCGATCACCGGCCAGGTGCCGCAGTCACTGATCGGCCGCGACGCGTTCCAAGAGGCAGATACCTTCGGCATCACCCGCGCGGCGACGAAACACAACTACCTCGTCAAGAACATCGAGGACCTGAGCCAGGTCATCCACGAGGCGTTCTACATCGCCGGCAGCGGACGCCCCGGCCCGGTCCTGGTCGACATTACCAAGGACGTGCTGCTGGCCAAGACGAACTTCCACATGAGCGATAAGTTGAAGCCGCTGCGGGGCTACGAGTTGAAGCTCGATCCGGACCAAGCGGAGGTCGACGAAGCTGTCGACTTCTTGTGGGAAGCCGAGCGCCCCTGCATCTACGCCGGAGGCGGCATCATCTCCGCTGCCGCGCACGAGGAAGTGGTCAAGCTCTCCGAGTTGCTGGGGGCCCCGCTGGTACATACCGTGATGGGCCACGGCTGTATGCCGCCTGAGCACCCGAACTACGTCTCCATGCTGGGCATGCACGGCGGCTATGCCGCAAACATGTGCATCTCCCGTTGCGACTCGATCATCGGCGTCGGTGTGCGTTTTGACGACCGCGTCACCGGACGCCTCGATCGTTTCGCTCCCGAAGCCCGTGTGTTGCACATTGACATCGATCCGGTCGAGATCAACAAGAACCGCCGCGCCGATGTCGGTGTGGTGGGCGACGCCAAGAGAGCGTTGGCCGCGATCAATAAACGCCTTGAGGAAACTCAGGCGCAGAAGTCGACCGAGAATATGAAGGCGCGCACCGCGTGGCACGGCAAGGTGATGGATTGGCAGGCGGAGCATCCGTATTCCTATGAGCCGTCCGACGTCGAGATCAAGCCGCAGTACTTGATGGAGACGATCAACAAGTTCTCCAAGGGCGAAGCGATCGTGACCGTCGATGTCGGCCAGCACCAGATGTGGGCCGCGCAGTACATCAAGTTCAACTCCCCGCGCCTGTGGCAGTCCTCTAGCGGACTCGGGTCGATGGGCTTCGGAATCCCTTCGGGCATGGGCGCCAAGGTTGCCTGCCCGGACAAGTTGGTTTTCTCGATCAGCGGCGACGGCGGATTCATGATGTCGTTGCCTGAAGTGGCGACCGTCGTGGGTAATAACATTCCGCTGAAAATGATCATCATGAACAACGGCTGGCTGGGCATGGTGCGCCAGTGGCAGGACTTGTTCTTCGACAAACGTTACTCGGAAGTCGACATGCAGCCTGGCTTCCCGGATATCCCGATGCTGGCGGCGTCGTTTGGCATCAAGGGCGTTACGGTGCGTAAGCCGGCGGACCTCGAAGCCGCGATCCAAGAGATGATCGACGAGCCGGGCCCGTTCCTGCTCAACGTCATGGTGACCAGGGAAGAGAACGTCTATCCGATGGTTCCCGCCGGCGGAGCGTTGGACGAGATGATTTTAGGCTCGCAGAAACCTGTTGCGACGGGCGACTAAGAGTACGTGTACGTCACGGAGATCCGAAAATGAATCAACTCATTTCACTGCTCGTTGAAAACGAAGCCGGAGCTTTGATGCGCGTCGCGGGCGTACTCACTTCTCGCGGCTACAACATCGAATCACTTACCGTCGCCAAGACTCTCGATCCGACGCTCTCATCGATGACTATCGTTGCCGATGTCGCCGAAGAGAGCCGCGTGTTGTTAATCAAGCAGATCACGCGCCTGGTCAACGTGGTCAAGGCGGTCGACCTGACGGAGTCGAATGCCGTGCAGCGCGAACTCGCGTTGATCAAAATCAGTTCCGTGAAGCCGGAGATGCGTTCGTCGGTAGCTAAGGAGGCGGAGATCTTCCGCGCCCGCATCGTCGACGTCGCTCCGACGCACTATACGCTCGAGGTCACCGGTTCGCCGGAAAAGATCGACGCTTTGATCGACCTCTTGCATCATTATGGCGACGTCGAAATGACTCGTTCCGGGTCTATGGCGATGGCCCGTATGCCGGCGAATCGTTTGCCTTATCCGATGTTCCGCGCGGAGCCTTCGGCAGAAGAGTCGCAGACGACGCCCGTGGTCGAATCGAAGTAGATAGCGTGCGCCTAGAGGCGCTGAAGTACGAAGGAGAACTCAGTTGGCAGCGAAAGTATATTACGAACAAGACGGCGACTTGTCGCATCTCCAAGGCAAGACCGTGGCAGTGATCGGCTATGGCAGCCAAGGTCACGCCCATGCCTTGAACCTCAAAGAGAGCGGCGTCGATGTCGTCGTAGGCCTCTACGAGGGATCCAAGAGCTGGCCCAAGGCCGAGCAGGCCGGACTGCGGGTATTGTCGACCGCGGAAGCGTCGAAAGTCGCTGACGTGGTGATGATCCTGGTCTCCGATCACATTCAGGCCGACCTCTACAAACAACACATCGAGCCGAACCTGAAGCAGGGCGCGGCGCTGATGTTCGCTCACGGTTTCAACGTACACTTCAAGTTCATCGCACCACGCAAGGACCTGGACGTGCTGCTGGTCGCCCCCAAGGCGCCGGGTCACCGTGTCCGCGAGCTGTTTGAAGAAGGCATGGGCGTTCCTGGCTTGGTGGCGATCTTCCAAGACGCATCGGGCAACGCTATGAACATCGGTTTGGCCTATGCCAAAGGCATCGGTTGCTTGAAGGCCGGCGTCATCCAGACTAGCTTCAAAGAAGAGACCGAGACCGATCTGTTCGGCGAGCAGGCGGTTCTGTGCGGCGGTACGGCGGAGTTAATCCGCGCCGGCTTCCAGACCTTGGTCGATGCCGGTTATGCGCCGGAGATGGCCTATTTCGAGTGCTTGCATGAGCTGAAGCTGATCGTCGACCTGATCCAGGAAGGCGGCCTGAACTACATGCGCTACTCAGTCTCGGACACGGCGGAATACGGCGACTACAGTCGCGGCCCGCGCGTTGTCGACCAGCACGTACGCGACAGCATGAAGAAGATTCTCGAGGAGATCCAGTCCGGCGAATTCGCCAACGAGTGGATGGCCGAGAATCGCGAAGGCGGCCGCACGAAATTCCTGGCCACCCGCAAGGCGCAGACCGACCAGCCGATCGAAGAAGTCGGCGCGAAACTGCGCAGCATGATGCCCTTCTTGAAGCGCAAGAAGGAGATGCCGACGGCCTAACGCGTCCTGGGGCGGCCTGCGGGCCGCCCTCCAATCTAAACAGCAGAGGAATAAAACAATGCGAGTCGCAATCTACGACACCACCCTTCGAGACGGAACGCAGGGCGAGAACATTAACTTCTCGGTCGAAGATAAGATTCGCATTGCCCGCAAGCTGGACGATTTCGGCATTGACTACATCGAAGGCGGCTGGCCAGGCTCGAATCCGCGCGACCGTGATTTCTTCGAAGCAGCTAAGACGCTCAAGCTGAAGCACGCCAAGATGGCTGCGTTTGGCTCGACGCGTCACGCCAAGAACAAGGTCGAAGACGACGACAACGTACGGCTGTTGTTGGAGTCCGAGACGCCTGTCGTCACGATTTTCGGCAAGAGTTGGAGTCTGCACACCGAGCGCGCTCTACGCGTGACCGAAGAGCAGAACCTCGAAATGATCAGCTCGACCGTGGCCTATCTCAAGTCCAACGGACGCGAGGTGATCTACGACGCCGAGCACTTCTTCGACGGCTATAAGAGCAGCCGCGACTTCGCCATGAAGACGCTCGATGCCGCCGCCAAGGAGGGCGCCGACATCCTCGTGCTGTGCGACACCAACGGCGGCACGCTGCCGAGCGAAGTCGCCGAGATGGTCGCCGATGTTCGTAAGTCGTTTGGCGGCGTGATCGGCATCCACACTCACAATGACTCGGAAGTCGCAGTGGCTAACGCCATCGCGGCGATCGAGCTGGGTTGCTCGCACGTACAAGGGACCATCAACGGCTACGGCGAGCGTTGCGGCAACTCCAATCTGGCGCCGATAATCGCCAATCTGCAGTTGAAGCTGGGCCACGAGTGCGTTAGCGACGAGAACCTGAAGAAGCTCACGCAGCTGGCGAACTACGTCGCCGATACCGCGAACCTACAAGTGCCCAACGGACAAGCTTTTGTGGGGCGTTCGGCGTTTGCACACAAGGGCGGCATTCACGTCTCGGCCGTATTGCGCGATGCCTCGACCTACGAACACGTCGAACCCGAAGCGGTCGGCAATAAACGCCGCGTGCTGGTCAGCGATCTTTCGGGTCGCGCCAACATCTTCTACAAGCTTGAAGAGAAAGGTTGGGGCGAGAAGCTCGACGACGCGGCCCGCGCCACACTGCTCGCTCGCATCAAAGAGATGGAGAACGAGGGCTACGAACTCGAAGGCGCGGAAGGCTCTTTCGAGTTGCTTATCCGCGAAACGGTTCAGCCCGATCACTTCTTGTTCGAGTTGGAAAAGATGTCCGTCCACACCGAGAAGAAGGGCGCCGAACAGACGCAGCACAAGGTCGAGATGATCGTGAAGACTCGCGACGGCGGCCAGCGCTGGGCGGAAGAATCGTCCGAAGGCGGCCCCTTCGACGCCATGGCAACCGCCCTGCGCAAGTGCTTGTCGGAGACTTACCCGCAGGTACAAGACGTGCGGCTCACCGACTACAAGGTGCGCGTACTCGACGCCAACAAGGGCACCGCCGCGAAAGTGCGTGTGTTGGTCACCTGGGCCGACAGCAAGGACCGTTGGACGACCGTCGGCGTCTCGGACGACGTTCTCGAAGCTTCCTGGAACGCGCTTTGCGACTCGCTGAAGCTCGAGCTGTTGCGCCTCAAAGAGGCCGACGGCTCATCGGAAGAGAAGCTCGCCGCCGAACAGGCATAGCCGGGCCTTTCAATCCCCCGGCACACCAGCAACAGAGGCGGGCGCCTATCGCACAACCTCGCCCCCACCCGAGCCCAGCCGCGTAAGCGGCGGGTCTTAGCGCCGTACGCCGCCCACAACCCGCGCACGACATAGCCCCACCCGAGCCATGGGCGCCAGCGCTTGGTCCTGCCTTCATCCTCACCTCCTTCGGCCAGCGCACTTGACACGGGGTGCTATACATAGAACCAGAAGATCCCTGGCTAGGCGAGATACGGCCAGGGGCTCCGATGCATCGGGAGCAGGGTCTCGGGCGCGCGGTCAAAGCCAGATGAGCCGCAGCGGTGATGGGGACTAAGTCCCTAGGATCGATCCGATACTTTATCCGATCCCTCGCTTGGTAGGGGATCGCAACCTGCGTCCCAAAGGGCCCCTCGCAAGAGGGGCCCTTTGGGCGTAGGCCTTCAAATAAACAATTCGCCAATGTGGCGTCCATTCTCCCTTCGCAACGCCAAACTGCGCCTCGATGAAAAAGGAAGGACCCGCCGCTTACGCGGCTGGGCTCGGGTCGCTTGAGTGTTTTTCGGTTGGCCCGGCCGCAACTTTTTCTTGCGGTGGGGTTTTGGAAGGCAAGGAGAAAGGCCATGAACAAGATCGTGAACACTTTGATGGTTGGCGGATTCGCCGTTGTCTTGAGCGTAGGGGCGGCGGTTGCCGCCGGGCCGCAGGTGAACCAACAAAAGCGCATCGCGCAAGGCGTCCGTAGCGGCGAACTGACGCGTGCGGAAGCCCGGCATCTGGAGCGAAATGCTGGTCGGGTACATCGCTCGATCAAAAGAGATCGGCGAGACGGCGGCGTGTTCACTGCGCTCGAACGCGTTCGAGCGCAGAAGAAGCTCAACCGCCAGAGCAAGGCGATTTATCGCCAGAAGCACGACAAGCAGAGCCGCGACTAAGCCTACGGAAATCGCGCGCAGGAGGCGGGTTCAGCCCGCCTCTTTGCTTTTGGTAGTAGGGCATGTGTCTTAGCCCTCTAGTAACGGGTGATTGGCGCCGAGAATGTGACTGACGGTCTATTGGCCGATCTGGGGAACTGCGCCGAAAGTAGAGGCATGTCACAGATACGACAAGCCGAAACAGCCGAAACCTCCCACCCGACGGTTGGCGCGACTCCTGACTCCGGCAAGGAGCGGGGCGTTCGCGTGGAATGGTCGGACGGTGACGGCCTGAAGATGTCTTGGCGTGTCGATGTCAAACGCTACTACGGCAAAGGGCTGTTGGGCGTGAGCGGAGCTGAGTTGCCGCAGGGCCGCTGCGTTTGGGTACGCGAACCGCACGCCGTATATGGCGCGTACGTTCGCAGTTGTTTGCCTACGGGCAACAGCTTTGCCGTCGACCTTGAGTTCCGTCATGTGGGGCGGCGCGGGGATGATCGCATTCCAGTTGGAGATCCGGTTGTGGCCACCTGGGAAGATCCAGCCCAAGGCGCGATGGTTTCTGAGGGAATGGTCTTGGACATCAGCGGGGGCGGCCTGCAAGTGTCGCTCACGAGTCACGTCGCGCCCGGCGCGCTGATCCGCATCAGCGGAGACGATTTCGAGTGTTTGGGTACGGCGAGCTACTCGATTCCTACCGAGGGCGGTCGCAGAGTGGGCGTGCAGTTCTTGCAAGAGCCCGAATTACGTGAGCTCGAACTCGTGGATCAGTTGGTCTGACGTTTCCTCACTGAGCGCTTTAACGCATCGGAAAAAGGGACGGCCCGCTCAAAGAGCGGGCCGTTCTGCTTTCAGGTTAGCAGCCAGGTGGAAGGGGGCCTATCTGGCGGCTGTCACTGGTCTCCCTCTCACTGGTCACCTTGTCACCAGCATCCTTGGTGAACAAATCGCGCTCTGGCGGTGTCTATAGCTGCGGAATGAGTGGCCTCGTCAAGACCTTGGCCCTCTCACTCGAACTACGAGGTTTGTGAGGAGATCTTCGTGAACACTTTGCACATCGGAATGGCAGTTCTATTGGCCGCAGCGCCGCTTGTGGCGCAGACGCCGTTTACCGACAAGCTGCTGCGCGAGATTACCAACGAAGACGCAGCAGTGCGAGGAACCGCCGTACGTGAGTTAAGCGGACTCGTCCCTACGACGCGCGTACTCGACGCGCTCGGGCGTGGACTTCGCGATTCTGACCCGAGCGTTCGCAAGGCGGCGATCAATGCCACTAAGCTCATGCATTCCGATGCCATTTCATTTACGCCAGAGTTGGTGTTGTTACTTTCGGAGGAGCAAACGGCAGCGGAAGCGGCTGAGGCCCTGGCCGCGCTGGGAACGGGCGGAGACAAGGCGGTTACGGAGATTGCGCGGCTGCTCCGGCTGGAGGGCCACCTAAGCCATTCGCGCTACAAATTCGCCGTCGCCCTACCCCAAGTGGGAGGGAGTCCGGATCGAGTTATTCCCCTATTGTGGGATCTGAGGCACGATCCCAACGAAAGGGTGCGCGAAGTGGCATTCGTGGGTTTGGCCGTGCTGCTGCCTCCGAACCGCTCGCGCGAATTGACGCACTCAGTTTTCGCGGACGAGAACGAAAGCATACGGGCCGCGGCAGTCGCGATCCTTGCATATCTGCCGGTAGAAGGGAGCACCGTGCCGATGCTCGCCGTCGCGCTTAACGACCCCGCGGAGGCCGTTCGAACTATCGCGGTCGAGATGCTACAACGGATCGGGCAGCCCGAGAACTGGACGGCCATACCGAACTTGGCTGAGATTGTCGCCGACGACGCCGGGCCGCTCAACACCCGCACGAAAGCGCTGCGACTGCTCGCCGAAATGGACAAGGAAGCGCCTGAAGTCGAGGCCTATCTGCAAAAGGCGACCCGATCAGCTAATTCCGGGATGGCGCGTGAAGCCAGGAAGGCGTTGGCCCGGCGGCACGGCGAGGAGCCCCCACAGCAGGAGGAGGACGAATTCGGGGCCGTCGGCGCAGAGGCCGCCCACGTCGCACCACCTGTCAGTCCTGAGGCGGTGCAGCAACTCATCCGGGACCTCTCGAGTGGAGAGCAAGCTGTGAGAGCGAACGCGGCTGGGACGCTCGCTCGCATTGGGCCGGACGGCGCCGAGGCGGGGCCAGCCCTCGTACGTGCTTTGGGAGATCTCAACCGCGAGACTAAACTTGCGGCGTCGGAGGCATTGTTGTCGATAGGGGTGAAGGGCGTACCAGTGTTGTTGTTAGCGCTGAAGGACGACAACTCGTGGGTACGGTCGAATGCAGTGCAGATTCTCGGTAAGTTCGGCGAGCAGGCCGGGCCGGAAGCCGCCGAAGCGCTGGCCAGAATCGCCCGCATCGATGAGCTCTATATCCGGCGTCAAGCGCTGACCCAGCTGCCCCGGATGGCGGCAGTTCCCAGTATTCCGGAGACGTTGGTGGGGGCGCTACGAACGGACGAACTGCGCTCCGAAGCGTTTCATGCGCTCCGGAAAATGGGGGAACGGGCGGCGAGCGCCTTCCCAGCACTATTAAGTTTGCTGAACCACCAAGACGATGGCATCGTCGCAAGTGCCGCCGTAGCATTGGCGAGAACTGGAAAATCGAGCCCGGAGGCGATCGCGAAACTGGAGGAGTTGCTCGCCAGCAGCTCCCCAAACGTGCGCAGTAACGTTATCGGCGCCTTGACCATAATGGGCGAAGGGACGGCGCTGGCGGCGCCGTCGGTCGTCCAGGGTTTAAGAGACCCGGACCCCAGAAATCGCACTTCTTCCGTGCGCTCTCTGGTTGAGGCGCACAAGCTCGGCGCCCTGTCAGCGGGCGCCGCTGCTGCCGTGGTCAGGGATTTGGCCGTGTTGCTCGACGACGAGGCCGTGGCGGTGCGATCTTCAGTGGTTCAGGCGATCACCGCCATGGCCACGCCGCCATCGACCGCTTGGCCTATTCTAGAGGGCGTGCTGACGGCGAAAAGCTCGAGCCTCCGTTGGCAAGCGGCGACCTACCTTCAAGAATTTGCGGTGAGGACGGGCGAACCGGAGCGAATCGTTCCGTACTTGGTGCGTGCTCTTTCGGATCCCGACCAACAAGTACGTAGCCAAGCAGCGATGTTGTTGGGCAAGACCGGACGCCATGCCCTACCTGCAGTTCCGGCCCTGGCCGAGGCGCTGAGCGACTCTAGCCTGAGGGTCCGGTGGGAGGCGCGAACCGCGATGAAGAGGATATCTACCGAGCCGAACATAGCAACGAAAGACTAGACATGGGCGCATGCTAAAGAGCGTGAACCGCTCAGCAGGATCTTGATGTCGGTCGCTACGGCAGCAGGGACGACGCGGGGCTGTCGTCACCGAGCCTAGTCATCACGGCTAGCGGCGGCCGCCGAAGTTGGCGACGGCGGAGCCGAGGAAGCGGCGGAAGAATTCGACGGCTTCGGGGTCTTGGGAGGCTCCGCCGATCACGTGGGCGCCGATGGCTAGACCGCCCATGGCGTAGTAGCCGATGGCCAGACCGCCGATCGCCACATAACCGGTGGCGAAGCCGCCCAGGCCCAGCAGGATGCCGAGAGCGGCGCCGCCGAGCGAGACGAGGCCAAGGCTGAAGCCTCCGAGGGCGATGCCGCCGAAAGCCGCTCCGCCGACCGCCAACACGCCGACGGCAACGTCTCCCAGGGCGATGATCCCTTTGGCGACGCCGCGCATCGTGCCGGCGGCAGGATCTCCGCCGATGGCGACATCAACAAGCGGCAAGCCGAACAGCTCAGCCTTGGTGCGCCAGCGGTAGGCGCGGAAGGGCGTGGCCGGATTCGTACCGCGACCGGTCGGCGCGCCGCACTGCGGACAGGCAGCCGCCTTGTCGCTGATCGACTTTCCACATTCATTGCAGGGGATGAGGGCCATATACGGACTCTGGTCGGCAGGTATAGGATATCCCCGCCGTGGTTGCGCAGCAAGGCGGAGGTGCGGCGTGTTTCGCGGAGTCCTACAATGGCTTGCTTATGGCCAAGAAGATTTTGGTGACCGGGTCGGCCGGCGGCGTGGGTCGAGTTGTCTCGAAAGAACTTACTAAGGCTGGGCATGCGGTTCGCGGGTTTGACCGCGTCGCGACTCCGGGCGTCGACGATTCGGCCGTCGGGGACATTCTGGATCGCGCGGCGGTCCTAGACGCAGCAGCCGGAATGGACGCGGTGATTCATCTAGCGGCGACGCCGGACGAGTCGGACTTCTTAGGGGACTTGATCGAGCCGAATGTACGCGGGTTGTATCACGTGTGCGATGCGGCGCAGCGGCAAGGAGTGAGGCGGCTGATATTGGCCAGCTCGGTGCAGGTCGTGTTCGGACACGACTGGTCGACGCCGGTTCGGCTGGAAGACGGGCCGCGGGTGGTGAATCACTACGCGCTCACGAAGCTGTGGGCCGAAGACCTGGGCGAGATGTATGCGCGAATCTATGAGATGTCGGTGATCGCGGCGCGGCTGGGATGGCTACCCAGGTCGAAGGAACACGCCGAGGAGTTGCAGGCGAGCCCGTTCGGCACGGACGTTTACCTAAGTCATGGCGACGCGGGGCGATTCTTTCTGGCTTGCGTTGAAGCGGACCTGGCGCCGGGCCAATTTGAGGCGCTGTTCGCCACGAGCAAGCCGGCAGGTCAAGAGAAGATCGATATTTCCGCAACGGAAAAGCTGATTGGCTACAGGCCGCGGGACAGGTGGCCGGAGGGCCAGCCGTATATCGTCTGATTTTGCGACAATTCAGGCGTGCGCTACTTCACCGCAATTCTCTCGTTATTCATCGCTGCTACGGCTCTGTTTGGACAGACGCCTTCCGCTGCTGAGCAGATCGCCGCGTCGATGCTGGCTGCGCCGGAAGACCGGCGCGCAGAGGCGGCGGTGCTGGGCTACAACGCTGACGGCAAACTCGTCACACTGCGCAAGGGCATGAACGACTTGATTTGTCTCGCGGATACGCCGGGTGATGAGGGCTTCTCGACGGCTTGCTATCACCAGGATCTGGAGCCGTTTATGGCGCGCGGGCGAGAACTCGCCGAACAGGGACATAAGGGCGACGAGCGCCACGAGATTCGCTGGAAGGACGTGGACGAAGGACGCGTGCCGATGCCGCGTGAACCGCGCACGCTGTATGTGCTGACGGGCAAGAGCTACGACGCGGTGAAGGGCGAGGTCGTCGAACCGTACTTGCGCTGGGTGATTTACTCGGCGTACGCCACGCCGGAGTCGACGGGACTGCCGACGAAGCCGGGACCGGGACCGTGGTTGATGTACTCGGGCAAGGCCGGCGCACACATTATGATCAGTCCGCCACGGGAATAGCGCCGGACCGGGCGCACCGCAGGATCGCTATTCGGAATCTTTTTCCTGAATTGTGGCAGGGGCGAGACCGAGGCGTTTGCCAATGCGGTAGGCCCAGCTGGCGTAGATGGTTCGAATGTAGGCGCGCAGTTCTTCTGCCTTGGCATCTGAGCGGCGCAGTAAATCGCGGAGTTTGGTCTTGGCTTCGTTGAAATCGGCGTCGAGTTCCTCGATGCGCTCGGCTGCGCGGCGCAGTTTCTCGGTTTTGCCGTCGGCCAGGCGGCGAAGCTGCTGATTCTCTTGGTCGAGATGCTCCATGCGGGCGCCTGCAATACGCAACTCCTCAAGCTTTTCATTCGACCAACGACGGAGTTCACGTATATCTTCACCGGCGGTTGCCAGCGCAGCATTGAGAGCCTCGGCCTCGGCTGCAAGCAGGGCCTGTTCGACAGGATCGGGTTCGCTTCCGCGGTCAGGATCCTTGCGCATGCTCAACCAGAAATAATGCTCGCCAACGCCTTCGAAATCCTCGATGCGCAGTTTGTTGACCTGAGCGGCGCGCACGGCATCCAGCGCGGATAAACGCACGCCGGTCCAGGTATCGCGATCCATCGTCTCGACCGCGGGACTGCCCTGAACTTGGAACTTGAATAGAGCTCCCGGCTGCAACTTTTCGGCGACTTGCCGGATGTAGCCGCGAATGACCTCGCTGTCGGGAATGTGTTGGAAGACGATGTAGCTGAGGGCGAAGTCGAACTGGGCGTCGCCGATCTGGGAGAGTCCGATGCCGTCGGTGTGATAGAGGCTTACGTTGGCGACATCGGCCATTCGCGCACGGGCCTGGGCGATCATCTCGCCGCTCACGTCGACGGCGTGTACATGGCCAAATATCTGGGCCAGAGGGCGCGTCATACGGCCGGCGCCGCAACCGATTTCCAACACGGTCATGGTCTTGGGATCGCGACCGAGGGCGATGCGTTCGAGATCGTCGACGACGGCGTGCTCGGTTGACGACCACCCCGAACGGTCGAACTCCTCCTCGGAGTCAGAGGAGAGATCGCTAGCGACGTAGTGAAAGGCGTTCTCTCTTGCGCGCTGGTCCCATTCGGCACGCATCCGTTCGCTGATGGATTGCGATTCCACGGCTCCGTCCATTGTCATCGATTCGGCGATTACTGCAACAGCAGGGGAGCTGCGGGCTTCCAGCACCCCCGAAGGGGGTGCTTGGAAACGGCCTAACTGATTGAGGAAGTGGTGCGCTCGGGAGGATTCGAACCCCCGGCCTTCTGGTCCGTAGCCAGACGCTCTATCCAGCTGAGCTACGAGCGCACAATCGGGCTGGTGCTTCCAATGTATCGACGTGCGGGGCCAGAGTCAATGAGTGGATTTAGTGGATTTAGGCACACGCAAGATAGGGCCGGTCGCCCAGACAGTGTTCGATAAGCCGCCGGGCGCCGCGTTTGCCGACGTAGATCAGAACGAACGCTTCGGCGGGAATCTCGTCCGCCGAGACGACCGGCACGCCGGCGATTTTCCAGCCGATCTTCTTGGGGTCGATATCGATATAGGCGATCGGCTCAATACCCTCAGCCGCCAGCCAACGAAAACGCAGGCGCGCCGTGCGTCCCGCGCCCCAAACAACCACTCGCGGATGAGCAGGATTGTTGGCGGCGAGCCAGCGGGCGATGTAGGGCGCCTTGACGCGGAAGAAGGCCTCAGGCGCGTAGCGGGAGTCGGTGCGGGTAAGACGATCTGGTCGGTCCGTCCATTCGAGTAGGACTTGCGGGAGTTTGGCGAAGTGCACACCTTGGTCGAGCCAGCGGAGCCAAAGTTCGTAGTCTTCGGGAAAATCGCCGCAGCGGTAGCCGCCGTGCAACCGAATCAGCTGACGGCGGAACATCACGCTCGGATGGATGATGGGCGTTTCAACGAAGCGGGCGCGGGCGATATCGCCGGACGTCAACAGCTCGTTCGTCCAGTCGACGAAGAGCGCCAAACCGCGCTGAGCTTGACGGTCGCCGGCGAACTGAACGCGGGAGGCGACAAGGCCAACGGCAGCGTGAGTGTCCAGGTACTCCGCCTGCAATCGCAAACGCTCGGCATGGCAAATATCGTCGGCATCCATGCGGGCGATGTAGCGGCCCGTGGCTGCTGAGATGCCCAAGTTGAGGGCGGCGACAATCCCCTGCTCTGAGCCTGGCGCCGTCGAGAGCACGCGCAGTCTGGTGTCGCGCACAGATCGTTGCTTCAAGATGGCCGCCGTCTGGTCGGTTGAGGCGTCATCGATGGCGATGATTTCGCAATCGTTGTCGGTCTGCGCAAATAGCGAATCGAGCGCGGCAGCGAGGCGCGTTCCACCGTTGCGCACGGGTAGTACGACGCTGGTGCGCGGAGGAGTCAACCCAAGCAGGATAGCCCGGCCAGCTGTTTAGAGCAGCGGCAGTATCGCGGCGTCGAGTTGTTCGTCGCTCATTTGGCCGGGGTGGTAGTGGCGAACGATGCCCTGGCGATCAACGATGACCATTGTCGGCGTGGTCGATACGCCGAAGTTGATGAAGTTGGCGTTGCTGAGAGGCTTGGGCATCCAGTCGAGCGTGGCGCCTTCTAGTTTGCGGGGACCTTCCATGTAGGCAATCTCCTGGGCGGGTGTTGCGTCCTGGCCGCCGCCGACGTAGCCGTAGAGACGGGTCGGTCCGATGATGGTCAATCCGCGTTCGGCGTGGCTGGCATGGAGCCGTTCTAGGCGAGGAATTTGGGCCTTGCAGTCGCTGCACCAGTGCGCCCAGAAGAAAAACACGGTGACCTTGCCTGCCGTGTCGATGGGCAGCTCTGGACCGATGAAGCGATCGACGGCCAGTCTTGGCATCGGTTTGCCTTCGAGGCCAACCAGCAAATAGTTCTTCTGAATACGCGTCTCGACCGCCGTTCCGCGGAAGCGCTCACGTTCAGCGTGCAAGAACTCGACGGCGGCGGCTCGATCGCCCTCGGCCGCGGCCGCTTGACCCAACACTTCGACCGAGGCGCCGACGGCGGTTTCAAGGTCGGGGTCGTTGTGGATGGAGGCCCCTGCGGCAAGTAGTTCCGTCGCGCCGTCGTAGGCTTCTTGGGCGTACTTTTGCGCTGCCGCCCAGTTCCCCACGAAACTCGCGCCGCGTGCCGCCCAGGAGACCCCGGCCAGCCACTCGGCCGTTTGTGTGTTCGCCGTCGGCCGCTCCTTTTCGATGAGCGCGATCGTCGACTGCGCATCTCGGGCTAGCGCCATCACTCGCAGACGGGTATTCAGGTCAGCCGTTTGCGCGAGGGCGGTCGCGGCGAGCAGCGCGGAAACGAATACAGTGAGGATTGTTTTCATAGGTCCGTCCATCCATAGGGCGTCAGGCGCGCGCGCGAGGTTTCGCGCTGCGCATTAGTTTACTTCGCTGCTGTTCACTGTAAAGTTCCGTTAAACATGGGGCTCAATTCGTGTACACTGGGCGCTCTAATCGAGCTATGCCCGCCCCCAAGAAATTTTCCGGCCCCTGGATGATCGCGGCGTGTTTCTTCACGTTCGGCATTTCCACGGGACTGCCGTATTACAACATCGCGTTTTTCTTCGACTACTTCCGCGACGGCCATGGCTGGACGCAGGAGTTGGTGACGACGGGCGCGCCGATTGCAGTCTTGCTGAGCATCTGGGTCGGGCCCATCGTCGTCCCGAGAGTTAGCCCTCGATTGCTGATCATCATCGGCACCGGCCTAACCTTCTGCGCCTTCCAGTGGTTTGGGCGACTGGGCGACAGCCCCTACGAATATTACGCGGCTTGGTCTGTCTACATGTTCGGCTACTTCCTCGCCGGGCCGATTCCGCATCAGATCATCATTTCCAATTGGTACAAGGAAAAACGCGGCAGCGCGATGGGCATCGCCTACGTCGGCGTTGCAGTGATCGGTTGGGCAGGCACCAAGATCGGCCCGTGGATAGCCTCCCAAATGGAGTACACCGACGCGCTCAAGACTCTGAGTTATATTCTGCTGCTCGCTTGGCCCATCGCTTTCTTTGTCCTGAAAGATAAGCCCGAGGACGTCGGTCAGCATGCGGACGGTAAGGAACCTGGCGCTGTCACAACCCAGAGCGCGCCGGCCGTCGCCGCCGACAAGGAAGTGCGCAGCTTCTCCTTCCTCACCAGCAAGGCGTCTTTCTGGCTGCTTCTCGCAGGAAGCGCGGCGTCAATCGGATCGATTGCCTGCGTGAACTTTTTGATGAAGTTCGTCTTTGAAGAACAAGGCTTTACGGATCAGGCGGCTCGCGATGAGGTGTGGAGCGCCGCGCAGGGCGCCATTTTGCTTTCGAGCATCGGCGGACGGCTGTTAGCCGGCTACTTGGCTGACAGGTACCCGCGCAAGTTGGTCATGCTAGCGACCTACGCGATCGTGGCGGCGTCGATTCCGGTGTTGTTCCTGGTGACGCCCGAGAATTCCAGTCTGGTTTACGTCTTCGCCATCGTGTTCGGCTTTGCCATGGGCGCCGACTACATGCTGATTCCGCTAATGGCGGCTGATCAGTTCGGCTTGGCGACATTGCCTCGTGCAATGTCGGCGATTTTGCCGTCTGACACCATCACGCAATTCTGGTTCCCACGCATGGTCGCCGAGCTGCGGACGCTTTGGGGCGGCTACGGCTCAGCATTGTGGGCGGTGTTCGGCATGGCGGCGCTCGGCGCCTTGGCGATTGCGATGTTGCCGCGACATCGCAAACCCGTCGACGAACCTTAGCGGACACTGGCTAGAGGCCGCCGCGGGTGTCCCGCGGCGGCCTCTGATCAACCTCACTGCAGCGGATAGCCGGACAGGACAAAGTCGGACCCGGCCGAGTGACAGGCGAAACAGCCCGAGATGCCGTTGCCTGCTGCGACAACGGCTTTGTGGTCTTGGGTGTTCAACGTTTCGTACCAAAACCAACCTTTACCTGCATCGCTCTGGGCTGACGTCTTGACCATGACGGCCCAGCCAGTCAGATTAGTCCCCTGTTCGTCGTACATCTCTTTTACGATGGCCGCTCCCGCCGGATGCGAGGCTGCGCCGGAACGGAGCGAGGATTCCATCTTAGAGTCCACATAAACGCGCACCGGCCAGCCAAGCTTGGCGTGTGGACCTCTGGAAGTGTGGATCGCGGACTCGGACGCGAACGATTCGTAGGCGCCGTCCTTGAGGAACTTGAACAGGGCTTCGGTGTTGGTGGGTACCGCGCTGTCGACTCGCGGCGTTTCTGCCGTCGGCTGCAGGGCGGCGGCCATGGCCGTAACCATCTCTTTGTACTGCGGCGATTCCTTACTCATCGCCGAGCCGCTGGCGCCCCGAGCGGCGCGCAAGACCGGATAGTACTGAGTAAAGACGAAGTCTTGCGCTGCCGAGGACTGGTGGCAGGAGTTGCAGGACGCTGTCGGGAAGGCATCCGCGGCGTCCATTAGCGGGTACTCGTGACCGAAGCTGAAGTAGGCCCAATTCCCGGGCTCGTTAGGGAAACGCTGAGAGTCTTTGATGGTGGCTTCGAGTCCAATGAACTCGCCCATGAAGTATCCAGAGCCGCTTACAGCTTGCTTGGAGCCCACCGAGACAAGTTCTTTGATGAGCACGGTTCCATCCGGAAACTGGCCGGTCTGCCGAAGGTGTTCGTAGTCCGCCGGATGGATGTAAACGTTGTGAAAGTCGGGGAAGCTGGCCGCGGGCGGATTCATGTCGTTGGGCGTAATCGGCGTCCCCACGTAGACCCACTGCCGATAGCCTTCCGGCCGGATCATTTGCCCTTGGTCGTTGAACTGCGGTTTCGGTGGGTACTGAGCTGAGGCCAGCGGCACGAAGAGAGTCATCAGCAGGGCGGTCATCGCCAGCCCAGCCAAGCTACGGAACCTGATTCTTTGAAACATTCTTACTCCTTGATCGGGGCGGGCCGGCCGAATCGGGGCCCGCAGTTGAACAGTCCGGCAACCAGGCGAGTTGTTACACTCGGTCGTACAAGTTTCTTGGAGGCTGACGCCACGCGGAATCGGTCCCCACTACGAAGAGGCTGATTCCTGAGCAGCAAGACGAATCTGCGACCCAGCGACGAGTGTCCGGCGCCAACGGTGCAAGACCAGCGGCTCGTGGAATCGCTGCAGGCAGGCGACGAGCAGGCGTTTCGCGGCCTCGTCCAGAAGAATTACGGTTCTATGTTGCGATTGGCCCTGACTGTCATTGGCAACCGCTCCGTCGCCGAGGATGTCGTCCAGGAGACCTGGCTGGGGGTGCTGCGGGGACTCTCAGGTTTTGAAGGACGGTCGTCGCTGAAGACCTGGATTTATCGCATCTTGATGAATCGGGCGAGATCGGCCGTAACCGGAGAAAGCCGCCGCAAGGCTCTGTTCTCTGAGCAGGATGCGGTCTTCCCCGAGACCGAACCGAGCGTCCCAGCCGGCCAATTCACGGCAGAGGGCAAATGGATTCAGAGCCCAAGCAACTGGGCTTCGTCGCCCGAAAGCCAGCTGCTGTCAAAGGAGACTCAAGAGGTGCTCGCGCAGGCAGCCAGCGCGCTGCCAGCGGCCCAACGCGCGGTGCTGCAATTGCATGACGTGGAGGGATTTCGCTCAGAAGAGATCTGCGACATCTTGGCACTCTCGAGCGCTAATCAAAGGGTCCTGCTGCACCGGGCGCGCAGCAAGGTCCGTAAGGCGTTGGCCAAACATGAGGAGGGCGTCAAGTGAATCCGAAAGAGCTGGTTTGCCGTGAGTTCGTCGAACTTGTTAGCGACTACCTGGAGGACGCGTTGTCTCCAGCTGATAAAGCGCGCTTCGAAAAGCACTTAAGAGAATGCGACGGCTGTGAGCGCTATCTGGATCAGATGAGAATCACGATTGAATCGGTCGGATCTCTGTCTGTCGAGAAGATGCAGCCAGAAACGATGGACGAGTTCTTGCACGCATTTCGCGATTGGCATTCGGAATCCTAGAATGCCGAAAGCGCCCGTTTCGAGGAACTCGCTCCCGTGGAGAGGACGGGCCGGAGACCTTCGAGCGTGCGCTCCGTCACGTAGGGACCAAGGAAGGGTTATATAATGTCGAAGCATATTAACGGCGAGGAATTCTACCGCGCCGACTGACAAGGAGGAGTCCTCGCAATGAAAACGTTTTTTGGGATGGCTATCGCCATCCTCGCCGTTTGCGGCATGACCTTCGCCCAACAGCCAGCCTATGAAGCTAAGGCTTCAGCTCACGATCTCATGTCCAAGATTGTCCGCCCCAGCAACGGGGAGATCGGAGCGATGAGAAAGGCAGGCGGGCCTATGAGCGATGAAGACTGGGCCGCCTCAGCGGCTACCGCAGCAATCCTGGCCGAAGTCGGTCAAGTACTGCAAATGGGTGACCGCCCCAAGGACGAAGCTTGGACGGACGGCGCACAGCGTCTGACCGCTGGAGCCACGTCTCTGATGGCTGCTTCCAAGAGCAAGAACGCCGAAGCCTGGACCGCCGCTGCCGGCGAAATGGGCCAAGGCTGCCGCACCTGCCACAAAGTTCACCGCCAACAGTAGCTTGCTGCAGTTGGATTCAAAAAGGCCCGCAACGCTTATGCGCTGCGGGCCTTTGTTCGTTCAAGTCGAACTGACGCTCAATCAGTCCTTAAAGTGCTCAGCGTTCTTCTCGACGTACTCGTTCCATTTCTCGGGCAGATCTTCTTCAGCGAAGATGGCCGAAACGGGACACACGGGAACGCAAGCGCCGCAATCAATGCACTCCTCAGGATCGATGTAGAGCATTTCGGCTACCTCAAAATTGTCGGCATCTGACTTGGGATGAATGCAATCGACAGGGCATGCGTCTACGCAGGCCGTGTCTTTGGTGCCGATGCAAGGTTCCGCGATGATGTAGGCCATAGAGGCTTATTCTCCTTCTCGGGCTCGGATGACTCTAGCGTCGCACACGTCGCGCGATCTGTCTGCCCGATCCTGCCGCTTTTTCGAAGAGCGAATTATAGCAATCCGAACGGCGGTAACGCAGCGGAAGTTCGCTGTACATCCGCTGCGTCGCGGCCTATCATGAGCCCGTGAAGCGCCTGCTCTCCCTCACCCTGTTTCTCGGACTCCTGGTAGCCCCGCAAATAGCCATCGGACAGGTCAGTCTGAGCAACCCGCGCACACCGAAATCGCAAGTCGAGGATCGGCTGCCCGACGGCACCTCACGGACGATGGCCATGGTCAAACATGACCAAGAACGGTCGCTGGAAGATATCGCCAAGATCCAGGAAGCCGCTGCCGAGATGGAGAAGGAGTTGTCCAAGAGCTAATTCTTGGTCAGCTTGACCGCATTGAAGCGAGCC
>JAQCLD010000065.1 GCA_027592785.1 Acidobacteriota bacterium
CCCACTGCAGTGGAGCCCCTGGCCGTATCTCGCCTAGCCAAGGATCTTCTGATTCAGTTGTAGCATGGGGGTCCTAATTTTATGGAGAGGGGTTCAAGGTCTTGCCCCTGTCCTCCCCCGGGCGGGCCCCTAAAAAGAAAAAGCGCCTGGCCCGCAGTAAAGCGGGCGCAGGCGCTGTTGAGTTGGTTAAGAGTTTAGAACCGCACCTTCAAGCCAAACTGGATGATCCGAGGATCTCCAGCGAAGGGGTGCGTCCTGGTGATGTTTCCGAAGCCGCCGCTGGAAGCGTTGGTGTTCGGGTTGGCAAAGTTCGTTTGGTTAAAGATATTGAAGTATTCCGAGCGGAGCTGAACGTTCAATCTTTCAGTCACTTGGAAATTCTTGAACAAGCCCATGTTCCAGGAGTACTGGCTGGGGCCAGTCATGATGCCGACCCCGGCGTCGCCAAAGGTGTTGAGATCGTTGCGTGCGAAAGCCGCAGAATTGAACCCGACACGTTTGTCGGCGCCGGAGGGCGCTTCGAGCGGCGCGCCGGTCAGAAGCGCGCGATCTCTGCCGATGCCGGTTAGCGAGTTATCGCGGCCGCTGGTGAAGGTGAGCGGTTGACCGGTTTGGAAGTCGGCGAGACCGGTCCACTGCCAGCCATTGACGACATGCTTGATGAACGCGTTTTCTGAATCGACCGTGGGCAGTTCCCAAACCCAAGACATGACGGCGCGATGGCGGTGATCGATATCGAGCGGACCTCTACGGTAGGATTCGGCGCCGGGCAGGAACCAGGGCACGACCTCTGCTGCGTAGTTGCCCAGCGCCTTCGACCAAGTATAGGCGCCGCGGAAGGTGACTCCCTTGGAGAAACGCTTGATTAGAGTCAACTGCATCGAGTGATAGCTGGAATGGCGGTCCTCGGTGAATTGCGTGACTCTGCCCAGCAGGGGAGCGAAGGGCCGACGCGCGTCAGTTGACCGCGTCGTGGCCCCTACGAATGGCTGAGCCGCGTTGAGTTGGTAGTCCTGGCGACCGAAGTTGGAGGCCGATCCGACGTAGGCGGCGCGAGCTACCCACTGGGGCATGACTTCGCGCTCTAGGGTCATGTTCCAGTTGTATTGCAACGGCGTATCTTGACGGCCGTCGTAGGTCGTCGCAAGCACCGGCGTCGGGAAGACCGCATCGGCGGCGCCGATCTGGTCGACCGTAATTCCGTCGAAGTCGTCGCGTCCGCGATAAGGATCCGAGAACGGACCTTCTGGTCGCGTCACGCTAAGGCGAAGGCTCCACGGGGCGCCATTGACGCCGCCGTTGTTGAAATCGCCCTGCAAGTGCTGGTCGTAGAACATGCCGGCGCCGCCGCGTATGCTGGTCTTGCCGTCGGAGGTTAGCGCATAGGCGAAGCCGAAACGTCCGCCGAAGTTGTCTCTATCTGGATCAGCTCCATCCTTGGGCACGCCGGGATCGCCGCGGTAAAGCAGCCCTGGAGGGGCGTTCTCGAATCTACCGCTCTGTACGCCGTTCTCGTAGTCCGAAATTTTGAATTGCTGGAAGCGCCCGACCGTGTCGTGCCAAGCAGGAGTCGGTTCGTAGCGCATACCCAGATTGAGCGTTAGTCGTGAATTGACCTTCCAGTCGTCCTGGATGTAGAGCGCTAGATAGTTGGCCCGGAAGTTCTTGTATTCGCCCGTTCCGTGATCGAACGAATCGATGGCGCCGAGGAAGAAATCGGCTTGTGCGGATCCCGAAGCGTTGCCGCGGAAGATGAAGTGGCCGTTCCGGCGGTACTCGTTTGTGATATCGACCCGTTGGTGGGAGATCTCGCCGCCGAATTGAATCGTATGGTTGCCCTTGATTACGCTGGCCGCGTCGGCGAGTTGATAACCGTTGCGGGCGAAGATCGCCTCTAGATTGTCGCCGAGTCTCCAAAAGCCGGCGACTTCGATCTGGGAGATTGACGGCAGCGTCGCTTCGAGCGGCAACCGAACGCCAAGTGAACTCATGCTCGGCACGCCGTCGAAGTACGGGCCGCGGGCCGCATGCATGCGTTGGTAGGAAAATTTGACGTCATTCAGCACGGTCGGACTAAACGTTTTCTGCCAGCCGACCATCAGGTTCTGCACGCGCACACGGGCGGCAATCACCGGACCGCGGTAGGTCAAGATATTGCTTGAGTCAAAATTGCCGGCGTTGTCGAAATGATCGACAAAGTAGCGGCCGGTCAGACGATCGTTATCGGTCAACATGTGATCGATACGCGTAACGAACTGGTTCGTATCTTGCTTGGAGGGCCTCGGAATTACGGTGAATCCGTCGCCGCCCAGGGTAGGCATTAAGCTGGCCACTTTCACTGCAGCGGGGTCAAAACGGCTGATAGGGATCTGCTTGTTCGCAAATGGAACCCCCGTCAGGGGATCTACCGGCGTTTCGCGGTCGCAGTTCACCCCGCAACTTCCGAAGTCGCCCGCCTGCATGGCAGTCGTGGGCGCGAATGCGGTAATGGCGCTGCGGACATCGCGCAGCTGGCGCTGTTGCCAACTGGCGAAGAAGAACGACTTGTTCCTGATGATCGGTCCGCCGAGGTGGCCGCCGAATTCGTTGCGCTTGAGTTGGTCGCGATCCGCCGCGAAAGTGTTGCGCGCATTGAAAACGCGGTTGCGCACGAATTCAAAAACGCCGCCGTGCCATTCGTTGGTTCCCGAGCGCGTCACTACGTTGACGGAAGCGCCGGCGTTGTTGCCGGTTGTCGCCGAATAGTTGCTGGTCTGGATCGAGAACTCTTGAACAGCGTCCGGATTCGGAAAGCTCATGTTGCGCTGGAAGTAGAAGTCGGTGTTGTTGGCTCCGTCCAGCTTGTAGGCGGTTTGTCGACCGCCGGGCGTACCGTTGGCCGAAATCTCCAGTGCGCCTGGGATCGCCTTGGCGGATTCGCCGCTGATGTTGCTCATGATCACGCCGGTGACCGTATTGGCGAGTTTGGCGACATCGCGCCCGTTTAAGGGCAGTTCGATGATGCGAGCCCGGTCGACGACCTCGCTCAACTCCGAACTAGTCGTATTCACGGCGACAGCTTGAGACTCAACCTCGATGACTTCGGTGAGTTCGCCAATCTGCAGCGTAAAGTTAAGCGTCATATTAGCGCTAGCGTCCAGGACCACGCCGGTTTGATTAGACGTCTGGAAGCCGGTGGTTTCGGCCCGGACGCTATATTCCGTCGGACGCAACGCCGGAAACGAGTAGGCCCCGGTCTCATTTGTTTCGGCGGTGCGCGATAGCCCAGTCTGGGCTTCCAGGGCGGTGACGGTCACCCCCGGAATTACGGCGCCGCTAGCGTCCTGCACAACGCCTGAGATTCTTCCCGTATCCTGGGCAATCGCGAAGACTGCCAGAAGCGGAAGAAGCAATGCTAGTCGCGCCCATTTAGCGCTTATGAAGCGGCTCAGGTCCGTGGACCTGCGCTGCACTCTGATTCGGCCAGAGCTTCCATCCATCGGTATCGCTCCCATGTTCTCCAAACCTCCTCACCGAACCCACACGGTTCGGACCCCAGACCAAGACATCCGCAAGCCCTATCAGCGAGTACAGAGCGTGGTTGCGGGCCTGCAACATAGTTAGACGATTTGTCTGATATATCAGTTTTTGGCGAGGTTAGTGTATATTGTAATTCAGACGATGTCAATCGCTTTCTACGTAACAAGTTCTGGGCGCTGAGGAGGGGGGCCTGTGGGCAGGACGGTTGGCGAAGAGATCGGTCCCTGACGGTGGCCACTTGGACAAGCGCGCGGAGGGAATGTACTGACGTTCGCTGGATTTCTTGCTGTTAAACAAGAAAATCCGCCGCTTACGCGGCTGGGCTCGGGTCTCTAGAGGATTGAGGAAAGGGGAATAATAGCGGCGAGGCGGCGGATGATTCTTGAGAACGCGGTATTACTCGCCCCGATACGCCGGGTTCGGCCTGGGCGGTTGTGCGGTCACTTTCTCGCGCCAGGTAATGAGCTTCGCTTTTAGTTCTTCAACCTTCTCGGGCATCGCTGTCGCTAGGTCGTGCTCCTCGCCGATGTCGTTGGAGAGATCGTACAGCTCGGCGCGTCCGTCTTCATAGAACTCGACAAGCCGTAGGTCGCCGTCGCGAATCGCGGAGTATGGCGTGGCGCCCCCTGGGTGATAGTGCGGATAGTGCCAATAGAGCTCCGTACGCGTCAACGACGCTGAGGGATCGCGAAGGAGCGGAGTTAGGGAAACCCCGTCGACCTTGGCGTTGTGCTCGGGGTCGCCCGAGATGCCCAGGATGTCGAGCACGGTCGGATAGTAATCGACCGTGATGATCGGCTCGTTGCTCACTGAGCCGGCCCGCGTGACGCCGGGCCAATAGACGATGCCCGGAACGCGCACGCCGCCCTCATAGGCGGAGCCCTTACCCTCGCGGAGAGGTGCGTTCTCGGTGGGGCGCCCGGTGCCGTTGCGGTCGAGCCCGCCGTTGTCGCCGGTCAACAGGATCACGGTGTTATCGGCGATGCCCAATTCCTCCAGGTGCGCTCGAATACGACCGACGCTGCGATCGAGCGCCGCGAGCATTCCGGCGTACTCGGCGTCGGTGTGCTTCATGCCTGGCTTAACGCGTCCCTCGAACGGCGCGGCATCTTCGTCCGTCGCTTGAATCGGCGTGTGGACTACGAAGTAAGGCAAGTAGAGGAAGAAGGGATCGTCCTGCCAGCCATCGACAATCTTCAACGCTTCCTCGGTCAGTCGGTCGGTCAGATACTCACCCTCTTCCCCGCCCGGCGGCATCGGCCCCAGCGTGTGGTCGGCGCGGTCGCGGCGGTAGGGGTAGTGGTAGCTGGGCGGCTGTCCCCACTGATTGCCGGCGATGTTGATGTCAAAGCCGTGCTTCTCGGGGATATAGTCGTCCTGGTCTGGGTCGCCGGTGGGCTGCAGGTGCCATTTGCCGACGGTCGCTGTGTGATAGCCCTCGGCGCGCAGAGCCTCGGCTAGTGTGGTGTGGCGCTCCTCGATCTTCATCGTCCATTCGGGCGGCAGCAGTTTGGCGTCGGGACGGTCGTGGCCGCGAATCCAGTCGGTGACGTGGGTTCGCCCTGGATATTGTCCGGTCAACATCGCCGCGCGGGTCGGAGAGCAGACCGTGCAAGCCGCGTAACTTGTGGTGAAACGCATACCCGCTTCGGCAAGCGCGTCGATGTTGGGCGTTTCGTAGAGATCGCTGCCTAGGCAACTGGCGTCGCTCCAGCCCCAGTCGTCTACTAGGAGGATGACGATGTTCGGTCGAGTCGCGGCTTGCTCGGGAGCGGAGGAAGAGCAGCCCAGCAGGGATGCGAGTAGAACAACCAGGCACAGGCGAGAGGTCATGTTGAAGAGCATTGTAGGATCTTTGGGCGGTCTCACGTTCGTCGGACTTGCAGGCGCCCGCTATTCTGGAGACGATCTGGCTTTTACGCAATCGAGGAACACATGCACCTATTCGAATCAGATTCCCATGAACTCTCCGGTTGGATCCGCGACTAGATTGAACTAAAGAATCCTCTCGGGATCGGCAACAGAGGAATGGCCGTGCAGCGACTGCAAGAGTGGCTGAACATACGGGGCTTCGGTGTTGTTGTCGACAGCGACTTCGGCCCTGTTACCGCGCAGGCGGTCGGCCGCTTTCAAGCGAGTGTCCGACTGCCGACGACCGGGCGCCTGGACGATGCGACATTCGGCGAACTGGTGGCTCCGATGGTGCGCACGCTACGGCATCCGCGGCGTGGGCGGGCCACGCTGGGGGCGATGATTGTGGCGGCCGGAAATCGCCACCTTCGCGAGCACCCGATCGAGACCGGGGGGCAGAACTGCGGTCCGTGGGTGAGGCTGTACATGAAGGGCAACGACGGCGCTACCTGGGCGTGGTGCGCCGGGTTTGTGGGCTTCTTGCTGGAACAGGCGCGGCAAAAACTGGAGCGGCCAATGCCCATCGCTGGATCGTTCTCGTGCGATTCGCTGGCCGCGCAGGCTAAGGATACGGGCCTGTTCGTCGGCGAACGGGACGTCATGCGCGGGGCGATACCGGCGGGCTCATTCTTTCTAGTCAGACGTAGCGCGACGGATCGGACTCATGCCGGGGTCGTGACGCGCTCTGGTCCCGACGCGTTCGACACGATCGAAGGCAACACGAACGATGACGGCAGTCGCGAAGGGTTTGAAGTGTGCGCACGCACGAGGGGCTACAAGGACAAGGATTTCATCGTTTGGAACGCGGCTTGATGGAGGGTTTGGCGAGTCCTGGCGCTGGTGCTTTCCCGAAGGAATAGCGCAGCCGCCGCGGACTCGCCGATTCAGGACTTAAGGCGCCGCCACCGGGACCACGGGCCCGACGGGCGTCGACTTGCCGTAGACCGTGAGAACGACCTGGTTATTTCCGGACTGAGCGCCTTCGGGAATGCGAATGGCGAGCTGGTAGAGACCCGCCGACCCGGGCGTCACGCCAACATACAAGACGTCCGCCGGATCCATGATGACCCCGCCGAAGCTCACCATGGCGCTGGATCCGGGCAACACTTGAGCGGCGCCGGTTGCGAGTTCCCCTGTCTCGAAGGATGGATCTGTCTCGCCCCAACCTGTACCGAAGAGCAGAACGATGTCTCCCGGCTGCGCTGGACGCGAGGGTCCAAAATCATCGTTCGGGAATTTCTAGACCGGGGCCACGGGAACCGGCGCTTGGCTTTCGGTCGCATTGAAGCGCGCCGCGATGAAGCCGTCGCTGGCGACCGGGTCGAAGATGAAAAAGACGGGCGTGGCCGCTTCGACCGTAGCCATCTCCACTTCGCTACTTAGAGCTTGCGGCGCGGGCGATAGTGCTCGTGCCGGTGCGCTGCGCAGCGCACTTTGCGTATCGCAATCGGTGATGACGGTGAAGCTCGCCGGCCCTAGCGCCTGTGTACCGGACGCTTGGGCATTGATCTGCCCGGGTGTCACCGCGAAAATTGGCAAGCGCTCGCCGTTCATCTCTAGGCACGTGCCTCCCAAGATGCGATCGAGATCGCCACCGCCGTCTAGGGTCGGGAAGAGGATCGTATCGGTAGCGAAGTTCTTCCCGAAGACGCTGATGATCGAGAGCGGCGAAACCTCGTTCACCGTCGGCAAGAGGTTGGCCATCACGACGCCGCCTGCCGCGATCTCGGGCCCGCCTGCCGGCGGCGGAGTGATGAAGAACTGCGGGTCGGATTCGTCTTCTGGCGTATTCGTCAGATTGCCCTGCCCGCTGCCGTCGGAGTTCATCACGAAAATGTCGTCATTGCCGTCGCGGTCGGAAATGAACAAGACTTGAGGCGCCGTTTGCGCTTTGTCTCCTCGAAACAGAACGGGCTGCAGAGCCGCAGCAGCGCCCTCTTCCCAACCAACCGGATTCGTGTCTTCCGCCGGATTGTTGCTGAGGTTCGCGACGCCAGTCCCGTCTGCGTTGACGGTGAAGATCTCGGTATTGCCTCCGGTCATTCGCTCAAACGCGACAGTGTTGTTCCCTACCCAAGAAGAGTTGGAGTCAACTTCACCGCTGGTGACGAATTGCGACCCTTGGGCGCCGACGTCCACGACTACGATCCCGGAGCCTTCTCCATCCTGAAAGGTCAACGCGATCTTCGATCCGTCAGGGGACCATTCAGCGTCGTAGTTGTCGACCTAACTCTGTAGGAGAAGGAGATTGAACACCATGCTGTCGTCCCACAAGATGACGTTCCTGGTGTGCCCAATGGACTGATTTCGCCCAGGTTGCACACTCAGATCATCGTCGTCGTCCTCTCGGCAATTAAACAGGATGTCTCTGCTCCCCGGCTGCCACCGAGGCCGTATGTATTGAAAAGGCCCGACCGGCGTGAGCCGTTTGCGGTCAGAACCATCCTTATTAGTCGTCCAAACGCTGGTCTTGCCCGCTTCCTTGTGTACGAACGCAATGCGGGCGCTGTCACTGGAAAACTCCGGTTCAAACTCCTCGACGCCACTCATCAGCGGGGTCAGCGGTCTTTGATTGTCGCCGTTGGCATCCATGAGATAGAGTCGTGGAAAGCCGTCTCTATCGGAGGTAAAGACGATGCAGTTGCCGTCGGGCGACTGGTGGGGATCATAATCGTCGCCCTGGGACTTGGTGAGATTAACGACGTTCGCTTCATCATCTAACCGGAAAATGTCGTCCGATCCGCCGGTGCCTGCGCCGACAAATATCTGTGCGGTGACCTGCGCCGGGATCAGCAGAACAAATCCCAAGGCAAAAGCGAAGCAGAGTTTCGTGAAATTAGAAGGTATAAATGATGGCATGATTCTCTCTCCAAGAGCCTTGGACAGAGAAATAGGAATCGCTGTCCATAGGCTACAGCTTGCTCGATTTCGGCCGCGTTGCTTTCGGCCTTGCGGCGACGGTAGCACAATCCGCCGCAGCTACGCGCTCATCAACCGCGCAGGATCGCTACTTGGGCAGGCGGTCGGCTTGCTCGGAGTAGAGCGGGTTCCGCGGGAATTCCTTGGCTAGGGCGTGGAGTAGTTCTCTCGCGCGATCGAACTGCTTGTCGCGCACGGCGGCTACGGCCAGCATGAGGCTGGCGAAGGGCTTCATGTACAAACCATGCTCGATGCAAAGCCGCACGTTCTCGATGCCTCGTGCTGCATCGGTTTCTGACCCGTAGGCTCTGAGCAGCCAGCGCACCGGCATCGGCTTCTGACTCAGGATGTAGTTTTCAATGCCGATAGCCAAGTAAGCGTCGCCGTACAGCGGATCGATCTGCAGCAACTGCTCGGCGTGGATGCGCCCCGCCTTCATCGCTTTGAGACTGGCCATGTAGCGCCCCTCAACCAAGCCCAGGTAGTCCGAGCGAAGTCCCTGCGCCATCGCCTTGGCGAACAGCGCCTCCTTATCCTTGGGCGAGCGCGCCAAGGCGGCATCCGCGAGACGCTCGCCCTTGGTCAACGCCTGCTCAAACTTAGTCTTTAGGTCGGGGTCGCCCGACGGCTTGTTGTCCCATTCACGATCGTCGAGGAAGAACTCCATCTCCAGGATGTGCAGCCGGTCGAATTCGCTGAACAAATACGCGGCAGCATCCGAGACCGCCGCAAAAGAATCGTCGGGATGGGTCCGCTGCCGTGCGTCGAAGATGCGATGCGCATCGTCGAACTGCAGGTTGTACAGGGCGTGGTAGCCGTCTGCGATGGTCGCCTGCGCCGAGGCGTCGGCGGGGGCGTACAGCAACAAGAGTCCTAGCAGCAACGAACGCATTGTCTTCAGCTTATCGTCGCAGAGCCAAGCTTAGTCGTCGAGTTCGTACGTCGATAGGCCCAAAAGTCTTGTTTCGGCGGTTTGGCGGGTCGCCGCAGGAGGGGATTGGATGTCGCGGAGTGGTATCATGGCGGGGTCTACTGTTGCGGCGCTGAAACGCGCATCGGCTTTGTACACAAGGACTTCCCCGAGTCATCTATGGCGTGGTTCCGCAAGGATTCCGGCGACGGAAACGATCAGAGCAAGGTACGCACCGAAGGCCTTTGGTTCAAATGCGACTCCTGCGGCGCAATCATCTGGAAAAAGGACCTCGAAGCGGCCGCTTACGTCTGCAATAGGTGCGGCTTCCACTTCAAGATCGGCGCCCGCGACCGGTTGCGGGCCTTCTTCGATAACGAGACTTGGGAAGAGTTAGACACGAGCCTGCGGTCGACCGATCCGCTGCAGTTCGTGGACCAAAAGCCCTATCACGAACGGCTTGAGGCGGCTATGGCCAAGACCGGCCTCCAAGATGCAGTCGTTTCGGCCGAAGGCCAGGTACTCGGCCGGACGGTAATCATCTGTGCCATGGAATACAGCTTCATCGGCGGCAGCATGGGCGCTGTGGTCGGAGAGAAGATTACGCGCGGGGTGGAACGCGCGATAGGCAAGAACGCGCCGCTAATCGTCATTTCCGCTTCTGGCGGCGCACGGATGATGGAGGGCATGGTTAGTTTGGTGCAGATGGCCAAGATTGCGAGCGCGCTCACTCGGCTGGCGGGCGCGAAGCTGCCTTACATCAGCGTCCTCACCGACCCGACGACGGGTGGAGTGACGGCGAGTTTCGCGATGCTCGGCGACCTGAACATCGCCGAACCGGGTGCGTTGATCGGCTTCGCGGGGCCGCGGGTCATCGAGCAGACTATTCGCCAGAAGCTTCCCAAGGGCTTCCAACGCTCGGAGTTTTTGGTAGAGCACGGCATGCTGGATGCGGTGGTGCCGCGCGCCGATCAAAAGGCCTTTGTCGCGCGAGCGTTTGATTTCTTCTGCGGCCCGATTCAATGACCTACGAGCAGTCGACGGACTACCTGCTCTCGCTGCTCGGGGCGCGGGGACAACGTTATGGATTGGAGCGCGTCACCCGGCTGGTTGAACTGCTGGGCCGCCCGGACCGCGCGTTGCGCATCATTCACGTCGCGGGGACGAATGGCAAGGGGTCGGTCTGCGCCATGATCGACGCCGGACTTCGGGCAGAGGGCAAGACGGTCGGATTCCACTCTTCGCCGCACCTGGTCGAGTTCACGGAAAGGTACAAGATCAACGGCCAACTGATTGAACAGCAGAAGTTTGCCGACATCGTTGCTCACGTCAAGCAAGGCGTCGAGGCGATGGCCGCGGAGTCGAACGACCAGTTATTGGCAACCTTGTTCGAAGCGGCAACGGCGATTGCCTTGTGCGCTTTTAGAGACGCCGGCGTCGAATGGGCCGTCATGGAGACCGGCCTGGGCGGCAGGCTTGACGCGACTAATGTCGTCGAGTCTGAATTGGCGGTGATAACGCCGATCTCGTTCGACCACCAAGAGCAGCTGGGTCACGACCTGGCGAGCATTGCGGGGGAAAAGGCAGGCATCTTGAAGGCGGGATCGAAGGCGGTTTTCTCCCGTCAGAAGCCGCAGGCAGCCCAAGTTTTAGCGGAGCGTGGGAGGGTTTGCGAATCTATCGTGTGGGCTGACCAAGTCTGGCGGGTGCGCAAGAATTCCGCCGATTCGCGCGGACGGTACCGGATCTTGGTTGATGGCCCTGTCGGCAAATGTGTGAACGCGTTGCTGGCGCTACCCGGGGAACACCAGATCGAGAATGCCGTAACGGCCATCGCGGCGCTCGATGCTGTGGGCGTATCCGCTGAGGCCATCGAAAGCGGGCTGGAGTCAGTCGAATGGCCTGCTCGGCTGGAGTGGCTCGGCAGCGAGCCTGAAGTGTTGCTGGACTCAGCCCACAACCCGGCAGGCGCTGCGTCGTTGGCGCGATACTTGGGGGACTTTTGCGCGGACCGGCGCATCACGCTCGTGTTCGGAGCGTCGAAGGACAAGGCTTACGGCGAGGTGGCGAGGATTCTATTTCCTTTGGCGGAACGAGTGATCTTGACGCAGGCGGCGGTATCGCGGGCAGCGACTGCTGTGGAATTACGGGACGCGATTGGCAGCTATGCGGGTTCTGTTGAGAGTGCGTCGACGGTCGCCGAAGCTTGGGAGCTCGCATCGCGAGACTGCGCGCCGAACCGACTCGTCGTGATATCGGGTTCGATCTTCTTGGCAGGCGAGGCGCGTGATCTGCTGTTGGCCCGGAGCGGCAGCCATGCGTGAGTTGTTCGGTCAGGCCCGCTCGGTGCTGTGGATGTGTCCGCTGATCGGCGTGGCGACGGTGTTCATGGGCACGGTGTCGATGTTCTCGTCGATCTTCGACGCGACGGGACGGCTGCAACACAGAGTTGCGGTCACCTGGGCCAAGATGCTGCTCAAGATCTGCCTGGTTCGAGTGGACGTGATTGGCGCCGAGCGGCTCGATCCGAAGCAGCCGTACGTGTTCTGTTCGAACCACTTCAGCCTGATCGATACGCCGTTGACGTTCGCCTCGATGCCGCGGGAGTTTCGCATCCTGGCGCGTCACAAGCTCTGGCGGATTCCCTTCCTCGGCTGGCACTTGGGCCGTGCGGGACATTTGCCGGTGAATCGCGAAAACCCGCGCGAGGCGGTCAAGAACATCCAGGCTGCGGCGGACCGCATTCGCACGGGAACATCGATTGTGCTGTTCCCCGAAGGAGGCAGGCGGCATCCAGGTCAACCGCCGCAGCCGTTCAAGCCGGGCGCGGCGCACATCGCTATTCGAGCCGGGGCGCCGATCGTGCCGATGGCGATTGTAGGAACGAGTCGGATTCTGCCGCGAGGCTCCTCTCATCTGCGTCCGGGGCGAGCTGAGTTACGAATCGGCGATCCGATCTCGACCGACCAAATGGCGAATAGCGACAGCAAAGCGCTGATCCGCCAGGTGCAAGAAGCGGTGGAAGCGATCTGGGAAGCCCCGAACTGGCGCTAGAGCGAGAGGATCTGTTTGGCGATCGTCTGCAACTGCATGTTTGATGAGCCTTCGTAGATGGTCCCGATTTTGGCGTCGCGGTAGAGCTTTTCGACTGGATAGTCTTTTGTGAAACCGACTCCGCCATGCAGATCGACGGACAAGGCGGCGGTGCGCACGGCGAGCTCGGATGCGTAGAGCTTGGCCATGGCAGCCTCTTTGATGAATGACTTGCCCCCGTCCTTGAGGCGCGCTGCGTTGTAGACCAACAGACGCGCGGCTTCGATTTCGACGGCGGCCTGGGCGACCTGATGCTGCACGGCTTGGAAGTCGGCGATGCGTTGGCCGAACTGCTTGCGTTGTTTGATGTGGCCGATGGCGTAGGCCAGCGCCGCTTCGGCCAGGCCGAGCATTTGAGCGCCGATGGCGATGCGCCCCTCGTTGATAGTCTCGATGGCGATCTTGTAGCCCTTGCCAACTTCGCCGAGCACGTTCTCGCGAGGGACCCGGCAGCCGTCGAGAATGAGCTCGCAGGTGGAAGAAGCGCGGATGCCCAGCTTGTCTTCTTTGCGGCCGACTGCAAAGCCGGGGAAGGGCCGCTCCACCAGGAACGCCGTGACGCCGCGATAGCCCGCCTCGGGGTCGACGGTGGCGAAGACGATGAACAACTCGGACTCAGCCGCGTTAGTAATCCACAACTTACGGCCAGTCAGTGAGAAGTAGTCGCCCTCATCTTTCGCGCGGGTCTGCAATCCGAAGGCGTCGCTGCCGGAGTCCGCCTCACTCAGGGCGTACGAGCCGACCCACGCGGACGCCATTTTCGGCAGCAGAAGTTGCTTCTGCGAATCGGTACCCCAGCGCAGCAGAGCGTTGTTGACGAGGGTGTTCTGGACGTCGACGATCACGCCCGCGGAGGCGTCCACGCGCGACAAGGCTTGAACGGCCAGCACGGACATGAAGAACGAACCGTCTTGGCCGCCATAACGTTCCGGGATGCTGACGCCCATCAGGCCGAGTTCGAAAAGGCGCTGAATTAACTCCGGACGAAAACGGCTTTCGGCGTCCATCGCGCGGACGTGCGGAGCGATTTCTTCGTCGGCGAAGCGCAACACCGTATCGAAGAAATATTGCTCGTCTTCGTCGAGGATCGTGAGTGGATTTGACATCGTGATTGCCGATGCCTTCGGAGGCGGCTTACTGCTGCTCGCTGACGGGATCTTCGGTCGGGACTGTTTCCAGCTCCGGAACGTATAGAATGCAGCCGCAGAACTCGCAGGTGATGACGTCCTCGTCCGTGCTGCGGCGCAGCTGCTGGAGCAACTGCTGGCGTAGAACCATGTTGCAGGAGCTGCAACGGCCGCCGACGGCAGCGGAGACGGCCCGCTCTTTCAACTTGCGGCGAACGCGCTGATAGGCGCGAAGCAGGCGGGGCGAAACCTGCGCGGCGACCTGCTCCCGTTCGATGCGTGAGGCGGCGAGTTTCTGGCGGTCGCCGTCGACGACCTTTTCGACTTCGGCAACTTCCTTGGCGACGCCGACACTTTCTTCGGCGAGAGCAAGCTCGGCGGCGGTAACTTTTGCTACCAAGGCTTCGGTCTCTTCCATGCGATCGATGATCTGATCTTCAGCGGTGCGGATCTCTTTCTTAGCGAAGGAGATCTCGTTGCGCAGAGCACGATACTGATCGTTGGTTTTGACTTCGGCGATCTGCTCGGTAAGCCGGGTGGATTTCTCCTGAGCGAGAGCAACTTCGCCTTCTAGGCGGCGGCGCTCCTTCTCGTTAAGCTCTAGGCCATGCTTTTCGGCGGCGAGCTGCGCTTTGTGATCTTCGAGCTTTTTCTCGATTTCCTCGACGTGCTTGGGGAGACGTCCTATTTCTTCTTCCAGATGATCGAGGTTTTCGTCAAGCTTCTGAATTTCACGAATTAGATCAAGGTATGAAGCCATCTACGTACGTCGGGCCATTCTAACACGCTACGCTCGGCGACCGGTACGAATGACTCGAGAGAGTACCGCGCGCCTAGCCCCCTCCAGCTCCGGCACCTTGAGCACGAGGCAGAGCCCATAGAGTACGCCGACGCCGACCGCAACCGAGAGGCCAACCGTCCCAAAACGGCCCCAAAAGCCGTTGCCTAGGGTGTTGATGAGGCCCTGCGAGACCGCCCAGCAGGCCGCTCCCATGCCGGCTGTCGCAGCGGAAATGCGAAGCAAGCTGCTGGCCAGACGACGGCCTCGCAGTCCGTTCGTCTTGGTGCGCATGAACCAGAAGAGCAGCACGAAATTGAGACCTGCGACGAGCGATGTCGATAGCGCTAGACCGGAGTGTCCCCAATCGAGTACATGGATAAACGTCCAGTTGAGACCGTAGTTGAGCGCGATGGAGAAGGCCGCGACCAGCATCGGGATGCGCACATCTCCCAGCGCGTAATAAGCGGGCGTCAGCACTTTGACGGCTGCGTAAGCAGCGAGCCCGACACAATAGTAGGTCAATGCGGAAGCGGTCTGCTGCGTATCGTAGGCGGTGAATTGACCTCGTTCGTAGATCAGGCCGACGATGGGTTCGCGCAGAACAATGAGGCCCACGGCGGCGGGACCGGTGAGTAGGAATACCAGGCCCAGCGAGCGCGAAAGGGTATCCCGAAACTCATCCATGCGGCCAGCGGCGGCGCTGCGAGAGATGGCGGGCAACGTAGCGGAGGCGATGGCCACGCCGAACAAGCCGAGCGGGAGCTGCATAAAGCGGAAGGAGTAGCCGAGCCAAGAAATTGGCCCGTCGAGCACGTTGCCCGCGGCGTCGACGAGTTGCGAGGCGAAGTTCAGATTGACCACGACGTTAACCTGCACCGCGGCGGCGCCGACGACGGCGGGCAGCATCAATCGAGACACCTTGCGCAAGGCCGGATTCTGAAGATCGAAGGCGAAAGCGAAAGGTAGGTTGGCGGCTCGTAAACTGGGGATTTGCACAGCGTATTGAGCCATGCCGCCCAGCAGTGCGCCGCAAGCCATGCCCACGATGGGCTCGAAGTTGAGAGCAGGTCCCAGCCAGTAACCGATGGCCAGGCCAGCGGCGACCGACACGACGTTGAAGCTGGCTGAGGCGGCAGCGGGGACTCCAAACCGGCCCTTCGCGTTCAAAGCTCCCATGGCCTGGGCGGCTAAGGCGATGAACAACAAAAACGGGGCCATGATGCGCGCCATCAAGATGGTGAGCTCGCGCTTCCCCGGGGTTGCCGCAAAGCCGGGCGCCATGAGGTCCACTATCTCCGGCATGAATAGGATCAGGACCAGGCAAACGAGCCCTACTACGGGGACGAGAATGGTCGTCAGCAGGTTGTAGAGACGCAGCGCGTCACGCTCGCCTTTCGTCTCCAGCTCCTGTGAGAAGACCGAGACAAAGGCGGCCGAGAGAGCGCCTTCTCCCAACAGATCGCGGAATAGATTGGGGATTCGAAAGGCCGCCAGAAACGCGTCGTACACGAAGCTGGCGCCGAAGAAGTTCGCGAAAACGACTTCTCTGATGAGGCCAGTGATACGGCTGAGGAATACTGCGGCGCCGACAACGCCTGCGGAACGGACGACGCGGGAGTGCTCGTCGCCGGGACGTGACCCGTCCGGCGAGGTCAACTCGGCCGGCGGCCCCATCGCCATCGACCTAGACTAGCACGCGAAAACAAGGGGAACTGGCAGAGCCGGCGTCAGCTGACAGTCATGTGCGCCACGGCTCCGTCCAGGACGTAAACCACCAAGTGAGCGCCATCCGCCAACTGGAAGACGTACTGATCGGTATAGCCTTCCCCGGCAACACCGCGGAACGACAGGTAGGGACGACCGAGTTTCTCTAGGAGCTGCTCAATGGAGGCGCCGACGGCAACGCCGTCCGGGAGAGCGGTAGGAGCAACCGCGCCTGATTGTTGGGCGGACTTACCGCCGAAGGAACTGCGCTGCCCCGTCGATCGCAGGACGATCGGCAGATTCGGCTTCGCCTTGGCCGTGGTTTCGGCTTGGGTATCGGCAAGTAGCTCTTCTGTCGCGATCACTTCGCCGGTGTCTTCCGACTCCGCCGTGCTCGGGCCGCCCCAACTAGCGGAGATGACAGCGAGATTCTGTGAAGGCTCTAGCAGCGTAAGCTGCTGGTTCGCGTGCGTTGCTCCGTTGGCCCGAACACCGCCGATAAGAGCCATCGGAGCGGCCCCGCCAAAGCCCTGCTGAGGCACATCCCACGCTACCGATCCGCGTCGCGTGGGCACGGTGCTGGCTAGCCTGATGTGGACCTGGCAGCCGCGCTTTAGCCCTTGGGGAGCGAACGCGGGCATGGCATTTTCGCGCTCTGACGTCGACCTCGACCTGACTTCGCAGCAGCAGCTGGGCCGGGACTTCGCGTCGGACCTGTACAGTGCCGGCCTAAGCCGACGCCTGACGCCGTCCACGACATTCCGGTCGGACTACTATTTCGGCGAGTACGTCAGCCCCTTCAGCGGCGTTGCCTCAAACATATCGCTGCATCGCTTGCAAATGTCTTTGGTGTGGAGGCCGGTCGAGCGGAGATAGTCGTCTCCGCCCAGCCCGCCCTTCCATCCGAGGCGATGCCCCGGAGCAATGTTCCGGATTTTCGATCAATATGTCTCCCGCAAGACCGGCTTCGTCGTCGTGGGAGACGCGTTGGCAATCGTCGGTTCGATCATACTCGGGTACAAGATCCGATTCTGGGCCGATCCTGAAGGCTTTGCCTTCTATACCCAGCAGCCAGACCTAACGCTCCGTAGCCTGACGATCCTCGCCGTTTTGCAAGTTTCGCCTACTACAACGAGCTTTACCGCGCCCAGGACCAGCTTGCCGCCTCTGATCAATTCTTTCGACTGACCCAGGCCACCGGGGTTGGCTGCTTTTTCCTTGCGGCGATTTACTATGCCGCTCCACAGCTAAGTATCGGACGCAGCGTTTTCGCCATGACGCTGATCTTTCTTTTGGCGGCGACCACTTTGCTGCGCTGGTTGGCGGATCTTGCTTGGCGCACCGCCCTGCCGAAACGGAACGTGCTCGTTCTGGGCACGGACCAGGTCGCCCGCAGCCTGGCGGAAGAAATCAGTCTTCGAGCGGATCTCAACATGCACGTGGTCGGCTTCATGAGCGCCTCGAGACCCGACGGTCTGTTGGGAGATTACCTGGGCGATGCATCCGGCATCGAGGATCTGGTCAGAGAACACTCCGTACAGACGGTGTCTGTCTCTGACAATATTTTCTCAGGAAACCTGCCGCTGAACGCATTGCTGAAGCTTCGCACGCGAGGCGTTCGAGTGGAAGACGCCAATGCAACGCTTGCCGCCATCACCGGCAAGATTTCGATCGAAACCGTCCAATCGCCGTGGTTCGTGTTTTCGACCGGCTTCTCGAGGAGCGGCTATGCGATGGCGTTCAAGAGGATGACCGATCTCTTGCTCAGTACGGTCGGCCTCATTGTGATCCTGCCTGCCATGCTGGTGGTCGCCGCGGTAGTGCGCCTCAGTTCCCCTGGTCCGGCCCTATTCCGTCAGACTAGGGTAGGCCTGAATGGGCATCTATTCGAGGTGCTCAAGTTTCGGACGATGAGAGAGGATGCGGAGGTGGACGGCGTCGCCAGGTGGGCGCAAGAGGATGACCCGCGCATCACATCTGTGGGCAGATTCTTACGGGTGTACCGGCTGGACGAGCTGCCACAGTTCATCAACGTGATACGGGGACACATGAGCTTCATCGGTCCCCGGCCCGAGCGCCCTGAGTTCGTCAGCCAGATACTTCAGGTGGAACCCCTATACGACGAGCGCCATACCCTTAGGCCTGGGCTTACAGGTTGGGCGCAAGTTTGTTACCCCTACGGTTCCAACCTAGAAGACGCCATCCGCAAGCTGGAGTACGATCTGTTTTACTTGAAGAATGTCTCGTTTCTATTCGACATGGCGATCATCGTCCAGACCGTCAAGATCATTCTTTGGGGTCGAGGCCGGTAGAGGGAGCCGCCGAATCTACTATGTCTGACGCAGCAACAGGCGACGCGCCGATCGCATTCTCCTGGAACCAGCTCTCCTGGGGCGCGGTCGCTCTCCTGGGAGGTCTCGTCGCGTTACTGTACTGGGACGTCGTCCCAGGCATGGCCTATATCTGGTGGACGGACGAAGCTTACTCACATGGACTGCTGATACCGCCTTTGGCGGCCTACGTGGCCTGGTTGAATCGGGACCGGATCCTTGCGGTACCCGCCGCCGCTGACTCCAGAGGACTGATACTGGCGGCCTTCGGCTGCGGCGTGCATATATTGGGGCGCCTAGGCGCAGAATTTTTTCTTACTCGAGTCTCGCTGGTGATTATTCTGGCGGGAATCATACTGACTTACTGGGGCGCCGGGCGCCTGCAGCAGATGTCCTTCTAGCTCGTCTTGCTCGCGACGATGGTTCCGATCCCGGCGATCGTCTACAACAAGCTGGCAGCGCCATTGCAACTGTTCGCCTCTTGGGTGGCAAGCAATACCATCGAAATGATGGGCATCGCTATTTTGCGAGATGGCAACGTGATGCACCTGTCCGGTCTCTCGCTTGGCGTGGCGGAAGCCTGCAGCGGGTTGAGGAGCATTTCATCTCTCAGCGTGCTGGCGTTGGTATTGGGATACTTCATCTGCAGTAGCTTGCCGATACGGTTTCTGCTGTTTTTTCTGGCGTTTCCGGTCGCGATTGGAGTCAACGTCTTGCGGATCGTCATTACGGCCCTGTTTGCGAGGGAAGATCCGGCGTTGGCTGAAGGCTTCTTCCACTCCTTCTCGGGATGGGTCGTCTTCTTGGTCGGTTTCGGCTTCATGTATTTGCTGGCGACCGTAATGGCCCGGTTCGAGAGGCCCAAGAATATAGAGGTTGGAGAAAGTCAATGATGTCATCGAGCGTTCGCACAGGATCTCTGGCGGCCCTGTTGGCGCTGACCTACGCGACGGTGATGTGGAGCGGCCAGCGCAGTCCTGAAGAGTTGTATCAGCCGCTGGAAACGATCCCGATAGAGGTTGGCGACTGGGTAGGCCGTGAAGCGAATCGTTTGAGCCAGGAGGAAGAGGAAGTTCTCCGGGCCACTTCGTACCTCAAACGTGACTATTATCGCGAGGATGGGGCATCCGCGGATCTGTTTATCGCCTTTTACAGCATGCAGCAGGCCGGAGAGGCCATGCATTCACCCAAGAACTGCCTCCCCGGAACCGGCTGGGAAATCTGGAAGTACGACGAAGCCACGATTCCGTTCGCAGGCGAGCCTGTTGAGATCAATCGGTATTACATACAGAGAGGACAATCCAGATTGCTGGTCCTTTATTGGTACCAGAGCTACGAACGAGTGGTCGCTTCAGAATACTATGCCAAGATTTGCCTGGTGTGGGATTCGGTCATGAAGCACCGTACATCCGGAGCGATCGTGCGAGTCACCGTCGAGGATTCGCCCAATGGCGAGAAAGAAGCCTTGGACCTTGCTGCGAAGCTGCTCCCGCTGGTCAAGAACGTGCTGCCGCGTCCCCGCGGATAACATCCGGAATACAGGGAGGTTGGACTCATCGGTGAGTCTCGGCGGCCGCAAACCGAATCGCCGACCATGCCAGCTGCTGTGGCTGGACCGCCGCAGTTGCGAGCTACCGAACCGCGCCGAAGAGCTGTGCGCGAGGCTGCGCGAGCTGGCGGCGCAAGATCCCGGTTGCGGCTAGCGCCGCTTGGGCGCGTTGCTCAGTCGCGCAAGGCGAGCCGTGAACCATAAGAAGGTCGAGCAACTCTATCGCCAACAGGGGCTGGCCGTCCAACGCCGCTGGCGTTGGACCGAGCGAATCAATTCTAATCGCTGGACTTCGTCTGTGATACGGCCGCTGCAGGACGCGTGCTGCGATTGCTGACAGTGGTCGACGCTCGTACGCAAGAGTGCTTGGCGATTGGGGCCGACACCTTGCTGACGGCACGCCGCGTAACAGCAGCGTTGGAGCGTATGCTCGATGACCGTTCCCGCAAGGATCCGCACCGACAACAGGATCCGCACCGACAACGGCCCCGCGTTCCGTTCGCGCTGGTTTCGCGCTTGGTGCGATTCGAAAGGCGGTCTCGAAAGCTTCAACGGGCGCCCTCGCGACAAATGCTTGAATGCCAACTGGTTTCCCACCTGCGCCACGCGCGACTCGCCGTCGCCGCCTAGCGCAGCTACTACAATCAACTGCGTCCCCCGCAGCGCCCTGGACATAGGACGCCCAACCAGTGCCTCCCGAGACCTTCTAGGTATCCTTGGCGGATAAGACGGGGCCGGTCACAGATTTCGACATGAGGATGTCAGTCGGACGATTGCTACCGGACTAGTTCAGCTGCGCTATCCGCCTCAGGCAGAGTGGAGTCTAGCGAAATACCTGCCTGATAGGACGCCTTGGCGTCTTGCAGCCTGCCGGCCTTAGCCTGCGCCATGGCGAGGTGGTAGCGGATCACTGCCACCTTTGGGGCCTTTTCGGAGGCGCCGCGAAGCGTCGAAACGGCGACTTCGTGGCTTCCGCGCAAATAGTGGACCCATCCCAATGTGTCCTCAACCATCCCTGTTGCGGGGCTGCCGTCAGCCGCGCGCTCGCGAGCAGCCTGAGCCAACCGTAGCGCTTCATCCAGGCTTCCGTTCTTGGTGGCAACGAGGTAGGCCAAATTGTTCAAGACAGCGACATTGTCGGACTCGACGGCGAGCACAGCGCGGTAGTTCCTTTCCGCGTCTGAGAACTTTTCTTGCTTCTCCTGTAGCATGGCCAGTCTAACTAGGGCTCCGGTGTTGTTGGACTGCTTGGCGATGATGCCCTCCAACCTGCGGATAGCGCCTTGCTCGTTTCCAGATTGTTGGTCGAGGCTTGACAGCAACAATTGGGCCTGGGATTCGGTTTGACCATCTGCCGCAGCACGCTCCAGGTAGGTTCGCGCTTCGTCGACCTTGCCGCCTCGAACCAGCCATGTGCCGGCGGACAATTGCAAGGCCGCAGAGTCCCGGTTAGAGTTCGCATGTTGGCGAACTGTTTCTAGTGCACGGTCGACCTGTTTAGCGCTGACCTGCGAGGCCACCAGGGCGTTGAATGCGCGCAAATCCAAAGGATTCGCGTCAAGGGAACTCCGGAGCAGCGGCAAGGCCTTGGCATGGTCGCCGCGCGCCGCGTTAATGACGCCCTCTTGTAGCCGGAAATCTCTCCGTTCACCCAGCGTTGTGCGGGCGCTGGTTAGCTCGTTCATTGCGTCGTTGTAGTCGCCAAGAGCAATCAGAGCCCAGATCTTGCCGGACACTAGCTGAGGATGATTCTTAATTTCGTCCGGCGCTTCGTTCAAGATATCGAGAGCCGAACGTCGTGAGTTCGACTTCAACAGGCTCTGGGCCATGTCGAGACGGGCCAACACGAACCTCGGATCCAAGCGCATCGATTCGCCAAGTTCCTGGCGGGCGCCAATCGGATTCTGGGAAGCTTCGTGGGCCTTGGCTAACAAGTAGTGGGCTTGAGCGCTTGTCGGCTGAATGCTTAGGGCGATGTCGATATCGGCGCGCGCTAGTTCTGTCCGGCCGCTGCGCAAGTACAACTCGCTACGTTGCATTCTTGCGTCAAAATCCCGATCGTTCTCAGCGATCGCCCCTGTTAGGATGTTCTCGGCGCCATCAACCTTTCCTTCGCGGAGATTGGAGAGGATCGTCATGGTGCGAATCTGGCGATCCGCTGGGGCCTCATCAAACAACCGCTGGAATTCTGCCGTGGCTTCGGCATTCTTGCCGTTCAGCGCCAGCACTCTTGCGTAGGCCGTCTTGTAGGGTTCCCCCGGCAACGCCGATGCACGCTTGTAGATAGCCTCCGCAGCCGCTCTATCGCCAGCCTGCAGATACAGCAAGCCTCTCGCGAGCAACGCGGGGCCGTAGGCATCGTCATTGGCTAGAATTGAATCGACCTCCGCGGCAGCTTCATCGACCTTGCGGATCGAAATGAGCAACTGCGTCAGCGCAATCTGCGCGGGCTTCTTATCTTCCGAACTGTCCACGGCGTCACGGAGAATCTTCTCTGCCCCGGCTGGGTCGTTTTCGCGGAGGCGCAGTCGCGCCAACGTAACCGCGCTTTGCAGGTGAGCCGGGGAGTTTTCCAGGACCTTCTCCAGGAGTCCCTCGGCGTCTTCAAGCGAACCAAGTCTTCCGCGCGCGACAGCCATGGCGAATAGCGCCTCGGGGTCATTCGGACGGCTTTCAAGGACTGTTGCCAGCCTTCCTTCGGCGTCCTGGACCTCTTCCTGGTTTCCGAGGCGAGACAACAACTGGGCCATCAAGAGATTCGAGTCAGTGTGATTGGGATCAATCTTAACGGCCTCTTGAATAGCCAGAAAGGCCTCCCGGACCTTTTTCTCTTGTATGTCGGTCTTGGCAAGTTGATACTGCGGTTCGGCTACGTTGGGGTTGACGCGCGCGGCATTGCGAAACTGCAAAGTCGCGTTGGCGTAATCCTCCGCTTCGACGTAAGACGTTCCGCTATCCATGTACGCCGTGTACTGCTCTTCAGGCGACTTCATGCAAGCGGCAAGCAAGACCATGCCGGCGGCAACCGCCCAAACTCTAGCGGTGATCTTCATTCCCGTAAATCGCATCGCAAGTCTCCTACTGGGTCGATATGAAAACATTATCATTGGTCGTGAATTGATGGACGATCGCCTTAACTTCAACGAGTGGGCCGCCGAGGAAATCTTCGCCCTCGGGCACCTTCACGTTCAGCTGCCAGAGTCCGACGAAGTTCGGCGCTAGGCCTGAAAACTGCGTCTCCGCTATTTTATTGGCCATGACCACGCACATGGCGTTCGGCTGTAGACATTCTATAGCGGTCTGCGTGGGAACAGCGGTCGTATTCGCCAAAACGCCGTTGGGCGGAGCCTCTCCAGCCGCCACGATAGGATTCGTTGGCCCCTGACCCGTGCCAAAAAGAGTGATCACGCTACCGCGTGCAGCCGGATTCTCAGGAGAATTGAACGTTCCGTCCTGATTCAGCGCTACTGCGAATCCAACGCCGTTTTGGGAAAGAGTGAAAAGCCCGGGCCGTGCGCTCGCCACACCGAACAATCCGCCGCCGATCAATTCGTCCGTCTCAACCAACCGCACAAGCAGTTGCTGAACAGCCACCGGCGTAGCCGGCGGAATCTGCAGGTTGATTTGTCCCGGGGACACGAAAACCAAAGGAGCTCGAACCTCATCGGCGCCCATCTCGACGAAGATTCCGCCTAACTCCGTGGGCAAAGGAACGGCGCCGGCCGCCGCCGATTCCGGGCTCAGACTGACCCCAAATACAGAGGTCAGCGAACCAGCTGCCACACTCACGCCGGGAAAAAAGGTCGCGGCACTCACTGCAACCGCCGGTTTCAGATACTCGACGACCCGGTTGTTCCCCGCATCGGCGACGTAAAGCATACCGTTGCGATCGGATGCTAAATTCGTCGGCAAGAAGAGGCCTTCAGCCGTAGCTCTACCGTCCGTTGAATTCGGGTTGGGGTTACGTGCGTTGAAATTGGATTGCCCCAATACGCGGACCGCCGAAGCCGCTGCGGAGGGCAAGAACAATCCGCCTTGGAACTCGAGGATCCGATTATTGCCGGAGTCGGCAACATAGAAGGCTCCGTTCAAGCCCAGCGCCACATCTGCTGGGGTGCGCAGTCGCGTTTGAGAGTTGGACGCCGAGGAGTCTTATAAATTCGCCTGCCCCACGACTTTGGATGCGTTGGAGCCGGCGGTCGGAACTTCGGGCCCCAAGGGAAACAGAAGGACGCGATGGTTTCCGGTATCCGCCACATACAAGATGCCGGAGGTGTCCACTCCGATCCCAACGGGAGAGTTCAGCGACCCGCCGGAGACCTGGCCGGCAAGAGCACCCGTCTGCGTGTCCGGCTGACCGAAAACGCGCACGGCTCCAACGCCGTTGGTCGATCCGGGAGCGAACTCGAGGACTAGATTGTTGCCGGTATCCGCAACATAGATCCGTCCGTCTGGACCGATCTCCACGTCGCTGGGACTGATGGTCGTACCGGCATTGACGAAGGCGGACCCTTTGGTGAAAAAGGCGCTCTGTCCAAGAACCACGTTGGCTTGCGGTTTGCCGTTTTGATCAAACGGTCTTCTAAAGCGCAACACCCGATTGTTGCCCGAGTCGGCGACGAATAGGTCTCCTTCGCTGGTTATCGCCAGGCCTTTCGGCGTGTCGAGCGAAGAGGCACTTGGCGTCGTGGAGCCGCTGTTGGCGAAAACGGCGTTGAACCCAATTTGTCCAATCACCAAATCCGCGGGCGCCCCGTTCGCAAAGCGAAGTGTCGAGCTCCATGCCAGGACTAGATGATTCAGCGAATCCGAGGCGTAGAGCGGGAAGCCTTCGGTGGAATAGTCGATCGCTAGCCCCATTGGAGCGCCGACCCCGACACCGTCAGCCCGGTTAGCCGAGTTCGCCGTAAAATCGGCTTGGCCCAGAACCAGCGAGGCGCTGATCCCGTCGCCGTAAACCATGACGCGATTGTTTTCGGTATCGGCAATCACGACGCTGCCATTTGGACCCAGGGCGACCCCGCCGGGAGAAAACAGGCCCGTGGCGGAAGCTTTGGGCGCCGTCCCGCTATTCGGCAACGTCTCGTCCGTGTCTTCTTGGCCCAAGACGCTAGTGGCGTTCTGCTGCCCGATTGCTGCTGCTGCGTTCTCGAAAACTAGTACGCGATTGTCTTCTCGCATGGCTGCGTAGAGCGTGTCTTCAGCCGAAACGGCCAGGCCATTGACGCGGCGCAGGCTCCAGGGCAGCCCGGCGGCCGAGGCGCTCGAGGTCGTGAAGCTTGTTTGACCGATGACCCGCGAAGCGGACTTACCTGTAGAAAATGGACCGTCGAAAGCCAATACTCGCGAGTTCAGCGAATCCGCTACGTACAAGGTCCCGGCGGGACCAAAGGCAAGAGCTGCCGGGTTGCGCAAGCCAGCAGCCGAGACGCTACCTCCCGCGTTGATTCCAGCCGCTCCGAAATCGAATTGACCCAACACAACCGTAGCAATCGGAGTTTCGTCATCCAGCGACGCATTCGTGTATCCAAGGACACGATGGTTGAGCGTGTCCGAGATCCAAAGGTTGCCGTCGGCGTCGAACGCCAGATCAGAGGGACCTCTGAGCGTCCCCGCGCTGACTCCACCCGGATTGGCGGTCGTCGAAGTGAAGGTCAATTGCCCGTAAACATTGTCCGGTTCGAGTGTGGCGGCAGCGTCGAAAGGATCGCGATAACGGGTGACCCGATTGGCCCCAGCGTCAGCAACATAGACATCGCCATTCGATGGATCAACAGCGATTCCAGTAGGATCGCTGAATCCTTTGGCGCCGATTCCAAATGCTCCCGTACGGGTTAGATCCAGCTGCCCCAGCACCAAGTCAGGCTCAGCGCCGGACTCTAAGGCGGCCAGGTCGAGCCAGCCCAACACGCGCCGATTACTGCGATCCGTCACGTAGACGTGCAGCTTGCCGGCACGGGCGTCCAAAGCGGCATGCGACGGCGCAAAGAGGCTGACCGATTCCGGCGAATTGAAGCCGTTTTGGCGAAAATCTGGTTGACCCAGGACCCGCGCCGCGGAGGAGCCAAGTTGGGCCGACAGCGGACTGCTGCAAACAACCGCCGCTGCCAGTAGCGTACAAATCCGAAGTTTCATCCAAGGTGTGGTCAAACGGCCCTCCGCCATCGTGTCTCCCGATCTTTCGTGGTCGGACGACTATTTCTACTCCGGAACGACTATGGTGTCACCCGACTTGAGTATCAGGTCCTTGTCTGCCTCGCCATTCATCACGGCAGGGTAGTCAAAGTCGATGGTCGTCAGAACTCCGCCAACCTCCCGCACGATATAGATCTTCTTTCTCTTGGCGTATTCAGCAATTCCGCCGCCTTCTGAAAGGGCCTGCCAGGCGGTCATGCCTGCTCGCATGAGCAGGGACCCGGGGCGACCCACGGCTCCTGTAAGATAGATGATCTGGCTTCTAATATCCCTGACTACACTACTGTCCGGTTGACGAGCAGCGGGCGGCTTGCAACTGATTGTAGAAGCGAGGGTTAGGTACTGTT
>JAQCLD010000066.1 GCA_027592785.1 Acidobacteriota bacterium
CGGGGGCTTTGGTGGCGGATACGGCGGCGGAGGAGGAGGAATTATTGTGCTCCCGGGTGCGGGCGCCCCTGCGGCAGCCGCTCCCTCAACTGCAGATCAGACCGGCGCCCTCGTCGGCGAATCTGCAACCGCACAAGAGACTCAGCGCGGCATCCGCATCGTCCCCGACTTCGTGAATAATCTCATCGTCGTTCAGTCTACCAAGCAGGAGTACGAGGTCATCCACAAGACTCTGCAAGAGCTCGACTTTCCGCCTCGGCAAGTCTTGATCGACGCCAAGGTTTACGAGGTTAGCCTTACTGGCTCGCTCAGTATGGGCGTATCGGCCTTCTTGCAACAACGCAGCGGCGATAACCTCAATCTGCAGGGCGGCTTCAGTTCGGCAGGCGCGGTGCAGTTGAGCCTTGGAGCCCTCGTCGGAAGCACTCGTGAGTTGGCCGCCTTTCTGACCGCCTCGCAGATTGACGGACGTTCCAAAATCATCTCGGCGCCGAGCTTGATGGCGACCGATAACCTTGCCGCGTCCATCACGGTCGGACAGTCGATCCCGATACTGACTTCTCAGGCCGTAGGCAACGTTCAAGCCGGCGGGGATTCGCAGTTCACCCAGACCATTACGAACGTTCAGACGGGCGTTACCCTTTCGATCACGCCTCGCGTCAACGCTTCCGGGATCGTCACCATGATCATCAACCAAGAGGTCAGTTTGCCGGGCGCTCCATCCGGTTCGATACAGTCGCCTACGATCGACCGCCGCAATGTACAAACGCAGGTCACGGTCGCAGACGGCGATACGGTGGCCATTGGCGGCATCATCCGAGAGGACCACTTCTACGGCCGGTCGCGAGTCCCCGGGCTGGGAAAAATCCCCATCCTCGGGGCTCTGTTCGGTGGGACAAGCATGTCCCAAGGGAAGACCGAGCTGATCATCCTCATCACGCCCCGTGTGATCTACGACGAGACCGAGGTAGTCACCATGAGCAACGAACTCAAAGACCGCATGCGGCGACTGCGGTCCATGATGCTCCAGAACTAGGTATTTCGACTCAGAACCGTGCAAATTCGACGTATTGACGGCTTTTCCACAACTATGGTACTTTCGGTTGCAGTCGGGATGAGTGTCTGCCTGAGAGTCGCCCGCTCCGAGGCTGCTGTGGGTAAGTTTTCCGGCTTCAAAACGTAGGTGCAATATTCTGATTGAGACAAACAGGCAGTTTGGTCTATACTTGTCAGGTCTACGTAGATCGGATGGGCTGGTACGTACCGGCGCTGTCCATGTTTTAGAGTCTGAGTCGGCGGCGACGATGACTCGATAAGAAGTTACTTCTTGTGGGAGAAGGAGAGTGAAATGGTAGCTATCAGACATAGAGCGCTTCAGCTGCTCGCCCTCGGCCTCATGGTCGCAGGCGGCGCTTTTGCGCAGTCGAATGACTTGAGCTGCGAGATCTTCGGTACGCAACAAAATGTGCGCGCCGAAGGCAAAGCAGAGCTGCTTGGCGACATCGTCATCGAGTGCGTGGCCAGCGATCCTGACGCGGAGGCGCCGTGGGACGAGAGGCAGGTCAACATCATCGTTAATCTGCCCGTGAACGTCACCAACAACATCGACTTTGGCGAGGGCGACGACACGATCGACGCACGGCTGATCGTCAACGACGATTATGGCAACGGCTTGTATGGCGTCAGGACCGCGGACACTGAGATCGCCTTCGACGGCGTGACGGTTCCGTTCCCCGGATTAGGCAGCAACCCCCCAACGACCGAGATTCGCATCTCTTCGATCCGCGGCAACGTCACCCAGTTGGGTCTGCCCTCCGAGGGCAACGTGATCCAGATCGACGCGATCGTGTCGACCGAACCTCCGCAAACCCTTAGCGTGGGCGTGCCCAACGTGACGATCGGCTTCAGCCGCCTCAGTCTCATTTCCGAGGGCGTTTCGGATGCCGTCAGCGGACTACAGTGCGTAGACCTAGAAGAAGAATCGGCGTCCCTGACCATTCGCGAGGGATTCGCCTCGGCTTGGAAGACCCAAGGCGTTCCTTCGGATGCGAAGGGCACCTTCTGGGAGTCCGGCATCTTCGCCACGGGCTCCAACAACGACGCCGGCGCTAGCCAAGAGACTCAGTTCCGCATGAGCTTCGCCTCGATTCCTGACGACGTTTCGTTGTCGTTGAACAACAGGGTTGTGGATGGCGACCTAGAGTTGACTCTACTTTCGGTCAACGACGATTCGGTCAATGACCTGTGCGACAACCCCGGCGGATCCGAGGAAGTAGCTCACGTAGACGGCGAAGCTGTCGCCATCTATGGCGTGTGCGACAACAACCCTAACGCGCGTGAGGAAATCTCAATTCCAATTAATCTGGAATGGGAGTCCGACGACACTCCGGACGTGGGCGCAGGCACGGTGACGATCAGCTACGACCCGTTGAACGGCTCTGATTTCTCCGACGACGACGACCCCGAACCGCGCTTCGTGGACACCGCCTCTTCGCCTGAAGAGTTTGTCAGCGTCACCAAGTGCGTCACCACCATACTCTTCCCGTTCGTGACCAACCAGTCCGGCTTTGACACCGGCTTGGCGATCTCGAACACCTCGGAAGATTGGGGCCTCAGCGGCATCGACGGACAGGACGGCGGATGCGAAATCCATTACGTCGGTACCGACACTTCAGACAACACGCCTGATGAAGACATCACCACCGAAGACGTAGTCGCCGGCGATCAGCTGGTATGGTTGCTCTCCGCTGGCGGTTCGCATGGTTTGGTCGGCGCTCCTGACTTCCAGGGCTACGTCCTCGCCGCTTGCGACTTCCAGTACGCTCACGGCTATGCTTTCATCACCGATGGTTTCGGCGGCGGAATTCCGGCGCTGGCGCAGGGCTACCTGGCCCTCATTATCCCCGCCAACCGCGGAATCGAGAACGGTCAAGCCGAGAGCTTGGGCAACTAAGCCTCAGTTCTAAACTGTCAACCGGAGGGGCTCTCGCAAGAGAGCCCCTCTTTTTTGTTTGTGACTTCGACCTGCTCCATGACCCTGCGGCTGCTGGTATTGGACCGCGAATTGCTATGATGAAAGTGGCGTGCCGTCCCGTCTGACCTCACTCGCAGTTTTCGTTTCTATGGCTTCTTTGCGGCACCTTGGGCTGCTGGTCCTCCTATTGTCAATTTAGCCGCTCTTCGCGGCTTCCGATCGCATCCTGGTTCTGCCCGCCCTAAACGGCGGGCCGCTATCCGTAATTCAGCCCGACGGACCGTTCGCGGAGACGACTTTCGCCTCTCCGCTCGGCGCCTTCAAAGTTCTGCAGAACGGAACCGGCGACACCTACTACATACTCAGCAATCGAGCCAGCCAGGCGATCACCGTCGTCGATGCCGGCTCGCTGGAGACGCTTTTGGTCATCCCGCTCGGCACGGGCGCCAGGGACGGCGTCGTCACCCCAGACGGCAGGTATTTGCTGCTGGCAGCCGGTAACCTAATCGTCGTCGATCTCAAGACCCTTGAGATCGACGATTCGGTCTCCGTGGGGAACAACGCCAAAACGGTCATCGTCAATAGGGCGTCCACGTTCGCTTACGTCATTGGCGGCATCCGATCCCAGCGTCGGATTCATGCCGTCGACCTCGAAACGTTTGAGTTGGTCGCCGAGACGCCCGCGACAGACGGCCTGTCCGATATGGTCCTGGTGGAAGGCGAAAGCCTCATGGTCGCGGCGGCGGATTCCCGCATGGTTCTCTTTTCGCCCGGAGATCTAACGAAGATCAACGACTTTGAGCCGTCCCCGAACTTCAGCGAACCGGAGATCGACCTCATCCCCGGCGGGACTCGCGTGTTGGTTCGTGGCACCGGACTCCAGTCCAGCAACGCGTCCATCATATTCGACTGGACCTCGGGCAATTCTCGGATCATCGCTCCGTCCACCGACAACCTCTTCAGCGACGTTGCGGTTCTCGACGGGTCTACAACCTTCGCCGTCCGTTCCTCGGATAACAAGGTCGTGTTGCTCGACACTACCGAGCCGTTGCAGGTTACCGTTGTGCCGCTGAATCTCGGAGTCAAAGCCAAGGACTTGGGCTTGTCTCCCGATCACCAACAATTGTACGTAGCCGCCGAGGACCAGAATCAGATTCTGAAGTACGATGCCCATACGCTGAGTCCGATGGGCGAGGCGGATCTCGAAGCGGCGCCCGGTAGCCTTGAGATGCTGTTTGTCCCCGGCGATCTGCCGCCTGGAAGCTTGATCACCCTATCGGGAGATCATCAATACGGCATTCCCAACACGCAACTCGAGTTTCCCTTTAGCGTCCAGTTACGGGACATCCTCGAACAGCCGGTATTGGGGCAGGACGTGCTCTTCGAAGACCTGAGCGGCCTCGGGTTTCAATTCACCCCCTCCAATCTCGTCAAGACAAACGACCAGGGCATCGCGTCTGTGACGGTTAAGGTTGCGCCCCGGGCGGCTTTCGGCACTCCCGCTGAGAATTTCCAGGAGATTATCTTGTCGGCTACGGCGCCGAACGTTCGCCCCGTATTCTTCGACGTCCGAGTGGCCCACCAACTCGGCATCAAGGCCGTTACCGGCGATGACCAAATTGTGGGCTCCACCCAAGAGCTGCCGAAGCGCCTTGTCGTGTCCGCCGTTAGGGCCAACGGCAATCCTGTCGCTGCCGGCACTGTATTGCCGCCCGCAAGCTGGCAGGGCGGCGCGTGCATCGGAGATACGGCGGTCAATTCCGCCGGGTTCGCCTCGGTGCAGTGCCGCGCCAGCCCCTTGCCGGCCGGCCAGACTCAGAGGCCAGGCACAATTACCCTGACTGCGCTGCAGTTCGCCGGAGAACTCGGCACGGAAAACGTGATCCAGCCGTTCAATTTCACTGCTTTCAGCGGAGCTAACTGGGTTGATATCGAACAGCTTTCCGGCGACGGCCAGTCGGCTTCTCCCGGAGTACCTCTCCTCGCTCCGCTGAGCTATCAGATCACCAACGAAGCGACTAACGTTCTCATCCCGGTAACAGTCGAAGCGTCCCGCCTCGAGGGTCCGCCCGTAGCTGTCAGCCCGCGTTATTCTTCGGCGTTTCCCGAAGTACAGCGGCAGATCGCCGCGACGACAGGAAAATATTCAGGAACGGCTGTTGTGCAGGTCGAAGCCGCCGCTCCCGGTTTGGCCAAGACGTTCTTCACCATCGAGATCCTGCCCGAAACGCCATCCTTCCTGACCAAAAAGAATGACGGCCAGGAAGGGAAGATCCTAACCACGTTGGCCAGCCCTCTTGAGGTTGCCGTTTTCGGCCAGTCGGGTAAGGTGATCCCATTCCCTGTCATCGAATGGGATGTTCTGAGCGGCTCTGCCACGACCAGCGCCCTGACTACCTCGACCGGATCAAAAGCCACGGTCAAATTCGGTCCCCTAGCGGGCCCGGTCGTTATTCAAGCCTCGGTTGGCGAACTCACCGCGGTCTTCAACCTCGAGGCCCTTGGTCCAGAACCCGATCAGATCACCTTGCTCTCAGGACAGGGCCAAAGTCTAACGGCTGGCGTCGTGTCTGAGCCCGTCTCCGTTCTTCTTTTCGAAGACGGCGAGCCGGCAGCTGGGTCTATCGTGACCTTCAGCGGCCCGCCGACGCTCGTCTTCCACCCGCTCGGAGCTGGCAACCCTGCGAATCCTTTCGTTACCAACGCAGATCTCGACGGTCGTGCCGTCGCACGCGTAGAGTTGGTTCCCGTGCAGGGCCTAACCGAGCAAGGCGCCCAACAACAAACCACCTCGGAGATGGTCACAGCCACCATATCTGCCGGCACAGTCTCCAGGGATGTGCTGTTCGGCGTCATCGGCCGTACGCCCCAATTCACAACGAGTTCGCTCGTCAACGCCGCTTCCTTCCGCCCCGGAATCGTGCCGGGAGGCCTCGGCACCCTATTCGGCTCCGGCCTCATGGAAGCGATTAGCGAGATCGTACTGCCTTCGGGAGTAACCAGCTTCAACGGGACCACCATTCTCATCGACGGTATTCCAGCGCCGCTCCTTGCCTTCTCTCCCGGGTCTCTAGAGCAAATCAACTTCCAAGTTCCGTTCGAAATAACGCCGGGACAACTTGTCTCCGTCGAGGTCGAGAACAACGGAACCAAGACAACCGTCCAGAACGTCGCGGTCTTCTCCGTACAGCCAGGCATTTTTGAAGTGCCGCAGGGCCAAGAGAATATCGGCGCCGTGTTGCACGCCGACGATGGCTCTCTAGTGACCGCTGCAAATCCGGCAGACCCAGGCGAGGCCTTGTCGCTCTACTTCACCGGCGGCGGGGCCTTGGATGACCCAGGCGCCGGCACGGGAGAACTTGGCCCCACCGACCCACCGCTCACCACCGCGGGCCTGACCGAAGTCCTCGTGGGCGGTGTCGAGACGGAGGGCTTGTTCTCCGGCTACGCTCCGTTCTTCATGGGGCTGTACCAGACGAACTTCGTCGTTCCTCCCGACATTACCTGTGGCCCGCAGTCGCTTGCCGTCGTCGTGAGTGCCACTCCGAGTCCCGCCTCGATGATTAACATCGCCTGCCAGTAGGCCAGTAGTCGATCGCGCCGGGCGCGGCGCTTGCCGTCGCGCCCGGTTGCTACACTGATCGTTCCGTGCAGCACAAATCAATAGCAACGGACCCGACCGACGACGATTCGCCGCCTATCTTAGGGACCTGGCGAAACGTATACCTGGTGGTGCTCTTGCACCTAGCGGCATGGATCTTGCTGCTCTATCTCTTCACTTCCTGGTATCGCCCTGACGCCGCATGAGCACCGTCGATTGGTTCGTACTGGTCGCCTCGCTTATCGGCATCGTCGGTTACGGACTCTACAAATCTAAAGGCGCCCAAACTACCGAGGGCTATCTGCTCGGTGGCAAGAGCATGCGCTGGTGGGTCATCGGCCTGTCGATCATGGCCACGCAGGCCAGCGCGATCACCTTCATCGGTACCACGGGCCAAGGCTACTCTGACGGACTGCGTTTCGTGCAGTTTTACTTTGGTTTGCCTATCGCGATGGTCATCATCTGCGCCGTTGCCGCTCCCGTCTTTCACCGCAGCGGAGTCTATACCGCCTACGAATTCCTAGAGAAGCGCTTCGATACCAAGACGCGCACGCTCGCCAGCGCCGTCTTTCTTGTTCAGCGCGGTCTCGGAGTGGGTATCGCCCTCTACGCTCCGGCCGTCGTCATGGCTGTGATATTGAACTGGCCCGAGAAGGTGACGATCCTGTTCATGGCCGCGATCGTCGTCGGCTATACAGTCATCGGCGGAATCAAGGCCGTCATGTGGACCGATGCCCAGCAGATGCTCGTTATGTTGCTTGGGCTCGTCGCCGCCTTCTTTGCCGCCGTCCACGGCCTTCCGAGCGAAGTGAGCTTCGGCGACGCGCTACGGCTCGCCGGAGAAGCCGGTCGCCTGCAGGCCATCAACCTCGAACTCAACTTCGACGATCGTTACAACCTCTGGTCCGGCCTTATCGGCGGATCCTTCCTCGCCCTGGCTTACTTCGGAACCGATCAATCCCAAGTACAGCGCTACCTCACCGCTCGCAGCTTGCGCGATAGCCGCTTCAGCCTGCTATTGAACGCCGTCGTCAAGGTTCCGCTGCAGTTCGTGATCTTGCTGACTGGCGCGATGGTATTCGTCTTCTTCTTGTTCATCCAACCGCCGGCGCTCTTCAATCCGGCGGTCGCCTCCACAGTTGAAGCGGGAGCATCTCAGGAACTCGCCCTCGTCCAGCAGCACTACGACGACGCGTTCAAGCAGAGAAGGGAAGCGGCTCTAAACCTTGCCTCGGTCGACGGCCCGGGTCAACGCGACGCCTATCTGGGCGCCCAACATGCTGTCGATTCAGCACGCAATCAGGCCGTCGCTCTGGCTGAACGAACCACCGGGGAGCCCTACAACGACACCAACTACGTATTTCTCACCTTCGTGACGCGCCATCTTCCGCCCGGAATCGTCGGCCTAATCATCGCCGCCGTATTCGCCGCCGCCATGTCGACCATCTCCGCCGAGTTGAACTCGCTCGCCACCGTCTCGATCATCGACCACTACCAGCGCTACATTCGGCGCGGAGCCGCCGACCAACACTACACTCACGCCTCGCGGGCGGCCACCGCGTTCTGGGGAGTCTACGCAGCCGTCTTTGCCACGTTCGCCGGACAACTCGGATCGCTGATCGAGGCCGTTAACATCGTCGGCTCGCTCTTCTACGGGGCCATGCTCGGCGTGTTTATTCTGGCCTTCGCTCCTTGGAAGACCACCGGTACCGGCGCCTTCCTCGGCATCCTCTGCGGCCTCCTCGCGGTTGCCGCGACTCAGGTCTACTCCGACGTCACTTTCTTGTGGTTCAACGTCATTGGCGCCGCCGTCACCGTCTCCGTCGGTCTCGCCGTGTCTAGGCTCAAGCCCGCCACAACCTAACCTCCGCCCGATTCGATCCGGTCCGAGCCGCCAAGCTTTAGCTGGCGGTCCTCCCGCGTCAGCGCCTTCCATCCCGCCACATTTGCTCTTGACAACAATCTCGCTCTTTCCTATTCTTGACATAGATATCCAGATATCGATCAATTGCGCCAATGTTCTCTCAAACCGCAGAATACGCCCTGCGCGCCGTCGTCTGGCTCGCCAATAACAACGACGCGCCCATGACCACCAGTCAGATCGCCAAAGCCACTCAGGTGCCCCCCGACTACCTGTCCAAAGTCCTTTGGGCTCTGGGCCGCAGCGGTCTGGTCCACGCGCAGCGCGGCAAGAACGGCGGCTTCACCCTAGCTACACCTGCCCAAGAGCTCAGCATCCTCGACGTCATCAACGCCGTCGACCCCGTCCAGCGCATCGTGAGCTGCCCGCTCGGCCTCAAGGGACACGAGCAACTCTGCCCGCTGCATCGCCGGCTCGACGACGCGCTGCGCCAAATCGAAGAGACCTTCGCCGGCGCCATGATTTCCGAATTTTCGAGCGATCAACTTCCCATCGCTCCGCTTTGCCCAGTGAAGGAGGCGGCCCATGCTTAACAAGACCGCCAAAACCTACGCCCTTGTCGCGGCCCTAACCGCGCTCGCCCTCGGCACCACGCTCGCCGCCCGACTCGACGAATATCGCGTGCTCCCCCCCAACCATCCAGCGATCGGCTACCGTACGACTCCGGCCGACAACTCCATAGAGGCTTTGCGCGAGAAGCTGGCGAAAGATGAGCTAAAACTCGAGTTCGATCCCGAGTACGGCTATCTCCTCTCCGTCCTCAAAGCGCTCAATATTCCGACCAGCTCCCAGGTTCTCGTCTTCACCAAGACGAGCTTCCAGGCGCCGCTCATCGCGCCTCGTTTGCCGCGCGCGATCTACCACGCAGACGACCTGAGCATCGGCATCGTTCGCCTGGGCGAAGTACTGGAAATTGCCGTCCAAGACCGTAATCTCGGCACGGTCTTCTACTCCCTCGATCAAGTGCGCTCGTCTCGGCCCCAGTTCGTCCGCCGCGGCAACGAATGTCTACAGTGCCACCAAGGTCCAGCCACTTCCGGCGTCCCTGGTCTGTTGGTGAGTTCCGTGTACCCCGAGCGCAACGGTCGCCCAATCTTTGACGCCGGTTTCTACGTCACCGACCACCGCAGCGAGATCGAGAAGCGTTGGGGCGGCTGGTACGTCAGCGGCCTGACCGGATCCCAAGTGCACATGGGCAACCTAGTGGTTCAAGATCGCGCCGCCGTCGGCTCCGTCGATCTGCGCGAAGGCGCCAACAAGACCGACCTCAAGCCGTATCTCGATATCGGCGCCTATGTCGAGCCCACCAGCGACGTCGTTTCGCTCATGGTCCTCGAACACAAGACGCGCATGTTCAACCTCATCACCCGCGTCGGTTACGAAACGCGTCTCGCATTCCATGCCGCCAACGCAGATTGGCAGGCGCCTGACGCATCTCTCGATCAACTCACCGAAGAAGACGACCGTCAGCACATCGATATCGCCATCGAGGAACTGCTTGGACACATGCTCTTCACCGACGAAGCGCTGCTTGTCGATCCCATCCAGGGTTCACCCAACTACGCCCAAGACTTCCAACAACGCGGCCCCCACGACAAGCAGGGACGCTCCCTGCGCGACCTCGACATGCAAACCCGCATGTTCAAATACCCGCTCAGCTTCCTGGTCTACTCCGACGCCTTCGACTCCATTCCGGCCCCCGCCAGACAGCGCATCTACCAACGGCTCCGCGAAGTCCTCTCCGGCCAAGACCGAAGCGAAAGATTCACCCGCCTCACTGCCGAAGACCGCACCAACATCCGCGAAATCCTGCTCGACACCAAACCCGACTTCGCTGAAGTTTGGCATTAGGGCTCGCTTCCGCACCGTCCTCATCTGATCCGAACCCCAAACGCAAGTGAGGGGCCTCCTCCGGTACGTCCCGAGGACATAGGTAACAGAACAACCCAAGCACATGGGTAACAGATCCGGGAGAATCGCTCTTTTCTGAGGAAGTAGGGACGCTCTTGGGCTGGAAGGAGACTCGTGTGCAAGACGAAAGACTGTCGTTAGTGGAGCAGTTCGCGGCGGGAGAGCGCTCGCGGGCGGAGATTTGCCGGGGCTTCGGCGTCAGCCGCAAGACCGGCTACAAGTGGTTTGAACAGTATCTGCTGGAAGGCGTCGGCGGGTTGGCGGACCGTTCGCGAAGGCCGCATCATCAGCCGCAAGCGGTCGACGAGGAGACCATCGGAGCGATTCTCGACGCGCGTTCGAGGCGCCCGAGTTGGGGCGAACGCAAGCTGCATGCCTGGCTCGAACGCGAGCGACCCGAGCGCGGCTGGCCGTGTCCGTCGACGATCGGCGCCGTGCTCAAGCGGTACGGGCTGACGCATCCGGCGAAGCGCAGACGCCGGGCAACACCGTCAAGCGAACTAACTTCACCCGAAGCGGCAAACCAAGTCTGGGCGATCGACTTCAAGGGTTGGTTCCGTACCGAAGACGGAGTCCGTTGCGATCCGCTGACGATCTCCGACACGCACACGCGCTATCTGCTGCGCTGCCAGGCGATGGATCGCACCGGCGGGAAGTTCGTCAGGCCGCTGATGGAAGCGACCTTTCGCGAGTACGGTATACCTTCTCGAATCCGCTCCGACAACGGCTCGCCGTTCGCCTCGACCGGCGTCGGCGGCTTGTCGCGGTTGAGCGTCTGGTGGCTGCGTTTGGGCATCGTGCCGGAACGGATTGAGCCGGGACATCCCGAACAAAACGGACGTCACGAACGGATGCATCGGACGTTGAAGCAAGAGACGGCGCAGCCGCCGGCGCGCACGGCGCGGGCGCAGCAGTCGGCCTTCGATCGCTTTCAAACGATGTACAACCAGGAGCGTCCGCATGAAGCGCTCCAGATGGCCACGCCGGCGAGTTGCTATGAGCCTTCGTCGCGGCGGTTTCCCGAACGGCTGCCCCAGATGGAGTATCCGGCGGACTTCGCCAGGCGGCGCGTGCAGCCGCATGGAGACGTGCATTGGCGCGCGGGCGACTTCTTCTTGGGCGAAGCGTTGGCGGGCGAGACGGTCGGCATCGAGGAAGTCGAAGACGGCTGGCGCATCTGGTTCGGACCGTTACCGCTGGCGCGACTCGACGCACGGCAGGTCAACGATCCCAAAGCCAAGCGCAACAAGTACGGCAGGGGCCGTTGGCGGGCTCAGTTGTTGGACTCCTCTGGTCGCCCTGCGGGCTCCCGCAGTCGTCCAACAACCTCTAACGGGTCGGGGAATCACAACTCCCCGTCCCACGGCATCAACCCTTAAACTGTTACCCATGTGCTTGGGTAATTCTGTTACCTATGTCCCCGGACGTTCATGCAGGAGGAGCTCGATCTTTCGCCGCCACCTGGAAAAACTAATGCTTGACACCTCCCCGTAAATAACTACAATGTAGTACTAACTGTGCTGGGCGAGTTCGAATACCTGGTTCTCTCCGCCGCGTCGCGTCTCGGCGACGAAGCTTACGGCGTAACCATTCGCCTAGCGATCGAGCAGGCCACCAAGGCCAACTGCTCCGCCGGCTCGCTCTACACCACTCTCGACCGCCTTGAGCACAAAGGCCTCATCAAGACCGCCATGGGCGACCCGACCCCACAGCGCGGCGGCCGCCCCAAGCGCATGGTCCAAGTCACAGGCAAAGGCGCCCGCGAAGCCGAAGCCTTCTACAAAGCCGTCCTCAACGCCAGCCGCGGCGCCTCCTGGGATACAGGCAACGCTGAGGGCACGCCATGAACCGCCTGGGTCTGTGGCTAGTCGATAAGCTCTCCCTCGCCCTCGAGCCCCACGAGCGAGACGCCGTGCGCGGAGATCAAGCAGAACTCCGCAGGACGGGGCTGCAAGCAGTATGCGAAGTGTGCGGCCTGATCATCCGCCGCCAACTCCAAGCCTGGAAAGACTGGCGCCCCTGGCTGGCCGTCTTGAGCGGGGTGGGGCCGTGCCTCGTCCTCGCCGCTCTCAACCTCCAGTTGGCGCACATGTTCGCGCCAAGTTCGCCTGCGGGCTTGCTGCACTGGGGGGACGCGTCTTACTCCGGCCTAATCTTCTTCGGCGCCGTGCTCTTGCTTGGAGGCCTAGGGTCTTGGGCCTGCGGCTTTGTCGTCAGTTCCTTCTCGCAACGTGCACGAGTAGTCAATTTTGGATTCTTTTTTCTCGCTTGGCTCTTCGCCCTGACTCTCGGGCTAATCAATCCCCGGTTTCAGAAGACTTGGGACGAACAACCAGGTAGGCTGCTGATCGCCGTCGTTTTCCATCTAATGTGGTTTGCCGCTCCCGCCTTCGCCGGACTTCTGAGAGGTCGGAAGTCCCAGTTCCTCACATTCAGCGGCGCCGTCCGGCTAGCCGCGCTCCTTTGCCTGCCCATAATCGCAACAGTGGTCGCTGTGGCGACGGTGGATCGTGGTCGGGGCGAGATAGGTTTCGGCGAAATCTTGATGATTGCGTTCCTGTCCGCGCTCCACGCCTGGCCGAGCGCGCCGATCATTCTGCGTTCTTTGTTCAGCCGCCGAATCGTCGCCCGACCCGCCTGGGCCACTGGTGCAGCGGAGGGTTCGTCATGAACCGCCTCGCTCGGCTTCTCGTCGATAAACTCTCCCTCGCCCTCGAACCCCACGAGCGCGACGCCGTCCGCGGCGACCAGACCGAGTCGGGCGCCACCGCTTGGCAAGCCCTTCGCGAGATCCTCGGCCTTGTCATCCGCCGCCAGCTACAACTCTGGAAAGACTGGCGACCGTGGTTGGTTCTAGGGGCGCTGGTCCTTCCCCTAGGCACATTGCTGAGCCTAACCTCTCGACGAGTAGCTGCCAGCAGCTCCGTTACCCTCTGGATGTACTTGGGCAACTGGACGCCGATCTTTCTAGAAAGCCCCGGGTCCAGAAGTGATCTCCTGCGTTACGCCGTCACTATCGGCAATCAGTACCTCGTCCTGGCTTGCTGGTCGTGGGCCGTCGGCCTGTTGCTCGGCCCGCTCTCTCGCCGCACCATCCCGGTCAACGGCATCCTATTCTCAATCGCGGTCTGGTTCGCTTCACTATTGGGAACCCGCTACATGTCGTCATCAGGACCCTTGGGCGCACTATTCCCGCTGCGCTCGCAGGCGTTACTCGTCTTGCTCCCCGCTATCTGGGGCATGCGGCAAGGGCGCCGACTGGCGAACGCTCCGGCATCGCTCCGCAATCTCGTGTTCGCATTCGCTCTGGTAACAGTCGCAGTTTTTGCGACTCGGAATTGGGGCTGGGTCTTGTGCGCCTGGGGAAGCCTTCAATCCTGTGGGGAGTGGGCGGTGCAAATGGGCACTGCGACCCGTGCAGGCGTCCCGCTAGTAAAGCAACTGCCAATTCTGCCGCTTACTCTGATCGGACCCGTCGGTTACCTGCTGGCAATGTCCGTCTGGCGGTACATGCGGAGGCGCGTGGAGGCCGCATGACTCGCCGTGAAGCGCTTGCCCTCTCCTTAGCCTTGGCCAGCACACGAGCCGCCGCGAGCGAACCGCAAGACTACCCGCAATGGCGCGGGCAACACCGGGATGGCTCAGCAAGCGCGTTCGCTGAGCCGTCCATCTGGCCCAAGACCCTCACACAGCGCTGGAAGGTCGAAGTCGGCGCTGGCTACGCAACGCCCCTCGTCGTCGGCGATTCGATCTACTGCTTTACGCGCCGTCGTGGCGACGAGGTCATGACGGCGCTTGACGCGAGTACCGGCCAGGAGCTTTGGCACACGAGTTATGCTGCGCCTTATGCGCCCTTAGACGCTGCGGCAGCGCATGGCGCTGGCCCGAAGGCGACGCCAGCCTTTCACGACGGCAAGTTGTTCACGCTCGGCGTCAGCGGCGTCGTTGCCGCGTTTGACGCTTCTTCCGGCCGCTTGTTGTGGCGTACCGCCGATCCGCCGGAGCCTGCTCTTTTCGGTGCCGCTTCATCGCCCGTAGCAGAAGCCAGCCTCGTCATTACCCATCCGGGCAACTACGATCCGTTGACCGCTTTCGATCTGGAGACGGGCGCTGTGATATGGACAGCAGGCGAACAAGGCTTCTTCTCGGCGCCCATCGTTGCCGACCTTGCGGGAACTCGCCAGGTCATCACGATGATTCAGCAGGCTGTCATCGGCGTATCGCTCGCTGACGGCCGGCTGCTGTGGCGTTATCCCTGGTCCGGCGGTCAGGGCGGGATCACGCCCATCGTCAACGACGACACCATCATTGTCAGCAGTCGCGGCTCAGGCGTCGCCGCCTTCAAGCCAACGAACTCCCAGCAACCCGAGACCGTTTGGGAAACCAAAGAAGTCTCCATGTACATCAGCAACCCGGTCGTGGTCGCTGACACCCTGTTCGGTCTCTCGCATCTCGCGCGCAACCAATACTTTGCTCTCGACGCAAAGACGGGCGAAGTCCTGTGGCTAGGTCCACCCCGGCAGGCAGACAACACCGCCGTCGTCAAAGCCGGGAACAACCTATTTCTGCTGAACGACGACTCCGAGCTAATCGTCGCCGAGGCCAGCCGCTCCAGCTTCAAACCATTTCGGAGCTACATCGTCGCCGACAGCGCGACTTGGGCACAACCTGTGATCGCGGGCAGCCGAATCTTCGTAGAGGACGTTTCGTCCCTCACCCTCTGGACGCTTGATTGACGCGCCTAACGTGAGTTCTGTCCCGTGAACTCCACAAACCCGCGCATGAAGTCCCGCAGACGGTCCTTGGTCACCGCGTCCGTCATCTCGCCATCGTCGTCAAACGCTCGATGCGCATGCGACATCACCAGCCGCCCGCCAAAATAAGGACGCATACCCAGCGCTCTCACCACCGGCAGCCACGCATTCTGAGCCAAGATCGTCCCAAAGCCTCCCGGCGAGGCGCCCACAATAGCCACCGGACGATTCTTGAAAACTTTCGCCGTGTCCTCCGGCGGCCTCGACAACCAGTCCAACGCATTCTTGAACGCGCCCGGAATCCCGTTGTTGTACTCCGGCGTCGCCAGCAGCAAACCGTCGCAAGCCAGCACCCGAGCCTTCAGATCTTCGACAACCTGCGGAACGCCTTCGGCATCCTCCACATCCTGGTCAAAGAGCGGAATGCCGCGGATCGAACCGACCTCCAACTCAGCGCCTTCCTCCAGCGTCTGAGCCGCCGCGTGCAGCAGCATGCTGTTGAAAGACTTGGCCCGTAGGCTCCCCGAGATTCCTAAAATTTTCGTCATTCTCTCTTGCCTACAGGTGTCCCATCCGCCCGCTTTTGTAATCGAGCATCGCCTGGCGAATTTCCTCTTGCGTATTCATGACGAATGGCCCGCGGCCAACGATCGGTTCGCCAATCGGCTCTCCTGTCAGCAGCAGAGCCTTCGTGTCGCCTACACTCTCAATCGCGATGCGCTCTCCGGCGCGCTCGAACAGCGCCATCTCCGCGGTCCCGACCATGTCGGAATCATTCACGCGAACCTCGCCGCTCAACACCACCAGCGCCGTCGTATGCCCGTCCGCAATCGCTAACTCAGCCGAGCGCCCGCCGTGCAGTCGCACGTCCCACACGTTCAACGGCGTCACGGTCATCGCCGGACCTTTCTTGCCTTGGAACTCGCCCGCGATCACGCGCACCATGCCCGCATCGTTGGCCAAAGTGGCCGCGGGAATCTGCTGCTTCAGCAACTCCTGATAGCGCGGAGGCGACATCTTCTGCGCTGCAGGCAAGTTCACCCACAACTGCACCATCTCCAACACGCCGCCCAGCCGCGCAAACTCTTCGGAATGGAACTCTTCATGCACCACGCCCGACGCAGCCGTCATCCACTGCACGTCGCCCGGTCCGATCTTGCCATGGTTGCCGCCTGAATCTCTGTGTTCCAACGAGCCCTGGTAAACAATCGTCACCGTCTCAAATCCGCGGTGCGGATGCTCGCCTACACCGGGCCGCTTCCCTGTCGATGGCGGAAACTGTGTCGGGCCCGCATAGTCTAGCAGCAGAAACGGGCTTAACGGCTCGCCCATGCTGTCGTATGAAAACAGTGAGCGCACCGGAAATCCGTCGCCGACCCAGTGCCGCCCCGGATCGCTCTTCACTTCAATAAGGCGCTTCATTTCGTCTGACCTGCGCTCACGATATTAGCGAAGATGCGGTACGCTCCCGGCACTCCGTTCGGCAATTCGCGGAACCACGAGTACGCCGTGAACACATAAGTCCCTTCGCCGTATTTCGCGTACAGCGTTCCGCCTGGGATCGATGGCTGACCTTCGTCATGGCTCGCCCACGGCGCTTCGTAGCGCGGATCCCACCCTTGCATGAAGTACAGGCCGCGCTCCTGGACCCATCCATCAAAGTCCTTCGGGCGTATATGATTCGGCGTTTGCAGCAGCGGATGATCCGCCAGCAAGATCTCGATCGGCGAGTTCTCGTCCACGATGCGATCGGGCCGGCCGCCCTCGCCGCTGAACGGCTCCAGTGGATACGGCGCCACCATGCGCTCCATCGGATCGCCGCCGCGTCTCCCCCGCAGCATCACGTTGTACTGCACCACCAGCGTTCCGCCCTTCGCCACGTAGTCCAGCAAACGCTCGCGGGATGCCGTTACATCCGGGCGCGTATCCAAGGCGCGAACTCCCAATACGATCGAGTCATACGCAGCCAAATCGCCCGTCGCCAACTCCGTCTCGCCCAACAACTTCACCGTGGCGCCCAACTGTTCCAGCGCCTCGGGGATCTCATCCCCTGCGCCCATCACGTAGCCGATGTTCTTCGACAGCAGCACCACATCGGTTCGCTCCACGCGCATCTCCGCCCGCGGAAAGACAACCTGGATCGGGATGTGGCCGTACTCGATCACCCGCATGCCCGTCGACACCGACTTGCCGTCAAGCTCCAACCGCGCCGCCAGCTTTCCGCCGGACTCCGTCTGCGGCGGCGTCACCTCGAAATCGAATACCGACTCTTGACCGAGCCTCTCCAAGCCCACTTCATAAGATGCAGGCGACGCTTTCCACCCGTCGGGCAAGTCGAGAACCAGACGGCCCTGCTTGCCTTCCTGATTGCTCTGCACGCGCACGCGCACTCGCCGTGGTGACGCATCGGGAAAGATCATGTTGCTCTTCGTGAAGCCGACCGCCGCCTCGGCAACCGCCAGCACATCCCGTTCACGTTCGCCACGCGCATTGTCTGTCCAGCGATAGACCACCGGCTTCACGAACTCCAAATCCGCTCCGCCGACGCGCACCTGAAAAGCAACCTCCGCTAACGGCGGCCCTTCCGGCAGACCGATCAGCTTCGGGTCGTCGAGTTGATACGCGGTCGTCGCCGGATGCATCAACCAAGGCGGCTGGGAGGGCCGCAGATCGCCTGGCGCATGTACCTCCAACGCCTGCGTCAGCGGCTGGTTCGCGGCCAACTCTCGCGAGCCCGCGTCGTAACCCGCTTCGGTAAAACCGCGCAACTCAGCACCCAACCACTGCACTTGCGCTGACGATCGATTCAAGGCCGTCAGCTCAATCTTCACCGAGCCGCCCGGTGCCACGTCCCAGCGTTCTGCCGTAGCGTCCAAATATAGCCCTGCAGCCAGTTCAATCGCATGCAGCAATTCCGGTCTTTTGCGCATCGCCCAATCGCCGTCCAACTTCTCCAACTCGTGATGCGCGTCGAGCAACTGCGGCAAGATAGCCTCGGGATGAGTTGGCTCAAATCGGCCCAACGCCTGTGCCAGCAAATCACCCACGCGCTGGCCGCCCGCAACCCGTCCCCACGAGGTGTCGATATCGGCGAACAGATCGCCCGTCACCCGCTCGCCCGCCACGTAGTCAAAGCTCGCCGATGCCGAGCCTTTCGGCTGACCCGCGCCCATGCCCTGGCTGCTGTGCATGCTGCGGCTCTCGCCCGCGATCTCACGATAGGACTTGCCCAGAACAGGGCTGTAGCCGCCTATTTCCAGCGTTACTCGGTCATCTGCGCGCTTCGGCGGCGCCGCCGGGCCTCGGAAAGTGGACACGTTGTAGTAGTAGCGCTTTGCCTGCCACGGCTCCAATCCCTCGGCGATCTGTTCGGGGAACTTTGCCGGATCGGCAGCCGCTTCCATTGCCGCCACGCCTGTGTAGCCCACTGCCGTATGTTGCCCGTGCCCGCCGTCGCCGGGCGGGGGAGGGAAGCGCGCAAGTATCACGTCCGGCCTGAAGCGTCGTATCGCCCGCACCAGGTCGCCCAATAGAATGTCGTGTCCCCACTGCGCCAACGCTTCCTCCGGCGTCTTCGAATAGCCGAAGTCGATAGCCCGCGTGAAGAACTGTTGGCCGTCGTCGATGCGCCGCGCCGCCAGCAACTCCTGCGTGCGGATCAGGCCCATCAGGTCGCCCTGCTCAGTCCCGATCAAGTTCTGACCACCCTCGCCGCGTGTCGCCGCCGTGTAGGCCATCTCCATGTGACGTCCACGCGCGAAGTAGGCGATCACCGCCGTGTTCTCGTCGTCCGGATGCGCTGCAAACATCATCACCGAGCCCAGCACGTTGAGCTTTTCGAGGGTCTGCTGCAGCTCGGCCGTTCCGCTCATCGGCGTCGGCGGCGTAGCCGCGGGCGAAGCTGCTAGCGAGATGACCAGAAGAACGATGAGGGATCGAAAGCGACTCATAAGGCAATTTGAGTGTATCCAATCACCCGTCTCAATCATCATCTCCTTCTGGACGGAAAAGACCCAACGGAAATCACGACTGCAGGCTCCTCGCGCACGTCGCCCCTCTCGCCATCGGCTGCCTTGCCGATCACCACGACATCGACGAGGTGCCGCACCAACGCGACGCCAAGCTGGGTGCCCGCAACCCACTCAATGAGTTCGTATTCACCACGAATGGCAGCAGCCGGCTGAACTATAACCCTCGGCTCGCTATGCGATCATAGTGCGCGATGGCGAAACGGGCTCGCGGACGCCATATTGCGGCGAATGAGCTGGCGCTTAGGCCCATGTCTGAGTTGCGGACTGAACCGGCCCCGTCGCGATTCCTGCTCCCGCTGCTCGCGGGCGTCGTCGTGCTGCTCGCGCTCCTTGGTTGTTCTCCCGCGCTATCCCAACAACCAGAGTCCGTTCTCGGCGGTGACGAATCCGCTTACGTCGATGCAGCGGCCTGCGCCGGTTGCCACGCCGAGATCGCCGCGAGCTACGCCCAAACCGGCATGGCGCGCGCCTTCGACGCTGCTACCCCCGAGTCCATGGCCCACCTCGGCGCCGACACGACTTTCAACCACGACAAGACTGGCCACAGCTACCAAATCAGTCAACGAGACGGCGCCTACTACATGCAGCGCCACGAAACTGCTCCCGACGGCTCGCCCACGAATGTCTTCGAAATGCGCATCGACTACATCATGGGCTCCGGCAACCACGCTCGCAGCTACGTGCACCAATACTCCAACGGCAAACTGATTGAGATGCCCGTCGGTTGGTACGCCGAGAACGGCGGGTTCCTAGCTATGAGCCCTGGCTTCGATTCCGCGAATCACAGAGGCTTCCGACGTGAGATTGGGTTCGATTGCTTCGGCTGCCACAATGGGCTCTCGACTTTCGAACGCGGCACCGACGATCGCCGCCGCGATCCTCTATTTCCCGGTAACCTGGATCGGGGCATCGACTGCCAACGCTGTCATGGTCCGGGGCTCGCCCACGTCGAAGCCGCAAGCAAGGGGAGCGATCCCGCCCTACTTCGCGCCGCTATCTTCAATCCCAGTCACGCCAGCCGCGACCGCCAGATCGAAGTCTGTATGCAGTGCCATCTGGAAACCACCAGCCGGCTGTTGCCCCACGCCGTGGAACGTTTTGGCCGCGGCGCCTACTCTTATCGCCCCGGCGAGCCGCTCTCCGACTTTATACTGCATTTCGACTACCCGGAGGGCGTACGCGAAGATCGCTTCGAGATCGCTCACGCCGTCTACCGCCTGCGCAAGTAGAAATGTTTTCTGCAAAGCGAGATGACCTGCACGACCTGCCACGATCCTCACAACGTGGCAAGCGGAGAAGCGGCCCGCACCCGTTTCACCAACGTCTGTAAGACCTGTCACGCGGACGACGCACTGGCACGCATACCCGACCATGCTGCCGCGACGGACTGCCGGACCTGCCACATGCCCAAGCGCCGGACCGACGATGCGGTGCACGTCGTTATGACCGATCACTACATTCAGCGGCGACCGCCGCCCGGCGATCTGTTAGCTACTCTCGAAGAAATCGGCGGCAGCCTCGTCTATCGCGGACCCGTTGAGCCCTACTACCCCGCTAACCTGGGCTCGAATCCGACGGACGAACTCTACCTCGCCTTGGCGCAGGTTTCCCAGCGAGCTAACGTCGAGGTCGGCACGCCGCGACTCCGGGAGCTGATCGAACGCTACCAGCCGGCTGAGTCCAACTTTTATTTCCAGCTCGCCGAAGTCTATCGGCAGCAGGAGCAGTTCGACGCAGCCTTGCCTTGGTACGAACAGACCATTAGCCGTGACCCCACACATCTAGTCGCGCTGCGCAACTACGCGTCCGTACTGAGTGCCGACGGACAGTACGCTAAGGCTGAAGAGATAATACGGCGCGCTCTGGAGATTGCGCCCGACGATCCCAAGGCGATGAATAGTCTCGGCGAGGTCCTCGTTGTACTCGGCAGATCAAACGCCGCGATTCCGATCCTCAACCGCGCTCTGGCCATCGATCCCGATTCGCCCGAAGCTCTCCAGAATCTAGCGCGCGCCTTCCGCGAAACTGGAGACCGCGCACGCGGCATCGAAGCTGCGCGCCGAGCGATCCGTGTGGTTCCGGAGTTTGCCGCTGCTCGAAACACATTGGCGACTTTACTCGGCGACGAGGGCCAACTCGTCGAGGCGGAACGCGAGTTTCTCCGCGCGTTGGAGCTGGACCCCGACGATGCGGTCGCCCGCTACAACTACGCCGGATTACTGGCGGACACCAAACGTTTTGAGGAGTCCGAACGCTATGTCCGCGAGGCCGTCCGCCTGGCGCCTACCATGGCCTCGGCGCATCGTAGCCTCGGCAAGTTGTTGGCGCTGCGCGGCGCGACGGGCGAAGCCGAGAGTTCGTTCCGCAAGGCTCTTGAGATCGAGCCTAACGACTCCGAAACGCATTTCAATCTCGGCAACGCTTTGGCTACTTTGCGCCGCCTGCCCGAGGCCGCGGAACGCTTTCGCCGGTCTGTCCAGCTGCGGCCGCGTTACGACCAGGCCCGAATGAATCTGGCGATCGTCTTGGCCAGCATGGGCGACGAGGCTGGCGCCCGCGCTGAAGTCGCCCACATCGTCGATCCAGCGCTGCGCCAACGTGCCGAACAAATCCTCAACGGCGGGCGCTAAGCCCCTGCCGAATAGGCGTGGCTGGCTCAATCGTAAGCCTCCGCTCGCTATGCGATCATGGTTCGCGATGGCGAAAAGTAGCCCCTTACCGCTGCTGTTAGGCTCCGTTATTGCCTTGCTTGTCGCCGGTTACTTGGCCTTCGTTTATCAGGGCGGCCCGCCCAACACGCCACAGTCCGCCGCAACGTAGTTGACCTCCGACTACGTCGATCCGGCCACCTGCTCGGGCTGCCACGCCGACATCGCCGCCAGCTACGCCGAGACCGGCATGGCCCAGGCCTTCTATGCCGCGACGCCCCAAGCCATGGCGCACCTCGGCGCCGAGACTACGTTCGAGCACCGCAAATCGGGCCGCTCCTTCCAGATCGTCCGTCACGATGACGCCTACTTCATGCGCCGTCATGAGACTGGCCCCGACGGCTCGCCCGTCAACGTCTTCGAAAAACGCATCGACTACGTGATGGGCTCCGGCAATCACGCGCGCACCTACATCCACCAATATCCCAACGGCAAACTCATCGAGATGCCCGTCGGCTGGTATTCCGAAAACGACGGATTCCTAGCCATGAGCCCCGGCTTTGACGCCAGCGTCAACGCCGACTTCCGCCGCGAACTGGGCTTCGATTGCATCGGTTGCCACAACGGTTTGTCGACAGTAAGGGACCGCACTTTCAAGCGTTCCGAAGACCCCCTGCTCACCGGAGATCTATCTGGAGGCATCGGCTGCCAGCGCTGTCACGGCCCCGGCAGGAACCACGTCGAAGCCGTCGCTAGCGGCGCAGACGGCGACGCGATTCGCCAGGCAATCTTCAATCCATCTCATGCCAGCCGTGACCGCCAAGTAGAAGTCTGCATGCAATGCCACCTCGAGACCACCAGTCGCCGCCTGCCCTACAGCGTTGCGCGCTACGATCGTGGCCCATTCTCCTACGCACCCGGTGAGCCCCTGCAAGATTTAATCCTGCACTTCGATTACCCCAAAGGCGTCAAGGAAGACCGCTTCGAGATCGCCCACGCCGCCTATCGGCTTCGCAAGTCCTCCTGCTTCCTTAATAGCGAGATGACCTGCACAACCTGCCACAATCCGCACAGCGTCGTGCGCGGCGAAGCTGCTAAGACCTACTTCACCAGCGCCTGCAAAACCTGCCACGCCGACAGCGCTCTCGCACAGATTCCTAATCACTCCAACGCGACCGATTGCCAGACCTGCCACATGCCCAAACGGCGCACCGACGATGTCGTCCACGTCGTCATGACCGACCACTACATCCAGCGCACTCTGCCGCGTGGCAATCTTCTCGCGCCGCTCAATGAGATTACCGAAGGTACTGACAACGTCTATCGCGGTCCCGTCGAACCTTACTACCAGGCTCAAATCGGATCCGACCCTGAAGATCAGCTTTATCTCGCCGTGGCTCAAGTCACCCAGCGGACTAACTTGCAGGCCGGTACCGAAGAACTGCGCGAGTTGATCGAGCAGCACCAGCCCGAGCAAGCGGATTTCTATTTCCAGCTCGCCGAGGCTTACTGGAGCCAACAGAAGCTCGCCGAGGCGCTGCCCTGGTACCAGGAAGCGATTAAGCGCGACCCACAACACTTGATCGCGATGCGCAACTACGCCACGGTTCTGGCCGAGGCCGGCCGACACTCCGAGGCCGAGCAGGTTGCCCGCCAGGCACTTGAGATTGCCCCCAATGACCCCAAAGGCCTCAACAACCTCGGCGATATCCTCGTCACGCTGGGCAGGGCTACCGCGGCGATTCCGGTGCTGACCAAGAGTCTTGTGGGCGACCCGGATTCGCCCGAAGCCCTGCAAAACCTAGCCCGCGCCTATGGCGAGACGGGCGACACGGCGAAGGCGGTTGAAGCCGCCCGGCAAGCGATTCGCGTTCGACCCGATTTTGCGATTGCCCACAACACGCTCGCCAACGTGCTCGTTGAGCAGCGCCAATTCGCCGAAGCCGAGCAGGCATTTCGCAAGGCCCTCGAACTCGATCCGAACAGCGCCGTCGCGCATTACAACTACGCCAACCTGCTAGTTGCCCTCGAACGACTCCCCGCAGCCGAACGCCATCTGCGCGAGGCCTTGCGCATCGCGCCGACCATGGCTGCGGGACATCGCAATCTTGGCAACCTGCTGGGCATGCGCGGAGACGCCTTAGGCGCGGAGCGCCTGTTCCGGCGGGCCCTGGAGATCGATCCCAACGACCCCGAATCGCACTACAACCTAGGCAATGCGCTGGCCGCGCAGCAGCGCATTCCAGACGCGTCGCAGAGCTATCGACGCGCCGTCGAACTGCGCGCGCGCTACGACCAAGCGCGCGTCAACCTAGCGATCACGCTCTATACCCTCGGCGACGAAACAACCGCCCGCGAAGAAGCGGCCAAGATCAGCGACCCCGTCCTACGCGGCCGCGCACAGCAAGCAATGGTCAGCCCTCAGTAGCCTTCATGCGCGCAGCGATTTCAGGCCAAGCCGATGGCTGCGCGCGGCCCCGAGAAATGTTGGCTTCGGTCGTCCTTCTTTTCAGATTGAAGTCTCGGAAGTTGCCAAATCCGTCCCTTCCTACTATTTTCAATATAGGAAGCAATTCGAAGTAGGCACTGCCGGCTCTTTAGCGCGTCCCGCGAAGGTGCAATTCCCCTGGTCAAGGGGACCGGAAGCCTTAGCAATTAGAAAATGATGTACAGGCCTCAAGGCAGCGCCCGTTGCCGCCACGCTTCTGAGCTACTTCCGCCAGAACGCTGGAGTTAGAATAACGATCACCGTATAGAACTCTAGTCGGCCCGCGATCATATCGGCGCAAAGAACCCATTTCGCCAACGCGGGCAGATTTCCATAGTGCTCTAGCGGTCCGACTTGTCCGAGAGCCGGGCCAACATTGAACATTGAGGCCGCCACTGCGGAAATCGCTGTCAGGACGTCAACACCCACGGCCGCCAGGGCGAGACAAGAGAGAAAGTTGACGACCAAAGCCAGGTAGACCAAACTCAGCAAACTTTGCACCGTCGCCTCAGGCACAACCACGCCGTCACGGCGTACGGCGAATACACCTCGGCGCTCCACCATGCGCTTGAACTCCCGATCGACTACGGACGCCAGCAGCATGACCCGCGACACCTTCAGCCCGCCAGTCGTCGACGCGGTGCAACCACCGATAAACATCAACGCCAGCAGAATCAACTGCGGCAGGGGATGCCAAGCCTCATAATCGTCGCTAACGCACCCCGCTCCCGTCAGAATGGCGCTCACCTGAAACAGGGCTGTCCGAATACCGGTTTCGATCCCATGGCCGTGATGGCTGATTAGAACTCCGGCGATCACGGCAGTCGCTAACAACGTGATCGCAACATAGCCAATGGTCTCTGGATCACGGAACAGGCTACTCGGACGCCTCTCCACCCAAAGATGGTAGTGCTGGACGAAACTGATACCGGCCAGCAGCATGAACACGATCAAGACGTATTCGATCAATGGACTTTCAAACGCCGCCACGCTAGCCGTGCGGGACGAAAATCCGCCGGTGGCGACGGTAGAGAACGTGTGGCACAAGGCGTCAAAGTTGTTCATCCCCGCCCAGCGCAGGATCACATAGAGTGCGGCACTGAGCACGACGTAGATCTTGCCCAGCGACAACGCGGTCTCCACAATGCGCGGCTTCAATCTATTTGAGGGCGCGCCGGCGAACGCAGCACGATAGAGATGCATGCCGCCGTGACCAACGAGCGGCAACACCGCGACTCCCAACAACACGACGCCCATGCCGCCCAGCCAATGGCTAAAACATCTCCAGAACTGAATCGCGGGGGGCAGCACCTCGACGTCCGCCATGATCGTTGCGCCGGTTGTAGTGAATCCCGACACCGACTCGAAGATCGCGTCCGTGAAGCTTTCGAAATACGGAGAGAAGACAAAAGGAAGACTACCGAAGAGACAAACCGCCAGCCAGGTCGAAACCGCCAGCAGCAGCCCCTCACGCTGAGTCAACTCTCAGGACGGCCGAGGCAGCAACATCAACCCGCCGCCCGCAGTCGCCGTGACTACCGCGGCGTAAACCAATGGCAGCAACTCGCCGTCGCCAGATATCGCCCCATAGAGCAGCGGGATACCCATGGTCGCGGCAAAGATAAGAATGAATTGCCCGAGGACGTAGCCGATGGCGCCGAAGTGGATCACGCGAGCAGATGCCTGTTCTTCATATTCTCGCGCTCGATCATGGCGTCTCCGCGCGGCACAATGACTCGAGTGGCCGTGCGCCCCACATGAAATGGCAGTCCCTCATCTCGGTAACGAAGAAGAGACAGCGTCGTGGTGCGATCAACAGCTGGACTGTTCCGGGAAGCCTATCACAGCGGAGTCCGCATTAGAGACGGCTATGGTGCGCGCGCGGTGCTGAGCCGGGTGGTCAGGCGTCTCTGATAACTCGACGAATACCGAAGTGCAAGAAAGAACCCACGCTGTCGCCGGGTCTCATGCCAAGAAAATTAGGACGCCCATGCTACAACTGAATCAGAAGATCCTTGGCTAGGCGAGATACGGCCAGGGGC
>JAQCLD010000178.1 GCA_027592785.1 Acidobacteriota bacterium
GAGCAGGCAACTCATGGGGAACTTCCTACTTTGCGCGATTAGGGGATCTTTCTACTTTGCGTTGACACCTCAGAGACCGAGGCCGGATGTAAACAGTTTGCTGACGTTCACTCGCTGGGAGCGAAGTATTGTCGAACGGCGGTGGCCTGCGAGGCGGCTAGTAAAATTGCTGTTTTCTTAAACATGATGTGTTTTCTGCTGTCCTCCCTAAAATTGAATGCAGATGAGACCACGGGCGAAGTGTTTAGGTTCGACCGCTGGATCTCTCTAAGTTCTCTGAGAGTTTACCTTAATACCCAGGCCGAAGAAAGGTTCAAAATCTAATGGTACTGAGATCCCATTCCTAGGACCAAAATCGGCATGAAATGCGCCGACAGTACCAGTACTAAATGGCTACAGTAAAACTACTACGAGAAGCAATGCCCTTTGAAATCAACTAGATATGCTGATCGTGGTGTTGCAGCCTAGCTGAAAGAGGGAATAGCGACAACTGCTGCGGCGGGACGAGTGGGACTATCGGGGACCTACGAAAACTGGGGATGCAGCGTAGGCCACATCCCCAGTCTAAAGCTCTGTTGTAGTGGAGCAGCGGCTACTTGCGCTTCACCTGTTTCTGCTGACCGACACGAACCTTGTTTACGTTGGCCTTCTGGTCGGCCCAGGCCTTCCAGTCAAATCGCTTGGCGGCGCCGTCGAGGTAGGCGTCAAGATCGGCCCCCTTCGGCAAAACGGCGATGATGCTCGCTCGATCTCCCGTTTCGGGATTCGTGATCTGATAGCTCTTGGTGTTTGCAATGCTGCCCATAACGACTCTAGATTACCACAAGGTCCGTGGGTTCAAGCGCCTCTGTTACGCTGTGTGCTCATCCTCAACAACATGACGCTCGACGACCTGCAAGCTGAACTGGAACGCCGCAATCGCGCCGCCGAAGCGGGAGGCGGCCCTGAGCGGGTCGAACGCCAACACGCCGCCGGCAAGATGGCCGCGAGAGAGCGTGTCGAGCTGCTGCTGGACGAAGGAACATTCGAAGAGTTGGATCGCCTGGTGGTCCATGACTGCCACGATTTCGGCATGGCGGCCCAAACCGTGCCCGGCGATGGATTCGTCACTGGATACGGCGAAATCGACGGCAGGAAGGTATTTGTTTTCGCGCACGACTTCACCGTCATGGGCGGCTCGCTCTCGGCGGCCAATGCGCAAAAAGTGTGCAAGGTCATGGACCTTGCCATCAAGACCGGCGCGCCCATCATCGGATTGAATGACTCGGGCGGAGCGCGTATTCAAGAGGGTGTTGCTTCGTTGGCAGGGTACACGGACATCTTCCTGCGCAATACCTTGGCTAGCGGCGTGGTGCCGCAGATCTCCGCCGTGATGGGGCCCTGCGCGGGAGGCGCGGTTTATTCGCCGGCGATTACCGACTTCGTTTTCATGGTCGACAAGACCAGCCACATGTTCGTCACCGGCCCAGACGTGATCAAGACCGTCACCCATGAAACCGTAACCAAAGAAGACCTGGGCGGGGCCGAAACACACAATCAACGCTCCGGGGTCGCCCACTTCCTGGCGCATGACGACCGCGAGTGCCTGCAAATGGTCCGGGAACTATTTTCGTATCTGCCCTCGAACAACCTCGAGGATGCACCGCGATTACGAACTGAGGATCCAGACGACCGGCGTGATGCGAGCCTCGACACCATCATCCCGGCTGAATCGCAGCAGCCTTACGACATCAAACAGATCGTGACGCGGGTTGTCGACGATGGGCGTTTCCTGGAGGTCCAGGAGGGTTTCGCCCAGAACATCGTGGTCGGATTTGGCCGGCTGTCGGGCAAGAGCGTCGGCATCGTGGCCAATCAGCCTGCGGTACTTGCCGGCTGTCTGGACATCAACGCTTCCTTGAAAGCCGCGCGATTTGTGCGCTTTTGCGATGCGTTCGGCATTCCGATTGTGACCTTTGAAGACGTGCCCGGTTTTCTGCCGGGCATCGACCAGGAGTACGGCGGCATCATCAAACACGGAGCCAAGCTGCTCTACGCCTATGCCGAGGCGACCGTACCCAAGGTCACCGTGATCACGCGCAAAGCCTATGGCGGCGCGTACTGCGTAATGGGCTCCAAGCATCTGCGTACGGATATCAATTTTGCGTATCCCACAGCAGAGATCGCCGTGATGGGGCCCGAGCAGGCCGTCAACATCGTCTATCGGCGGGAACTGCTGAGCGCTGGCGAGAGCGCCGACAAGCTGCGTCAACAGAAGGTCGACGATTTTCGCACGCGTTTTGCCAATCCTTACGTGGCCGCGGAACGCGGCTGGGTCGATGAAGTCATCCTGCCGCGCGATACGCGTCCCAAGCTGATCCGGGCGCTCAAGATGCTTGAGAACAAAGTCGACGACACGCCGCGAAAGAAGCATGGCAACATTCCGTTATAGACGTAACTTCGCGACAGTCAGCGGCGAATGCAATAGCAGGCGCACACGCTAAACTGCGGTCTTCGCATGGAGTCGATCTATTACGTCCTGACGTGGCTCTGCCACCGGCAATGCGAGCACTGCTACGAGGATCGCTTCCACCCGTATTACGGCGAAGAACTGGACTCGGTCGTTGGCGAGTCGAAGGCGAACTTCGCGCGGGTGATCGCTAATCTCCCGGAGCGCATGACCTACCTCAATACTGCTCGGCCAAAGGCGGGCGGAGGATTCGAGGAAGGCGTTGGACGCATTGTTCTCTCTGGCGGAGAAGTGCTGCTGGAACAGATCCGCGAGCCGGTTCTCTATCCGGCGATGGATTTGTTGATGGCGAAGTACCGCGATAAGGGCGGCGTGCGGCTGATCGTCCAGACGACCGGGGACTTGGTGACCGAGAAGATCGCCGCCGAGTTGCTCGAGCATGGCGCATTCACGATCTCCGTTTCAGGTCTCGACTCGCACCACAAGGGAATGGAGACCGAGCAAGCTCGCGACAAGTTGCGCAGCAAGCTGACCAAGATGTTCGAGTCCCTAGGGATTCAACATTTCGATCGAGTGGGCGACAAAATCGGCGATCCGCGGACAGCTGGGCACTATTTCCACTTCTTCGGCGCCACGGAAGATTCCTGGATCGGCCCGCTGTGGCCGCGCGGCCGCGCCCATCAAAACGAGATTTCAACGGCAACGCTGGCCGACAACTTTTGCAATCGCTGGTCCGGCGGCCTCAACTTTCTGGACTACAAGCACGCCGGATCGGAAGTCTCTATCGACCCCGCGGGCAACGTCTTCCCGTGTTGCATTAAGACCAAGCTGCCGGTCGGCAATCTAATGGAAGATGACCTGGAATCGATCCTGCGGAAGCGCGTAGGGGACCCGGTCTACGAAGCGATCTCGATGGGCCACCCGGAGCGCATGGGCCTAGCGCATGGCTGGAGCGTCGAAGACTTCTTGGAAAAATCGCGTACGACGACGGCATCGGGCAAGGACTACCGCAACCTTTGCATCGGCTGCGACCGCTTCCACGACGAAGTCTTGATGGCGGGCCAAGGTTTGGTTCAACTCGAACAGGCCAACTCCGCGGCATGAGCCCCGGCACGCTATCGCGGCGCAGTCTGTTGCTCACAGGGCTTACGGCCGGGTGCGGCAACTGGCGGCGAGCGAGCAGCCCTTTCACCGTTTTCACCTGGGCAGGCCCCTGGGGCGAAACATTCGAACGGACGCTGAAGCCTTTGTTCGAACAAGCCACGGGGGAGACTGTCATCTTCGACAACGGCTGGGGCGAAGAGATTCCCAAACTGCTGATCGCCCCGCCCGACCAGCCGCCCTACGACGTGATGATCGTCGCGCCGTTCCAGGTCTACGCGGTGATCAAGCAAGGGCATTTCGCCAAACTGGATTGGAGCTTGATCCCCAACGCGAAGAGCTTCCACCCCAATGCGCTCGACAATTGGGTCGCTCAAGAAGGTTGGGGCCTGACCTGGCCGGACGCCTCGCACACGGGAATCTACGGCTTCGCCGCGCACGAGGCGATCAGCGATTGGGGCGAAGTGCTGGAGAGACGCGCGGGCTTCTACCGAGCCTCCTACATGTCGCTGTACACATTCGCGGCCGCCTACGCTCCGGGCCGCGCGGCCGAAGCGATTGAACAGGATTTTGACGGCGTATTCGATTTTGCCAAGCGCAATAAGTCGAAAATCGCGCACTGGTGGGCGACTTCGCCCGACATGGCCTTCAACCTGGCGCAAGGCAACGTCGACGCAGGAAACATCCACAGCGTCGACGCTTACCACTTGATTCGCGACGGACAGCAGGCGGATATCTTCATCACGCCCGACCGTGCGCATTTCCAAGCGATTTGGTTGATCCCCGAGGGTTCTCGCCTGAAGACGTTGGGGCACGAATTTTTGAATCAGTTCGCTAGCCTGGAGTTCCAGCGGGAGTATGCGGCGGCAGGGTTCCCGACTCCGATCCCGCAAACGGCAACCGAGCAGGCGGCGGTCGATCCGCTGTGGCGGCG
>JAQCLD010000067.1 GCA_027592785.1 Acidobacteriota bacterium
GCTTCCTACTCCCGTCAGGAGAACCGCTCTTCTTGCCCGCCACCTATACATCGAAACAGGTAATCTCCATTCGTTTCCGCAGATACAAGCGGTGCGCTGCAAACCGTTGCACCCCTGAGTCGAGATGCAACTCCGCTAGGCCGTTGTCCCGGCAGTAGTCGACCAGCCAATCGAGCAACATGCCGCCGTATCCGAATGAACGGAGCCCTTCATCTGTCACTAGGTCATCCACATAGACGAATCGTCCCCAAGAGAGACTGTCGCCGACCCGGAAACCGGCCAGCGCCGCCGCCCGCCCATCGACCACGACCGCGAGCAACTGATATCCTTGCCGTCTTTGGGCCGCGACCCGCTCCACAAATTCCGCCTCGATGAGATGAGGCCGCAACTGGCGCATCACCGCAAAGCACTCCGCTGTGCGTATTCCGTCTGGGATTAATTCGATCGTGGCTTCGGACACTGCGGTTTTCCGTGTGCTCGCCGCGCGCATTGGCCCAGCATACCTGGTTGAGGATTCTCCTTGAAAACCACTCAATGGAGTGATACTGTCAGGCCAACAAGCGTACTTATGTCTACAGCTCATTCGTAACGACCGGGCCGCGATCAGCTCGGCATCACATCAACCTACAACCCCCGGAGGTGCAAGATGTTCGAAGCGGTAGAAGAGAGAAAGGGCGGCATACCCTGGGTCATTTTGGGCGGCTTGGCGGCCTTCGCCGCGTTACTCGGCGCAGGCTACGTCATGATCACTTAGCCCTCGGCGCGCTACAGGCCGAAAGCTTCGCAGTAGAGCAACGTCGCGATTGTCTTCGCGTCACGGATGTCGCCCTCTCGGACTGCCTTCAGGGCGTCATCCCAGGCGAGCCACTCCTGCTCAATGATCTCGTAGGGTTCCGGCGAGGCCGTTCCCGGAGTCAACTCTTCGGCCAGGAAGGCGTACATGCGCTCGGTTGAGAATCCCGGCGCCGAGTAGAAATCAGTCAATGGCGTCCAGCGTACTGCGCGATAGCCGGTCTCTTCGGTTAGTTCACGCTGCGCCGTCTCCAGCGGCGTCTCGTTCCCGTCGCAACGCCCCGCCGGGAGTTCTAGCAGTTCTTTGCGGACCGGCAGCCGATACTGCCGGATCAGCAGCACTCTACGTTCCGTATCCCGCGCCAGCATCACGGCCGCAGGCCGATTGTGGACGATTTGTCGATCCAAGACGGCGCCTGAAGGATGTTCGGCGCGGTCGTGCGTTACCCGGAAGATGTTCGTCTCCATCACCGGCTCGGAAGTCTTCAGTTCGTAGCCCGGCACGGAGCACCCTCCTCTAAACAGCACAAGGGCGCTGGAACAGCGCCCTTGTTTGCGTTTCGTGAAACCGAAGGCGTACTAAATAGTCTTCAGGTAAGCCACGAGTGCGGTCTTCTCTTCCGCGGTCAAGATGCTTTCATACGCAGGCATACCGTTGCCGCCCTCGTTAATGATCGTCATGATGTTTTCCGTGGTGGCTTCCTTGCCGCTGGGCAGCTTGCCGTCCTTGATGCCGGCCAGGCCCGGGCCAATCTTGCGCTCCGCGCTGTCGGCGTTGTGGCAAACGGCGCACTTAGCTCCGAACGCGGTCGCTCCATCGGAAACGTCATCGGCCATAGCCGCGAAAGGTACTGCCAGCGCTAGCGCTGCTGCGCCGATGAAGAGTCTTGCAGATTGCTTCAAATCGTGTTCCTCCACTGGAAGGTAAGCCAGTTTACCTATATTACTCAAAACGGGGCGCTTCACGCCTAATCTCCGGCACTATTGGGACGGGCGGGAAGCCAATTATGTTTCAACGGATCCCGCACACCGACACTCTTCCACTTGTGCCAGGGCAGCGCCCGCTGAAGCTTTCTTCGCCGGTGGTCAGTTAGCAAAAAAATTGTCGTCCAGCCGTGCCGAGAATCCGTTAACCTGTTTGCGATTCGCGTATCAGATCGGCCTTCGCGCGACGTTCTAGAGCTGCCAGAGGGCAAATGGCGAAAAAAGCGGCAACCGTCAAAGCTGGCGCCTCCCGCAAGGCGTCGAAAGCCTCCGCAAAGAGGCGGGTAGCTAAGCCCGCTCGGAGCCTATCCCCGCCAAAGAAGAAGGTTGCGGCGAAGAAGGCGGCTCCCAAGAAAGCCGCTTCCACCAAAAAGGTTGTCGCCAAGAGGCCCGCGAAGAAGGCAGCTAAGGCCGCAGCCCCAGAGCCGAAGAAGGTTGCCCGCAAGCGTGCCGCAACTTCGGCCCGGCCGCTCGATGGGTTGATCGTCGTGGAAGTTGGAGGCGGCGTTGAAGCGGCCGCGGCCGGCTCCATCTTGGCCGTCTTTGGCGCCACCGTGTTGAAGATCGAGCCGCCTTTGGCAGGCGATGCGGAGCGTACGATCGAACCGCTGGTTGGCGGAGTCGGCGCCGACTTCCTCATGTTCAACCGCGGCAAGCAGAGCATCGCCTTGGACGCGCACTCAAAAAAGGGCCGAGACGCCTACTTGGCAATCGCTCGGAAGGCCGATATCGTGATCGACGGCGCCGGTTACGGAGTCCTCGACCGGGCTGGAATCGGCTACAAGGCACTGAGCAAGGTCGCCGGGCAACTGATCTACGTTGCGATATCCGGATACGGCCAGAGCGGTCCGCAGGCCAAGACCGTCGGCGCGGAGATCAATCACCTAGCGTTTGCCGGCGTGTTGGAATTGTTTGGAGGGGCGTCGGGACTGCCCTCGTTGCCAGGGCTGCTGCTCGGGCCGATCGCGGCGGGCGCTTTTCCTGCGGTGATCGGAACCCTGATGGCTTTGCAGGCCCGTAACGCTAGCGGCAAAGGTCAACTCGTTGACGCTGCCATCGTGGACGGTCTCATGGGCGTTCTCGCCACGAACTTGGCTCAATACTCGGCTTCGAAGCTCAAACCCCGCTACGGCAAGGGCCGCTTCTACGGTCAATACGCCTGTTATCAGCTCTACCCCGCTCGAGGCAGCCACTGGGTTGCCGTCGGAGCCCTCGCTCCAAGTTCTTGGGCCACGCTTTGTAAACTACTAAAAAGAGAAGACTTAATTGCCGATCAGTACGCTGACGATGTTCGTCAACAGGTACTGATCGCCGAACTGACGCGGATCTTTCAGCGCAAAGAAGTGCGCGATTGGATGGAGATCTTTGCCGGTCACGACGTTTGCGTGACCCCGCTTCGCGGCATCGCCGGAGCCGCGCACGACGAACATCTGATCGAGCGCGGGACCATCGTTACTCTCAAAGGTCCAGAGGGACCCTTCAGCCAACTCGGCGTATTCCCCAAATTGTCTGCGACGCCTGGATCCTTAGGCCGGGAGATCCCCGCGCTTGGCCAACATACCGCCTCGGCACTCGAATTTGCCGGTCTTTCCAAGAAGGACATCGACGCCCTGTTGAAGGCTAAGGTCGCCCGCGTCTCCAAATAAGTCTCAAGCCTTCAGCTTTCCTTCCGATATGAGCCTGAACGCGGGAAAGGAATCCCGCGAAGCTCACTATCAACCAAGGAAGGAAATTATGGCTGGCTTTTCAATTGTCACGAACGTCAACTCGCTCATCGCGCAAGATAATCTCGGTAAAACGAACTTCACTCAGCAGCGAACGATTGAGCGTCTCACCTCCGGACTTCGCATCAACTCGTCCGCGGACGATGCTGCGGGTCTCGCGGTAGCGAACCGCTTCCGGTCGGATATCGCCGTCCTGCAGCAGGGTGTTCGAAACGCCGCCGACGGATTGTCGGCGCTCCAAACCATCGATGGTGGTTTGAACAACGTTTCGCTGCTGCTCGACCGTGGTAGAACTCTCGCAACGCAGTCGGCCTCCGGTACGTTTACCGGCGACCGCAACACGTTGAACTCAGAGTTCCAGTCGGTCATCGAGGAAATCAACCGGCAAGCTCAGGCGATTGGCCTCGATCCCGGCGGACAGTTTAACGCCGCCCTGAAGGTGTTTATCGGCGGCGGTCGCGCCAACAATGGCATCTCGGAGACTGCCAACGGAGCCGTCTCGATCGATCTGTCGAACTCCGCCGTCAACGCCAACCGCTTGGGTCTGGCAGGCGTCCGGGCTCTGGGCGGCACGGAAGGAACCACCGACATCGGCAACAGTTCTTCGACGAACATCGAGAACATTCTTGCTGACGTGACTAACTCCGCTTCGGTAGCCACCGCCGGCTTTACCGAGTTCGATTTCAGCGGTCCCGGCTTTTCGGACGAAGGCTCCGCGACGCTCGCGGTCAACCTCAGCGGCGTGGTCGACACTTCGACCTTGACGGCGGCCATCAACAGCGCCATTGCGGGCTTCACCGCCGCCTCTGCGGCAGGAGAATCCTTCAAGAACGCCGAGATCCAAGCCGTCATCAATACGGACACGACCGGCAAACAGCAATTGGCTTTCACGTCCAGTAATGCGGCCTTCCAAGTGCAGGCGGGCGACCAGCTGGCGAATGCCTTGCTTGGCAACTTTGACTCCGGCGGCCCCGCCGGCGCTAGTCTCGACGTTACCCGCACCGGTGCGGTCAGCGCGACGACCGCAGCTGCGGCCGACGTGATCTCGGTCGTCGTGAACGGCGGCGGCTTGCAGAGTCCCCAAACGGTCTCGTACACGGCCACCATCGGCGACGATCAAGCGACCGTTGTCGCTGGACTGCAGGCGGCAATCGCAGCCAATACCACGCTTTCGAATGCCGGCTTCTCGGTTACCGAGGATGGCCTCGGTCAAGCTAGCTTCACCAACGGCAACGGCGAGAGCTTCCAAGTCCGCGTCGTAGGGGACGCCAGCAACGTACTCGGATTCGGCGCCGCCGAACTCGGAGACTCAGCCGAAGCAACCTACAACACCATTACCACGGCGTTCACCGCGCCAGCGGCTGGATCGACTGCCGACTTCCGGATCCTGCTCGAAGGCGCTGAGACGGCTCAAACCCTCAGCATCACGGTCGCCTCTGCGGCCACCATCCAAGACACAGTCGATGAGATCAATGCAGCCATCGCGAACAACACCACGCTGTCCGGCGCTGGGTTTATCGCGCAGGTCTCCGGCACGGATATCGTCTTTGAGACGACCACCAACGGCGGCGGCGGCAACTTCGTCATCTCTGTTAACGACGATGACACCAACCCGTTGACCGACTTCACCGATGTCGGCGCCACCGGCGTCGTGCTCGACGCGGGTACGCTCGGCGAAGGTACGGGCTTGGTGGAATCCACCATCTTGTCCGGCGGCGCACAATCGACCGGCGCGGCGCTCGCCGATCCGATCGAATTCAGCAGCCTCTTCAACGGCAACGACGTTCAAAATCTTGTGGTCACTGCCCAAAACGACGCGGGCGCCGTCAATTCCGTGAACATCAATCTCACCAACGCCAACGCGTTGACGATCGATCAAGCGGTCAACGCCATCAACGACTCCTTGCAGGCTTCCAACGACACGACCTTGCAGAAGATTGTGGCAGTCAAGGAGCGCAGCGGCACGGGAACGGAAGGCATCCGGTTCATCGCTAATCTGCCGCAAGGCTTTAGCGTTGGCGTCGGTGACCTTGCCAATAACCATGGCGTGGCCAACGATACCGGTGCGGGCGACGTCTTGCTTCAGAGTTCCGCAAACCTCGCCGGCGGCTCGGTTGCCGACATCTCTTCGCGTGAGAACGCGGAGATTGCCGTCTCCTTGCTTGCCTCCGCGGTCAGCAAGCTCGGTACGCTGCAAGCCAACGTTGGTCGCGGTCAAAACCGCTTGCAGTTCGCCATCGGTCTGGCCACAACTCAGATCACCAACCTCTCCGCTGCCGAGAGTCGTATTCGTGACGCCGACCTGGCGACCGAAGCGGCCAACTTGACGCGGACGAGTATTGCCCAGCAGGCCGGCGTCGCCGCCCTCGCTCAAGCCAACTCCGCGCCCCAGGCCGTCCTGGCGCTCCTCAGAGGATAAGCTCCGCTTAGACCTTTGAATCAACAGGCCCGTCCGGTTCGCCGGACGGGCTTTCTTCCTTCCAGTTAGCTCTGCTCAAGCTGCTTGAGCAACTCGGGGACAACTTCGAACAGGTCGCCCACGACCCCGTAATCGGCAACCTCGAAGATCGGCGCCGACGCGTCTGTATTGATGGCGGCGATCACTTCTGAACCCTTCATCCCCACCAGATGCTGAATCGCTCCCGAGATGCCCAACGCCAAGTACAACTTCGGTTTCACAGTCTGTCCCGAACTGCCGACTTGGCGATCAAGCGGCAACCAGCCGCTGTCGCAGATAGGCCGCGAAGCCGCCAGCTCCGCCCCGAGCGCGTCGGCCAGCCGCTGAGCGAGGGCGATGTTCTCGGGATCCTTAATGCCCCGGCCGATCGATACGATGCGTTCCGCTGATGACAAATCCGCAGTGCCGGCGGCCTCACGATACGGCTCCGTAGGATGAACCCTTATCGCGGCCTCATCCAACTCGATCGCTAGAGCATGAATCGGGGCAGGGGAGTCGGGACGTTCGGCGTCCGCCGCGAAGGCCCCCGACTGTACCGAAAACAACCGCGGCGCGTCGCCAGCTAAAGTGAAGTCCGCGCTCAGCTTGCCCTGAAAAACCTGCTTCACAAAAATTGGCTCAGCCCCGTCAAACCGTATGCTCGTGCAGTCGCTTAGGAAAGCGCGTCCCACAGCCGTGGCCAGCTTCGGCCCGTAGTCACGTACCTGATACGTATGCGGAAAAACGACGTACTGCGGAGCGATTTGGCCCAGCGCCTGGGTGAGCGCGGAGCAAAATCCATCAGCCGTGTAGGCGCTCAATAGCGCATGCTCAACGGCGGCAACTTGGGTTACGCCACGCGCCGCCGCTTCTGCCGATCGATCGCCCAGCGATCCGCCAATCACCAAGCAGCTCAGCGGCAGCCCCAACTGTCCAGCCAGTTCACGGCCCGCCGTCAGCGCCTCCCAGCTCATCGGATGGAAGTCCCCGGCGTGGGTCAATTCGGCGACGACCAGGACGCTCATAGGACCTTTGCCTCCCGCAGCTTCGTCAGTAATTGCGCCGCCTGTTCCGCCGGCGTTCCCGTCAGCAACGTGCCAGTCTTCTGCTTGGTTGGCGCATACAGTCGTTGCACCACCAGGCCCGGGCTGACCGCGGCATCCAGTTCCCCAAGCGGCAGGCGATCCAAGGGCTTTTTCTTGGCCTTCTTGATACCCATCAGCGTCGCGTAGCGCGGCTTGTTGATGCCCGACTGAATCGTCAACAGCGCGGGCAGCGGCAGCTGCAGCCGCTGAAACCAACCCGCCTCCAGCTCGCGCTTCACGTCCAGCGTCGCGCCGTCCGTCCTCAATTCCACTATGAGCGTCGCATGAGGCAGTCCCAGCAACTCGGCCAGTACGACGCCTGTTTGTCCGAAGCCCACGTCGTCGGACTGCAGGCCCGTCAGCACCAGGTCAGGCGACTCCTTGCGAATCGCGACCGCCAGTGCGGTGGCTGTCGCCAACGGCTCGGCGACACCGGCGAACAGGTCGTCTTCAATCAAAATGCCGCGGTCCGCTCCTTTGGCTAGCGCATCGCGAATCGCTGTGGTGGTGTTTGCCGCGCCCGCGGTTATCGCCACGACCTCCGCGGAATGCTCGTCCTTGAGCCGTAGGGCTTCTTCGAGCGCATAGGAATCGGGTTCGTTGGTTTCGAACTCTGTCTGGCTCAGATCAAGACCGGCCCCGTCTGCGCTGGTGCGCAGAATAGAGTCCTTCGATGGCGTCTGCTTCATGCAGACGACGATCTTCATCTCTCGCTCCTATTTAGACTCGTAACGCTTGAAGACCAAGGCGCCGTTGGTGCCCCCAAATCCGAAGGAGTTGCTGAGCGCATAACGCATCTCCATCTTCCGCGACTTGCCCGGCAGGTAGTCGAGGTCGAACCCTTCGTCGGGATTCTCCAAGTTCATCGTGGGCGGCGCAATCTGATCGCGCAGAGCCAGAGCCACGATGCCCGCTTCGAGCCCGCCAGCTCCACCCAGCAAATGCCCGGTCATCGATTTCGTCGAGCTGATCGCAACGCGTGAAGCGCCCTCGCCGAAAACTCGCTTGACCGCCGTCGTTTCGATCCGGTCGCCGACCGGCGTCGACGTTGCGTGCGCGTTGACGTAATCCACGTCTTCCGGCTGAATGCCGGCATCCTTGATGGCGTTCCTCATGACGCGGAACGCCCCATCGCCGTCTTCGGACGGCGATGTGATGTGAAACGCATCGCCGCTCATTCCGTAGCCCACGACCTCCGCCACGATGGGTGCGCCGCGCTTCACCGCATGCGAAAGCTCTTCCAGAACAACCATGCCGGCGCCCTCGCCGATCACAAAGCCCGCCCGGTCTTTATCCCACGGACGGCAAGCTTTCTCTGGCGTCTCGTTGAAGTTCGTGACCAGCGCCTTCATGTTTCCGAAGCCGCCGACGCTCATCGGCGTGATGGCCGCCTCGGCGCCCCCGCAAATCATCACGTCCGCATCCCCACGCGTGATCAGCCGGAACGAATCGCCAATCGAGTGTGCGCTCGAAGTACAAGCCGTCGCTGTCGCCGAATTGGGCCCTTTCGCCCGCCAACGGATCGACACGTGCCCGGAGGCTAGGTTGATAATCGTTGCCGGAATAAAGAACGGCGAAATCTTCCGCGGACCGCCTTCCATCAGGTTGCGGTGCTCGCGTTCGATCACGTCGAAACCGCCGATACCGCTGCCGATATAGACGCCGCCGCGTTCTCCTAGTTCCGTCCCTTCGGGGAAACCGGCCGCCCTCATGGCGAATTCGCTGGAAGCCAGGGCGAAAAAGATGAATCGCCCCATCTTCTTCAGATCTCGCTTGTCGACGAAGTTCAACGGATCAAAATTCGGGACCTCTCCCGCAATCTTGCACGCGAACCCTTCAGTGTCGAAATTAGTGATCTGACGAATGCCGTTCGTGCCGGCCAGGATCGCCTGCCAGGACTCTTCCGTGCCGATTCCGACCGGGCAAGTGAGCCCAACGCCTGTTACGACTACTCTGCGCAATTGTTGAATCCCCACGCGCCGCGGAACGCCCGGGACCTACTTTCCATCCTCGCCGCTTACGTCCGCGTTCTCATTGATGTATTTGATCGCGTCCGAGACGGTGCGAAGCTTCTCAGCCTCTTCATCCGGAATGTCGATGTTGAACTGCTCTTCAAAAGCCATGATCAACTCAACGATGTCTAACGAGTCGGCGTTGAGGGTCTCGACGAAAGAGGCCTCAGGTGTGACCTCCGACTCTTCAACGCTCAGCTGCTCGCAAATGATTTCTTGAACTTTCTTCTCGACGTCCATCGGTCCTCCAGGGCCAAGCGAACCTTGATTCTAGCCATGCCCTTTCGGCATTAGCAAGCAGCCGGATGGCCCTGACGGTTAGTACTTGCGATGGACTGCCAGCACGCGGCCCTGTATCTCCACGCTGGCTGCCGGCACAATGATCTGATTCATTGCCGAATTCGCAGGTTGCAGCCTTACGCGGTCTTCGCCTTCGCGGTAAAAACGCTTCAGCGTCGTCTCGGAACCTTCGACCAATGCCACGACGATTTCGCCGTTGCGCGCCCGGTCCGTCTTCTCGACCAAGACGTAGTCGCCGTCCATGATGTGGTCTTCGATCATCGACTCGCCGCGGACTTCCAGGGCGAAGGTTTCCTTCGCACCGGCAAACTGCGAGAACGACAACGTTTCCTGGTTGGAAAACGATTCGATGGGCATGCCCGCCGCGATCACGCCTAGCAAAGGCATCTCCCACAATCCAACCTGCCGCGATTCCACGTCAGAGCGGTGGATGCGCTGCTCCCGGCGATACTTCGGCGTGACCTCCAGCGCACGGCTCTGGTTAAAGCTGCGCTTGAGGTAGCCTTTCGACTCCAAAGCCGTCAGGTGCTTGTGGACCGTGGCGATCGACGCCAACCCCAATCCTTCGGCTAATTCTTCGAAGCTCGGCGCGTACTCGTTCTCGGCGATGAACTCGGCGATGAAGTCGAGTACCTGTTTCTGTCGAGGTGTTAGTGCCATGGACCGCTCCTTTCGCCCTCTATTCTAGGCGAAGAAACGGGGAAGTGCAACAAAAAGCTGGACTTCTGTCTCGCTATTGCATCTCTTTGGGGACCGCCGCCGGCGTCCGACATGGAGGCTTCACCATGGTGTTGCAACACGATGTGTTCGCGTCGCAGGTATCTCGATGTCCATCAACCGTTTGGCTACAATTCAAAACTAAAGGTAGCGGAGGAGAACAATGGCGACGCCGGCGCCGACCGATAATCAACAGCCAAACGTACTCGATTCGTCCAAATTGCCGGACCGATTCGAGGACGTCGAGCATGTCGAATCGTTGATGGCAACGCCGACGCAAGCGTTGATCGACGATTTGGCGACGCTCGACGGCGACATCATAGTGCTCGGAGTTGGCGGCAAAATGGGACCGACGTTGGCGCGCCTAGCTCGCAACGCGGCGCCAGACAAAGCGGTGTTCGGCGTGGCCCGCTTTAGTGAGCGAGGCCTGGAAGCCAAACTCAAAGCTTGGGATGTCGAGCCCATCCGCGCCGACCTACTCGATGGTGACGCCATTGCCGGCTTGCCAAAGGCCAAGAACGTGATTTTTATGGCGGGGCGCAAATTCGGCTCGACCGGATCGGAAGAACTGACCTGGGCGATGAATGTGCATGTGCCGGCGTTGGTCGCCGACGCTTATCGCGAGGCGCGTATTGTGGCGTTCTCGACCGGCTGCGTTTATCCCTTTGTGCCGGTCGAATCCCAGGGTGCGACAGAAGACATGGCGCCGAATCCGCCCGGCGAATATGCCCAATCATGTGTCGGTCGGGAGCGAATGTTTGAGTATTTTTCGCACCGCTACCGTACGCCGGGCCGGTTGATTCGGCTTAACTACGCGATCGATACGCGCTATGGCGTGTTGTTTGACGTTGCGACCAAAGTGCTTCGCGACGAACCCATCGATGTATCGACGGGTCACGTCAACGTCATTTGGCAGGGCGACGCCAACAGCCAGATCCTCCGCTCCCTCAGCCGGTGTACCGCTCCGACATCACCGCTCAACGTGACCGGACCGGAAACGATTGCCGTGCGTTGGTTGGCGACCGCGTTTGGAGAGCGTTTGGGCAAGACGCCGCAGATCGTCGGTGAGGAGGCGCCGACGGGGTGGCTTGCCAACCCCGCGCTGGCGCTGGCTCTATTCGGCTACCCGCCTGTTTCGCTCGAACGTATGGTCGACTGGGTCGCCGATTGGGTCTTACGCGATCTGCCCAACCTTGCGAAGCCGACGCACTATGACGCCCGCGATGGCCGGTATTGAGGGGCTGCGAGCGGTTTCGCTCAATGCATCGCACATCGCAGATGGCCTGGCGCTGTCGAGCGAAGCAGGCTGGAACCAAAATGCCGGCGACTGGTCGCTGATGCTCGAATCGGGCACGGCGATTGGCTATCAAGCATCCGACGGGCAGATTGTCGGTTCCGCTCTGACTCTGCCTTACGGCGACCAATTCGCATGGATCAGCATGGTTCTGGTTGCTGCCCGCTGGCAACGTAAAGGTCTGGCGACGAGCTTACTGCGCCAATGCATTTCGACGCTCGAGGCCTGCGACCTGGCCCAAATTCTTGATGCAACACCGGCGGGAGCGCGGGTATACGGCCCACTTGGATTCGCCGCGCAGTTCGACATGCAGCGGTGGGCAGCCGACGAAGTTTCGATTGCGGCGCCGACGACGACGCATTCGAGACCGTATGAACCGGCTGACCTGCAATCTGTTTTGAACTACGACCAAGACGTATTCGGCGGAGACCGCAGCCGCATTTTGATAGGACTGGCAAGCCGGGGTGCGAATTGCGCGAGTATCGCCAAAGCGGGAAACGGCTACTTGTTCGGGCGGGATGGCAGACACGCCCACCAGATCGGCCCGGTTTGCGCGGATGATGCCGACACTGCGATTGACTTGCTGACCCACGCATTGTCACGCGTTTCGGGACCGGTTTTCATCGACGTGCCGGACAGGCAGGATAAGGTTGTAGCGTTTTTGAAAGAACACGGGTTTGCCGCTCAGCGCATCTTCACGCGGATGTTTCGCGGTTCACCCGCAGGGTTCGGCGATCCTTCGCGTATGTTCGCGATCGCGGGACCTGAGCTCGGATGAAGGAGGCAAGCATGTCGCTACACTGGACCGACTGGCCCGACGGAGTACTCGCGGCGATTAGACGAGGCGTAGCAATCCCGGCGAGTCCCCTGGCGCTTGATGCCAACCGCAAATTCGACCCACGCCGGCAGCGGGCGCTGACCCGTTACTATGTCGACGCTGGCGCCGGCGGCGTCGCAATCGGCGTCCACACCACCCAATTCGCGATTCGCGACGTTGGCCTGTACGAGCCGGTGTTGAAATTGGCAGCCGAAACGGTCGAGGACTGGACCGATCGCACAGTGGTTCGCATCTGTGGGTTTGTTGGTAAATCCGATCAAGCGCTGCGGGAAGCCGCGATAGCCCGCGATCTCGGCTACCATGCCGGGCTGCTTAGCCTCGCGGCTTGGAAAGGCGCATCAGAAGATGAAATCATCGAACATTGCCGCCGCATCGCAGACCAGATTCCGATCATTGGCTTTTATCTCCAGCCGGCGGTTGGCGGAGTTCAGTTGGGAACCTCCTTCTGGCGCCGTTTCGCTGAGATAGAAAACGTCGTTGCTATCAAGATGGCGCCGTTCAACCGCTACCGGACACTCGATGTCATCCGCGGGGTAGTCGAAGCGCGCGCTGAGCAGCGGATTTCGCTCTATACGGGCAACGACGATCACATCGTCGGTGACCTAATCGTGCCCTTTACGTTCATGCGCGACGGAGAACCGGTGACAGTGCGAATCGTCGGTGGAGTACTGGGCCACTGGTCGGTCTGGTTGAAGACCGCCGTGGAGCTGCTTGAGCGCTGCCAGGCGGCGGCCGGTCAGGACGCGGTTCCGGCGGAGCTACTCGCCCTCGATAGTCAGGTGACCGACTGCAACTCTGCGTTTTTCGACGTCGCCAACGATTTCGCCGGCTGCATCGCCGGCTGTCATGAAGTGCTCCGGCGTCAAGGATTGTTCGAAGGAATCTGGTGTCTCAATCCCGACGAACGCTTGAGCCCCGGACAGAGCGCGGAAATCGATCGCGTATACGCCGCCTATCCGCATTTCAACGACGACGCGTTCGTCGCAGCAAATCGCGAGCGTTGGCTCGACGGATGAAGCTTGCTCTACCGACCCATCGATTACTGCGAAGATAAGCTTCAATACACTCCGCCAAGGTTGGCTCTGTACGGTTCGGCGCCTCTTGGCAGCTGGGCTGATGGGGGAGCCTAGGCCGAATCGCTACGATGTTTTTGAAGGCGGCATGGACCTAGACGACATGTCCGGCAAGTCGCAATTGCTTAGGAGAAAAGAATGATCAAGAACCTACTGACCTGCGCGGCCGTTACCGTGCTCGCCGCGGCAATTTTACCCGCACAGCAGCCGAGCCCGCCCGCCGAGGCATCGACTTCGATCGGCGGCAAAGCCGTCACGATCAAATACCACTAGCCCTCCGTGAAGGGCCGCAAGATTTTCGGCCCCGGCGGCCTCATCGCGGGCGACCGCAACTATCCCATCTGGCGCGCCGGCGCCAACCCAGCAACCTTGCTGCACACCGAGCTCGATCTCAAGATCGGTGATCTCGACGTTCCCGCCGGCGATTACACCATCTTCGTTTCTCTCGAAGACGTCGATAACTGGGTGATCGTCATCAAGAAACAGACCGGCCAGTGGGGACTCACTTACGACATGGCCCAGGACCTTGGGCGCACCAAGATGACCATGAGCAAGCCCGCCTCGAAAGTCGAAAGCCTCAAGTACACCCTCACGCCGGACAAGCTCGAACTGGCCTGGGATGAACACGTTGCGTCCGTCCCGCTAGCCGCTAAGTGACTCAGCGCTTCAGCGAATCGGCTCCATCGGTCAGCCACTCGAGATCGAAGCGCGCTAACGTCACGCGGCTTGTGTAATAGCGGTCTGCTTCGACCTGACCGCGCTCGTACAGGCAATAGATCTCGCCACCAGGGCCAACTGCCAGGTCTGAGTAACTGCTCAGGCCTGGCTCGAGCACCTTCTTTACCGTCCACGTCTGTCCTTCGTCATAGCTCAACTGCACTGTGACATTCTGCCGGACCCGGTTACCATCCGGATTTGCGGAGTCACGCGGCTCGTCGGTGTCCGGATTGACGAAGATCATCCGATTCTTGTCGGAGTCCTCCGCCGTGGATAGCCGGATCAGGCTGCCCATGCAGACCGGCTCCAATAATTCAGGCTGCAAGCGGATCTCCGACCAACCTGTCGCGCCGTCCGCACTGACCGAAATGGCTCGCCGATGCGACGGCGATTCATGGCGAATGTTCAGCATGACGCGCCCATCGGCCAGCTGAATCGCGAGCGTTTCGCTCGGGTTGACGAGCTCCGGGTGTTGCACCACAATGTCGCCGCGCTGCCAAGAGCCGCCGTTGTCGTCCGAGTAGATCGTCGCGACCGCTGACGGCCGATGAGCGTGGCCTCCTGTTCCGTTCGACATCCAGATCGGCACAAGCAGTCGTCCGTTGTCGAGCCGTATGCCGTGTCCGGGACCTGTGGCGACAACCTTCCAGTCGTACTCTGGCCGGAACGACTCGAAGGCCGCCGTGACATCCACAGGCGTTGAAAACGTCTCGCCGTCGTCGTCGCTGCGCATGTAGTAGATGCGCGCGTATTCCACCGCGAACAAGAAATGAACGAGACCGTGCTCGTGGTCCACGATGGGCGCCAGGTTGTTGTAGGTGACTTCTCCCGGCTTCGCCAGCCCTTGCGCGAAAGCTACAGGGTTCTGCTGGATCTCTCCTTCGACTTGCGCGATAACACGCTGCTCGTCCCAGCTCTCGCCGCTGTCCTTCGACCGTCGCATCACCAGATCGATCGGACCCCAATCGCCGCTGGTATTCTTGCGCGCCTCGGCGAAAGCCATCAGCGTGCCCTTCGGCGAAACGACGATTGCAGGAATACGGTAGTGCGCATAACCATGCGTTCCTGCTTCGAATACAGTGAACTGTTCAAGTCCCGCAGCTGCTGTTGGAGCTGTCTCGTTGCTGTGGCTGCAGCCGATCAGAAAGACGGAAATGTAAAACGCTAGGACTCTCACGATTCGTTCTCCTTAGCCCGAGCACCGTGCACCGAGCGTCGATTCATGGCCGTCCATTATGGCTTTATTGCCAGGACCGCGTGCTACACTGCCGCACAAATATGCGCCTCTCCAGAGCCCTCTTCGCCCTATTCGTCGCACCCCTTGCTCTCTCCGGGATCGAGCCCGTTCCCACTGAAATCCTGCCTCAAGCCACCGAGGGCGCCCGACCGCGCAACGTCGTCTTCATCCTTGCCGACGACCACCGCTACGACGCCATGAGTTTCATGGGCTACCAGTTCGCGCGCACGCCCAACATGGACGCCATGGCGGCCAACGGCGTGCACCTCAAGAACGCCTTCGTGACGACGTCGCTCTGCTCGCCCAGCCGCGCCTCCATCCTGACCGGCCTCTACACTTTCCGCCACCGCGTAATCGACAACCAGCGCGCCATCCCCGACGGCACAGTCTACTTCCCGCAATATCTGCAGCAGGCCGGTTACGACACCGCCTTCGTCGGCAAGTGGCACATGGGCGGTGTCAGCGACGATCCACAGCCCGGCTTCGACCACTGGGTCAGCTTCCGCGGACAAGGCAACTACCTGCCCCCCACCGCCGATTACACGCTCAATGTCGACGGCGAACGCGTGCCGCAGAAGGGCTACATCACCGACGAACTCACCGACTATGCGGTCAGCTGGCTCGACAAACAGTCCGGCAGCGACAAGCCCTTCTTCCTGTACCTGTCGCACAAAGCCGCGCACGCAAACTTCACCCCGGCCGAGCGTCACAAAGGCACCCTCAGCGATTTGCCTTTCACGCCGCCGGCGACGCAAGCAGACACGCCAGCGAACTACGCCAATAAGCCCCGCTGGCTGCGCGATCAACGTAACAGCTGGCACGGCGTCGACTTCCCCTATCACTCCGAACTCGACATCGAGCAGTACTACAAGAATTACGCCGAAACCCTGCGCGGCGTCGACGACAGCGTCGGACGCGTCATGGATCAACTCAAAGCCATGGACGTCTACGACGACACGCTCGTCATCTACATGGGCGACAACGGCTTCCTGTTCGGCGAACACGGCCTGATCGACAAACGTGTCGCCTACGAAACCTCCATCCGCGTGCCCATGCTCATGCAGTGCCCCAACCTGTTCGAGGGCGGAACGGTCGTCGATGAAGTCGTCGCCAACATCGATATCGCTCCCACCGTGATGGCCGCTATGGGTCTGCAAAAGCCTCCCCACATGGACGGCGCCAATTTCCTCCCGCTAGCGCAAGGGCAGACCATCCCTTGGCGCGACTATTTTCTCTACGTCTATTACTGGGAGAAAAATTACCCGCAGTCGCCCACCGTCTTTGCGCTGCGCGGCGACCGCTACAAATACATCACCTACTACGGCCTGTGGGACGCGGACGAACTCTACGATCTACAAGCCGACCCCAACGAGATGCACAATCTCCGCTTCGACCCGGCCTACGAGACAACCATCGCCGACATGGAAACCCGCCTCTACGACATGATGGACGAGCTCGGCGGCTCCGAAATCCCACTCAACCGCCCCCGCGGCAACTCTTCCAACATCCGCCTACGCAGCCGCGGCGGCCAAAGCGGCGCCGACTTCCCCGCACCCTTAGTCGTCGACCAACCGCCCAACCTCAACGCTCAGTAAGCCGCCGCCGTCAGGGACTGGCTTGCGTTTCTCAGTTGAGGTCGATACCGCCTCAAACGCCAACCGAAACGCGTGCCCACTATCGAGCCGTCCGCCCAACCAATCCGAGCGTCTAAGATACGGAGCTGATGCGAGTTCTTCTCATTTTCTTGCTCGCCATGACGCCCCTGCCGTTCGCCGCCGCTCAAGATGCGACGTACATTTACGTCTACGAGACGTTGACGTCAGGAAAGCGTTCTTGGCTCGCGATTACCTTCGACGGCGAGCCCGCTGCCGAACTGAGGCGCGGCATGTTCTTCGCTATTAGAACGACGCCGGGCAGCCACATGGTTGGATTGAACGGTGGCGTATCGGTTGCCGTGGAACTGAAGGCAGGTGAGGAAGCGTTTGTGCGTCTGGGCCGAAATCGTCTAGTCGGAGCGCCGCCAATACCGAAGCTCTACGTCAGTATCAATCCTACCCACAATCGCATGACGAACCTGCGCTACGTGAAGGAAAACAAGATTCATTCCGACGCCGTGGCCAGGTCCGACCCTCGCCCGCCGCCTCGCCTCAAGACCCGCGAAGACTAGCGCGAAGACTTCCCTAGTGGTCGACCAACGCCGCCAGGGACTGGCTTGCGTTTCTCGTTTGAGGCCGATACCGCCTCAAACGCCAACCGAAACGAGTGGCCTGTCCCACTATCGAGCCGTCCGCCCAACCCGATCTTTGCCGTCCCAAATCCGAGACCACCATTCCCACGTTCGCTGCCTTCATCGCGGCAAAGCCCTATAATCGCCAGTGTTCTGGTATGGCGCCGCGCGTGCCAATAACAGCACTACGATGCTCAGCGAAATTCTCAGCGACCTCCGCTTCGGCGCTCGCAGACTGCGGCGCTCGCCCGGCTTCACGCTCGTCGCCGTCGCCATGCTCGCACTCGGCATCGGCGCCAACGCCGCCATCTTCAGCTTCATCGACGCACTGCTCATCAAGACCCTCCCGGTAACGGACCCCGCGAGCCTAGTCGTCTTCGGCGAGGGCGGCGCAGGCGGTGTCGGGACCGGCGATATGCCTCAGACGGATTCCTTCTCTTACGAGCAACTCCTTGCTTTCGAGCAACGCGACGACATCTTCAGTCGCGTCGCCGCCTCGCCCACTTTCATCTCGACGGTCGCTGTCGGAGACCCCGGACCCGACGGTTCCGTCGACAATGCTCAGGGCCAACTCGTCAGCGGAGAGTATTTCGATATGTGGGGCATCGCTCCGTTCGCGGGGCGTTGGATCGGCCCGCAGGACAATCTGCCATCCAGCGACGGACGCGTCCTCGTACTCAGCTACAGCTATTGGCAAAGGCGCCTCAACGCCGAGCCGACGATCCTAGGCCAAACTCTGACGTTGCAAGACCAGCCGTTTCAAATTGTCGGCATCGCTCCGCCGTCATTCCAGGGGCACTATCTCGACCAAACTGCAGACATGTGGATCCCGCTCGTCGCCCAGCCGACGATCACGCAGCGCGCCTCCATGCTTGTGCCGGACCCGCTGCAGCCCCAGTACACCCGCTACTGGCTTGAGTTGCTCGGGCGGCTTGCGCCCGGCGTTACGCTGCAGCAGGCCGAGCAACTGGTTAACGGGGAGATCCTTCGTGTTCAGCGGGCGGCAGGGGGAAGTGAACCGAGTAACTACCACCTGCCTCTCACGCCGGCTGGCCAGGGCATCTCCGCACTGCGCCGGAGCTTGGGCCAGCCTCTGATTCTGCTCTACGGGGCCGCCGCTCTGCTGCTGCTCATCGTCTGCGCCAATCTGGCAAACCTCCTGCTGGCGCGTGCCTCCGACCGTCGCGGCGAAATCGGCGTGCGGCTTGCTCTCGGCGCTGGCCGCGTCCGCCTGGTTCGTCAACTGCTCGCCGAAAGCGCACTTCTCGCCGCCGCGGGCGCCGCCCTAGAACTCGCCGTCGCCGCCTGGCTGATGCCGGTGATCCGCGGCATGGTCGGCCAAATGCGCGGCCCGAATCAAATTGATGTCGCCCTCGACTCTCGCGTCCTGCTCTTTGCCGCATTCGTGAGCACTGCGACCGTGCTGTTGTTCGGCCTTGCGCCTGCGCTGTGGTCGTTGAAACACGGCCGGAGCGTTGCGCTCGGCGGTCCCGAGGGCGCTTCGATCCAGTCACGCAGTCAATCCTTCATGAAAGGAGCTCTCGTTGCAGGCCAGGCCGCACTCTCCCTATTCCTGCTCTGCTGTACGGGTTTGCTCCTGCAGAGCCTTATCGAGTTGCGTTCAGTCGATACTGGCATCGCGACTCACAACTTGTATTACTTCCGCCTCGACACGCGCACAGCACAACTCCAGGACCATGACGCCTTCCGGGTAGCCGCCATCCAGCAGACGGCCGGCATCCCCGGCCTTGAGTCCCTTTCCTTCATCGGCTCGACGCCCCTGAGCGGCAACTTCGCCTCGTCCACAACCGAGATTCTTGGTTACGAACCAGCGCCGGATGAAAACATGAACTTGATCTACGATCACGTCACGCCGGGCTACTTCGCCGCCCTCCAGATACCGTTAATCACTGGACGTCTTCTCACATCCACCGACCGCGATGACAGCGTCTGTGTCGTCAGCCAAGCCTTCGCCGCACGTTTCTTCCCCGATGATTCACCGGTCGGACAAACGCTTCGCAACCGCGAAGAGGAGTTGCTCATCGTCGGCGTTGTCGGCGACGTGCGCCAGATCAACCTACGCGACGACCCGCGGCCAATGGTCTACCGCGCCTCCGCCGGATACGAGCAGCCGCTCACCACGCTCTTATTCCGGACAGCCGGGGACTCCGTGTCCATTGGCAGCCGCATCCGCGAAGTTCTACTCGCCGCGGCGCCTGGCATCTCCGTCCCGCGAACTCCGACCCTTTTGACGGATTTCATCGATCGCGGCACGCGAGTCGAATCGTTACTGTCGGAACTGGTCGCCGCTTTCGCTGGCCTCGCTCTGCTGCTGGCCGCTCTCGGCGTCTACGGCCTGTTCAGTTATTCGGTCCGCCAACGCTCTGGCGAATTCGGCGTGCGCCAAGCTCTCGGCGCCAACCGAAGCGACGTCATCCGCCTCGTGATGCAGCAAGCAGGCCTGGTCCTCGCCTCCGGCGCCGCAGTCGGGCTCGTGGCATCATTATTCGCCACGCGCATCCTCTCCGGAATCCTCTACGGCGTCAGCCCCACCGATCCCTGGACCTTCGCCATATCCTTCGCGGTATTGATCGCAGCTGGCCTGATCGCGGCCTACGCCCCAGCCCGTCGTGCGGCAGCCGTAAATCCCGCCGACCTACTGCGCCACGAATAGCCGTTACCAAGCGACCATCGCGTCTTCAAACATCGCCGCCAAGTCCTCGGCGCTCGCCGGCCGCGGCGACAGCTTTGTCACGCGATGCTGCGGCAGAGTGCCTTCCACTAACTTCGGAATATCCGCCGACGTATATCCAAGCGCCTTCAAACCATTCGGCACTTCGAGCTTGTGCATGAACTCGATAATACGGTCGGCTAGGATCGTGCCCGCGTCTTCCGGCTTGGCCTTCGACACGTCCGCGCCCAACGCTCCCGCAGCCGTCAAATGCCGATCCGGATGGCTCGACGCCGTGAACCGGAATACCGCCGGCGCATTCAAGATCACCGACATGCCATGCGGAACCAGCGGGCTGTCGACCGCGTATCCCGGCGCATGGTACGGCGTGGCCAAACCCTTCACCAGACTCGACACCGGGTACGACATGCCGTGCGGCAAGTGGCAGCCCGAATTACCGAAACCAATACCTGCGTACGCAGCAGCCAGCAGCATCATCCCTCGCGCCTCCACATCGTCCGCATCCTCCACCGCGCGGATCAGATACTCATCCACCATGCGGAGCGCTTGCAACGTCCAAACATCGCTGATCGGATTAGACCCCTGATAGGCGGGGCGTAGAGTCGGCCGCTCCGCCCGCACTCTGTCTGTGTAAGGCATCGCCGTGTACGACTCAATCGCATGCGACAACACGTCCAGCCCAGTCGCCGCCACTACCTGCGAAGGCATCGTCCGCGTATGCTCGGGGTCCAGCAGTCCCAACGTCGGCTTCAAGTTACGATGCGCGATGCCCGTCTTGGCGTGCATCTCGGCGTAATCGAAAATCGCCACTCCTGTCGTCTCGCTGCCTGTACCCGACGTCGTCGGAATGGCAAACAGCGGCTTCAGCACTCCCGGAATCGGCTTGCCGGCGCCGATCGGCGGATTGACGTAGTCCAAAAAATCGGCTGGGTAAGTGGAGTAAAGATTCGCCGCCTTCGCCGTATCGATCACCGATCCGCCGCCGACAGCGACGAACCCCTCGAACCCGCCTCTTGTCGCGACTTCAATCGCATCCTGGAATGACGCTTCCGTGGGCTCGACGCGCACTCGATCGTACAGCTCGAACTCGATGCACTCGGACTCCAACGCTTCCAGCGTTTTCGCCACCGGCGGCAGCTTCGCCAAGTTCGGGTCGGTCAGCACCAGCACGCGGCGCAGGCCCGCTTCGGCGACATCCATGCCGACCTCCCTCGTGACTCCTGGGCCGAAGCGAATATTAGATGCGGCAAGCTGAACGGCGTACTCTCGATCCATGACTGATGATTCTCCTAGAATAGGGGCGCAGATCCCCGCCGCCTATCTTCGCAGGATTATCTAGGCCGCTGGGGCAGGGAAGCAGTTCGATGAACAAAATCACTCTCGCCGCTATCGTCCTTTCAGCGCAGCTCGCTTTCGCCGCCGCGGTGCCCGTCGACCAATCAGCCTATCGCGCCGGCGCGGTCACCGCTGCAGTCGAAGGCGAGACGTTGGCCGTCCAATGGCAAGACGAATCCGGCGCGCCCTGGCGGCTAGTCTTCTCCCTCGACCCTACAAAGCCACTCATCGAATCCGCCTCCTCAGGCGATGCACAAGTGCTCGCAGCTGGTCGTCCCTACTACTCCGCCGAGACCGGCAAACGTCGCCGCGGCTGGAACGCCTTCTTCGATTACCCGCCGTCGTACCCTGAAGGCACGCGCCACGCCGCCGGAAACTTCTCGTTACGTTCCGTGAAGATCAGCACCGTTGGCGACCGCGTCGAAGTCCTCTTCGACGGCCTCGACATGGGCATCTTCTCCGGCGGCATTGCCTACACCGTCTTCCCTGGCAGCCGCCTCGTCAAGCAGGAGGCGGTCATGCGCACCTATCAGCCCGACGCGGCTTACTACTACGACGCCGGGCTCGAGTTCGCGTCCCCCGCCGACCGCCGCTCGGGCAACAACATGGAGACCAAGATCTCCTACTACGACCAGACCGGCTCGCTGCAAACCGTCGTCGAGAACGGCTTTCAACCCGAACGCACTACCGACAAAGTTCGCTACCGCACCGTTGCGATCGATACTGCTGGCGGTAGCGTGGCGACCTTTCCGCCGCCGCACCAATACTTCTTCCCGCGTGATTTCACGTCGAACCTCGGCCACGTCTGGCATCGCGCTTGGCGCGGCCAGGTCGGCCTGGGCATCCGCCAAATCCGCGATACCGGCTGGCGGTTCTATCCCTGGATGAACGCGCCTCCCGGCACAGAGCAGCGCATGGGCATCTTCTTCCAGCTCTCGACGGGCACGCCGCAACAGGCGCTCGACGACGTCCTGGCCTACACCAACCGCGATCGCTTCCGTCCGTTGCCCGGCTACAAAACCGTCAGCCCGCACTGGCACCTTGCTTATACGGTGCAAGCCATGGAACACGGCTTCGACTGGGTTCCGCCTTTCAAACCGGTGCTGCAGGCAATGGGCGTCGACGCGGCGATCATCATGGACTTCCACGGCGATGGCCACCCACGCGACCTCACCGACCTGCGCCTCGAAGAACTAGACGCCTACTTCAAAGCGCTTCGCACGCAATCCAATAGGGACTTCCTGCTCATTCCCTCCGAAGAAGCCAACGTGCACTACGGCGGTCACTGGGCCGTCACATTTCCCAAGCCCGTCTATTGGTTTATGAATCGGCCCGATGGCGGCGAATACCAGATGAAGCACCCCAAGTATGGAACCGTCTACAGCGTCGCCAACGAAGACGAAATGTTGCGGCTGATCCGCGAACAGGGCGGCATCGCTTACCAGACGCATCCGCGCACCAAGGGCTCGACAGGCTTCCCGGACCAAACCCGCGAGAAGGAATATTTCCGCGACCCCTCTTACTTCGGCGCAGGCTGGAAGGCGATACCTTCCGACCCCTCACTCAACTACCTCAGCGAGCGCTCCTTCCGCACCCTCGACGATATGAACAACTGGGGTCTGCCCAAGAAGCTCATGGGCGAAGCCGATCTTTTCCAATTCGACGCCGGCCACGAACTCTACGCCCACATGAACATCAACTACGTGCGCGCCGACGCCTTGCCTTCATTCGACAACTACGGCGACCTGCTCAAGCCCATCGTCGACGGCGATTTCTTCACCACCACCGGCGAAGTCTTGTTGCCCAAAGTGGAAATCTCCACGACGTCCGCAAACGAGGTCAAAGTTACCGCCGACGTCGATTGGACACTGCCGTTGCACCATGCCGAAATCACCTGGGGCGACGGCGACGAAACGCACCACGTCCAGATCCCGCTAACGGCAACGCGCGCCTTCGGCAAACAGTCCTTCACTTGGAGCACGCCCGCCCCCAACTGGAAGTGGGCCCGCGTCTCCGTCTGGGACGTCGCCGCCAACGGCGCCTTCGTCAACCCGACGCGCCGCGACTAGCTGGGTCTGTTCGAACTCACACACCGACTTCCGCCCCGGCGCTGTATCATCATGCCAGCATGTTTCGGACCGGTTGTCTGATAACTGGCTTGGTTTGGGCTACGCTCGCTTGCCAAGCCTCCACGCTCATCGTCAGTAACATGTACGGCGACGTCCGCGTGATCGTCACCGCCGACGCGCACTTGAACATTCGCGGCCAGACGGCGAGCGGTCCTGTTGAGAATAGCGATTTCGCTATTACCCAGAATGGCGAGGCCGTCCGAGTCGAGGTACTCCCGCGCGATTCTTCCCTAGACCTCACTGTTACGCTTCCGCTTGGCTATGCGTTCGAAGCCAAAATGGCCGACGGCGATATTTCTATCGAGGGTATGGTGCACCTCGTTCGGCTTGAGACGAAGACCGGCGCCATTCGCCTGAAGGCGCCCTTGGATGGCATCCGCGTCTCGCTCGACGCTGCTGCGCCCCCAACGAAGTTCGTCAACCCCGGCCGTCACTTGTTTCGTACTTCGGATTTGCCGCTTGCCCCAGGTCAGCCCTGGCGTCTGCGCGACCGTTTGGAAGAGGACGCCGTTATCTACGGCGACTACCGAATCACCGCAGTAGCGCCGAGCAGCATTGAGCTAACGGAGTTCAAGGCCCCACAGGGCTGGCTGTTGAGGTTCCACTCGGACGCTTTGGACGAACTAGAGAAGACGCTTGAGCCGTCCGTTGCCAGCGGCAGAGCCTCGGGTACCAGTGAAGCTGAGCTCGCTCAATCCAACGGCCAGCTTGTCTTCAGCTCCCGCGTTCGGATGGTCAGTATGTCCGTGGCCGCGGGCGACGCCGAGGGCAGTCCGGTGCCGGGCCTGACCGCAGCGGACTTTCGTGTCGTCGAAGAAGGCGTTGCGCAACGCGTCGGCCATGAGCAGGACGGCGATGCGGCTTTCAACCTGGCCATCGTGCTCGACATGAGCGGCAGCGCGCTTGCTTACCGGGAGCCGATTCAAGCCGCTGCTCGCCGCTTCGTTGAAATGGCCCGACCCGGTGATCGCGTGGCGATCTATGCCCTCACCTACGGCATGTTTCAGGTGGTTTCGCCGCTAACGTCGGATCGCAAAGAATTGCTCGATGCCGTCAATAATTTGCCCGGAATCGCCGGCGCTTCGCCGCTTTTCGACATCGTCACGCTGGCTTACGCGCAAGAGCTTCGCCAACTCCCTGGTGAACGCAACGCGCTGATTGTCATCTCGGACGGGCTCGATAACCGGATCACGGGGGGCTCTGGACCGTCCACCGTGAAGTTCAGCCGCTTGGAAAGAATGGCGCAGGAGATGAACGCGATCATCTATCCGGTCCTGCTTCTTTCGGCCTCTGAACCGGGTCGCGGCAGATTTGTGCGAAGCGCGGTTCTCATCGGACAAGCCAGACGGCAAGCGGCCCGCCAAATGCGCGATCTGGCTGCCGCCTCGGGCGGACGACTTTTCCCCGGGCAGTCCATTGAAGACCTCGAGCCCGTGTTTCCTTTGATCGAGGCCGAGCTGCGCAGCGTCTACACTCTGGGCTATTACCCCGAGAATCAGGATCTCGACGGCTCCTGGCGCACGATCGAAATCTCAGTCGATCGACCAAACCTCACCGTTCGCGCTCGACCGGGCTACTATGCGCGGTAGATACTCACTCATTCGTCTCGGCATGGCCTTCGCCTTGCTGTGCGCTGCGCCGGTGGCGGCCCAGTCGCCGGTTGACAGGGCTGCGTTGGACCGCCTTCAATCGCGAGTCAGTGAGAGTCTGTACGAACTTCCCGACTACACCTGCCGCCTCGATATTCGTCGAGCCGAATTGGAGCCCAAGGCCCGTCGGAAGATCTCGCTGGACAACGCGAAAATCATCTCACTTGAGGTCGCCATAATCGACCACAAAGAGCACTATGCCTTGGCCGGAAGTCCGAACTTCAGCGATCTTCCGCCGTCACAGCTGGTCGGGGATGGCCTGGTCTCCACCGGGGCGTTCGCTGCGTATGCCCGCGATATTCTCGTCAATCGCGTCGGAACGATCCGCTACGCCGGCGAGGAGGTTATCGGTGAAGAGCCGGCACTACGGTACGACTACAACGTCGATCTGTCCCGCAGCAGATACCACGTGACGAACAACGGGCAAAGCGCCATCGTTCCGTATCGCGGTTCGTTGTGGGCCACGACCGACGGAGATGTACTCCTCAGGCTCACCGTTCACGTCGATGAGTTACCGCCCTACGTCGGTGTAAAGCGGATCACGACGCAAATCGATTATCAGACCGCGCTCCTAGAAGACCACAGTCTAATCGTTCCGAAACAGACGCGAGTGAGTATGATCCTGAGCGACGGCGGAGAAAGCGTGAACGAGACGCGCTTCACGAACTGCCGTTCCTTCGACGCCTCATCCACCTTGTCCTGCTAGTTCTTTGACCGCCTGAAGATTGTACAAATAAACATGTTTGGAGGGAAATGTTTTGGGGCAC
>JAQCLD010000179.1 GCA_027592785.1 Acidobacteriota bacterium
TCGGCCGCCCTAGCGGGCGTCCTCAGACTACGTTCCAGCCGCCCCGCAAAAACCCCAAAAGAAAACGCCGCCTCTGCCCTCAGCTGCTCTGTTTCTACGCTGCCGTTCCACCCCAAGCTGGTCTAGTTTTCCGGCGCCGCAGCGGTCTAATGTTGCTCTGGCCTTGACAAAGACCGCTCTACGATGATTCAGGGATCGCTGGCGCGCAACAACACGCCTTACGACGACCTCGTTGCGCAGTGTCGAAAGGGAACGCCGATGTGGGATCAATTGGACTGCGAGTACTGGGCTGTGTCCAAGAGAATCTTCCACGGCTCCTATGCACCCGGAGGTCGTATTGCAACTGGCGTGCGCCGAATGAGCACGTCAGAAAGCCTGAGCAAGATTACTGCGCGGGCGCTGATCCTTAAAGCCGACGCTCCGCCCGAGACGCGGACGGCTAACAACGAAGCCGCGAAAGTTCTCAAGCACGGAAAGTTGGTCCACATCGACGGCGCGGGCCACAATCTGCACCACGATAAGCGTCAGCGGACGGTAGAGGTACTGACCGAGTTCCTCAACTCGCTGTAGCGGATTCCCGGCGGGGGAGAACCCAGTTTGGGCGGGGGAAGTGGCAGGTGTAGCCGTTGGGATAGCGTTCCAGATAGTCCTGGTGCTCGGGTTCGGCCTCCCAGAAATCGCCGGCTGGTTCGACGTCGGTCACTACTGGTCCGGGCCACAGACTGGAGGCGTTGACGTCTGCAATCGTATCCTCGGCGACAGCCTTCTGTTCGTCGGAGAGATAGTAGATAGCCGAGCGATAAGAGCCTCCGCGATCGTTGCCCTGGCGATCTTTCGTAGAGGGGTCGTGGATTTGGAAGAAGAACTCCAGAAGCTTGCGGTAGCTGAACTGCTGGGGATCGAAGGTGACTTCGATGCCTTCGGCGTGTGTGCCGTGATTGTGATAGACGGCGTTGGGAACGTCGCCGCCCGTATAGCCGACGCGCGTTTCTAGGACGCCCGGCAATTTGCGAATCAGATCCTGCATGCCCCAGAAGCAGCCGCCGGCTAAGATTGCTCGTTCAGTCATTTAGATATCCTCCACTTGGTCCAGATATTGTCCATAGCCTTCGGCTTCCATGTCGTCGCGATGGACGAAGCGCAGACTGGCGCCGTTGATGCAGTAGCGCAGGCCGCCGCGGTCGACGGGGCCGTCCTCGAAGACGTGTCCTAGATGACTGTCGCCGTTGACGGAACGCACTTCGGTGCGGACCATGCCGTGAGTCGCGTCGCTGATCTCGCTGACGTACTCGTCGGTGATCGGCTTGGTGAAGCTGGGCCAGCCGCAGCCGGATTCGTACTTGTCGGAGCTGGCGAACAACGGTTCTCCTGATACGACGTCGACATAGATGCCGGGCTCCTTGTTGTGGAGGTACTCGCCCGTGCCTGGCAGCTCGGTTCCGTTCTGCTGGGTTACGCGGTATTGCTCAGGCGAGAGATTGGCGACGACGTCGTCGGTTTTCTTGTATTCCATTTTTGGCGCCTACACTTCTATATTGGATGCCAGAGGGCCGGAGGTTACGCACTTGTTTGATTCATTTATTAGCCGCAGGGATGCAATTGCCGCGCTGGCGGCGACCGGAGCTCTGTCATTTGGCTGCGGCAGCACACGGGACGGAGTGCCGGCAGGCGGCGACGCGGAGGCTCGAGCGCTGCTCGATGAGTTCGCGGAAAGCTTGCTCGGCGTATTTCCGGAGAGCGCGACTTCGTTGGGAATTGATGTGGATGCGAGAGCGTCGCTGCGCTCGCAGCTTGGCGATCGCTCGGCAGAGGGGCAGCAGCGAGTTGCAGAGCAGCTTCGAGCGGACCTGGAGCGGGCGAACTCATTCGATACGTTGCAACTCAGCCATGCCATGCGCACAAGCGTTGAGGTTGTGCGAAGCGCCTATGCGACGTCGCTCGAAGGGTTCGCCCTGCCGTATGGCGATGTTGCGGTCGGCGGCTGGCGCAACACGCCTTATGTGGTGATCCAGAACGTCGGCGGTTATCTCGACATCCCTCGCTTTCTCGACACCGACCATCGAGTCGAGAACGCCGCCGATGCCGAGGCCTATCTGGCGCGCCTGCAAGCCTTCCCGAACCTGCTGGACGGCGAACTTGGGCGCATGCAGTCAGCAAAGGAAGCGGGTCTCGTACCTCCGGGCTTCCTCATCGACAAGGCGCTCGCGCAAATCACGCTTGTCGCCAAGAACGCGCGCGAAGGCGGCACGCTCGTCGAATCGTTGGAGCGGCGAACGAAAGACATTCCCGGGAATTGGGCCGAACGTGCGCGCTCGATCGCGGTGCAAGAAGTTGCGCCGGCGATTGAGCGGCAGATCGCCGAGTTGCAGGCCCAAAGAACGGCTGCCACGGATGACGCCGGAATGTGGGCTCGACCGCACGGCGATGAGTATTATCGCTGGGCGCTGAAGGCTTCAACGACGACCAACATGACGCCCGACGAGGTCCACGAAATGGGCCAGAGCGATTTGCAGGGCCTACATGCGGAGATGGATACGATTCTCAAAGGGATTGGCTATAGCGAGGGCTCGGTGGGCGACCGGATGAAGGCCTTGGCTGAAGACCCGCGTTATCAGTTCTCCACCGGTGAGGCGGGCCGCGCCGAGATATTTGCATTCATTGAGACTCGACTCGACTGGGTCCGCTCACAGATGCCGCGTGCTTTCAATCAGGTTGTCAATCCGAACATGGAAGTGCGGCGGATGCCACCCGAGGAAGAGCCGGGCGCTCCGGGGGCCTACGGCGGTGCGGGATCAATCGACGGCACGATTCCCGGTCGGTTCTGGATCAACCTACGCACGACCGCGCTGCACAGTAAGTACAGTCTCGCTGACCTGGCATTCCATGAAGCGATCCCGGGGCACATCTGGCAGGGCGAGTACACGCACGACATGCCGCTGATTCGGCAGATGCTGGCCTTCAACGCCTACTCGGAAGGGTGGGGATTGTATGCTGAGCAACTGGCCGATGAGCTGGGCGCTTACGAAGACGATGCCGTCGGACGGCTTGGCTATCTGCAGTCCATTGCTTTTCGAGCGTGCCGGCTGGTGGTCGACACAGGCATCCACGCAAAACGCTGGACGCGCGAGCAGGGGGTGAAGTTCTTCGTCGACGTCAACGGTTCCAACCCCGAAGAGGTCGCCAGTGAAGTGGACCGCTATTGCTCCTGGCCCGGTCAGGCTTGCGGCTACAAGGTGGGGCTCAGCGAGATCAACCGACAGCGCGAGATAGCAACGGAGGCGCTCTTTGGTGGGAGATTCGATTCAAAGGCGTTTAATGACACGGTCGTGCGGGGCGGAAATGTGCCGCTCGACGTGCTGGCTAAAAACGTCGAGGAATATATTCGGAGCGCAGAATGAAGAGAAGGGAGGACTGGCGCACAGTGCTGGACGCTGAAGTCCGGCGTTGGTCCAGTAAGACCCATGATCAGCTGCAATCGGAACTGCGCGAACTGCAGGCATACGAGGTTGAGGTTGACTCCAAGAAGTATCAGGTCGAAGTCGAACTTCTAGAGAATACGGCCGACTACATTCAAGTCATGGTGGCTGTGGATGACGGGAGCCTGCCGGCCTTTATGTTTCCGCTGACGGAGACGTTCGTGAGTTCGAAGCCGCAACGAGATCACACATAGGAAGCCGATTGCTTGTGAAATGCCAGCAGGAGTGGGTAAGCCCGCTGAAGCGGGACGATGCCCGAGTGTGGGCTAGGCGCAGTTTGGCGTTGCGAAGAGGGGTTGGGCGCCGGATTGGCGAAAGGTCTAGTTTGAAGGCCGACGCCCAAAGGGTCCCTCTTTCGAGGGGCCCTTTGGGACGCAGGTTGCGATCCCCTACCAAGCGAGGGATCGGAAAAAGTTTCGGATCGATCCTAGGGACTAAGTCCCCATCACCGCTGCGGCTCTTCTGGCTTTGACCGCGCGCCCGTGACACTGCTCCCGGTGCACCGGAGCCCCTGGTCGTGTCTCGACTAGCCAGGGACCTTCTGGTTCAGTTGTAGCACGGCGTGTCAAGTTTTTTGCCTCGAAGGAGGTGAAGGTGAAGGCAGGACCAAGGGCTCGCGCCCTTGGCTCGGGTGGGGCTATGTCGTGCGAAAGGGGGCGGCGATAGAGGCGCGGGTTGTGGACGGGTTGGCGGTCGGCGTGCGGCGCTAAGACCCGCCGCTTACGCGGCTGGGCTCGGGTTGATGGAGATTTGTGTGGGTTGCGGGCGGTTGAGGAGGGCTGAGTTCCTTGATCATCATTTTTGCTAGGCCGAAGACGCCTCGTTGGGCCATGGTTTCGGCGAGGGTTTTTTCGGCCATTTCCATGTAGCTGTCCGAGCCTGTCATGCCGGACTGTTCGGCGAGAACGCTGCCGGCGTCTCGAGCGGACTTGAGCCACTGGGCGACCAGCA
>JAQCLD010000068.1 GCA_027592785.1 Acidobacteriota bacterium
GGCCCTCCCGACACCTTCGCTCACCCCTACCGCGCCCTCGCCCTAATCCTTACCGACGGATTTGGGGCTTCGCTTCACCGGTTGGCGGTACGCTAGAGTCTTCAACGCTCCCTCCCGGTTCGCCGCTCCAAATAGAGAGGGCTCAAGGTAACAACGTGAAACGATTCCATAACCTCTCGATCCTCCTATTCCTGTGCGCCGCAAGCCTCCTCGCCCAGATCCCCAACGTCGTCTCGCCCGAAGTGCATGACGACACGACGGCCACCTTCCGCGTCTACGCGCCGAAGGCCGAGAAAGTGCTGCTGTTAGGCGATTGGCTCAAGCGAGGCGAAGACGCCCCAATGACCAAGGGCGGTGATGGAGTCTGGACGGCCAAGGCCGGTCCCCTCCCTCCGGGCGCTTTCATCTACGGTTTTGAGATTGACGGCCTGCAGATTCCCGATCCCTCGAATGCCTCAGTCAAAATCCGCGCCGACCGCGTCGGTTCGCTTGTTCATATCCCAGGCGATGCCGTGTGGGCTGCACGGGACGTCCCGCATGGCAATGTCGACATCAACTTCCACAAGTCTGCGGCTCTCGGCGACACACGCTGGATGTTCGTCTACACCCCTGCCAGCTACGACGTCGCCAAGAACCGCAGCAAGACCTACCCGGTCCTTTACCTGCTGCACGGCAACAACGACACCGCCGCCGGTTGGACCATGGTCGGCAACGCGAACTACATCCTCGATAACCTCATCGCCGAGGCCAAGGCCCAAGAGATGATCGTCGTTATGCCCTTCGGACACGCCGCGCCCTATGGCGCCCCCGGCGGAACGAATACCCAACAGTTCACCGATTACCTGCTCAAAGATGTCATCCCAATGATTGAAGGCAAGTACCGCGTCAAGACCGGCGCTGCAAATCTCGCTCTGGTCGGCCTCTCCATGGGCGGCGGCCAAGCGATTAATATCGGCTTCAGCAATCTCGATAAGTTTTCCGTAGTCGGCTCCTTCAGCGGCGCCATTCCAGGCGACTTTGAAACCCACTTTGCTTCCGAACTCGCCAAGCCTGACCTCGTCAACAGGAGGCTCGCACTCCTGTGGATCGGCTGCGGCAAGGACGACTTCCTGCACCAGCGGAATCAAGAATTCTCAGCACTGCTCAAGGCCAAAGGCATCAAGCACACGTTGGAAATCACCGAGGGCGTCCACAACTACGAAGCCTGGCGCCGCTACCTGGCTTAGATCACACCCTTGCTGTTCCAGTAGAACGCTGGCCCGGCCATCGACTTCACCCTAAACTGGGGCTTGCATGCCGCTCACACTCGGAGGCGCTGTCTCTCAGACAGATCTCGGCTATCTATTACACAAGAACCCCTCGCGCATACACTCATTCGAGATGCCGTTTGGCATGGCGCGAGTGTTTCAAATCGACGCTCCGGCTAACCAATCCGCCGTGGCTTTGCTGCTCGATGTTGATCCTGTCGAGCTAGTGAGAGGACGAGGTGAAAAGTCGTCCAGCTCCTTTTCACTGCGCCAATACGTTAACGATCGACCCTATGCCGCGACATCGTTCCTCAGCGTGGCACTCGCCCGCGTTTTTGGCACGGCGATGTCCGGTCGCAGCAAGGAACGCCAGGAACTCGCCGACTCTCCGCGCGAATTCTCCGCAGCCATCGTAGCCGCGCCATGTCGCGGCGGGGTCGACTTCGCGAAACGCTTGTTCGAGCCTCTCGGTTACCACGTCGAGGCGGAACGCCATCCCCTCGATGAACAATTTCCAGAGTGGGGCGAAGGCCCCTACTACACCCTGCGTCTCTCGGGGCGCTTGCGGCTCCGCGAACTCCTCGCTCATCTCTACGTTTTGATCCCCGTACTCGACGCCGAGAAGCACTACTGGGTCGGCGAATCCGAGGTCGAAAAGCTCTTGCGCAAGGGAGAAGGCTGGCTCGCCAAACACCCTGAGAAAGACGCTATCGCCCACCGATACCTGGCCCGGCAGTATTCCCTCGCCCGTGTCGCCCTGAGCAGGCTTGAGGATGACGGCGCTGAACCACTCGACGAGTTGTCCCAACCGAATACCGAGTCAGGCATCGAGCGGCCGTTGAAGCTTTGGGAGCAACGCATCGAGAGTGTCCTCTCTATGCTTAAGAGTCTTAATGCGGTCACCATCCTCGACCTTGGCTGCGGAGAAGGCAAGTTGATCAAAGCCCTAATGCCTGACCGTGCTTTCCAATCGATCCTTGGCATGGATGTCTCCTCGCGCGCGTTGGAGCGGGCCGCCGATCGCTTGCGTCTCGATCAATTGGCCACTTCCCAGCGCGAGCGCGTTCGGCTCATTCAGGGCTCGTTGCTCTACCGCGACAAGCGTCTAGAAGGCTTTGACGCAGCAACGGTCATAGAAGTCATCGAACATCTCGATACCGCTCGCCTAGCGGCTTTCGAACGTGTCGTTTTCGAGCAAGCGCGTCCCCGCCACGTGATTATCACGACGCCTAACATCGAATACAACGTTTGTTTCGAGACTCTGCCCCCGGGTGTCTTTAGGCACGACGATCATCGCTTCGAGTGGACCCGAGACGAGTTTCGGTCTTGGGCGGAGGGCGTAGCCCGACGCTATGGCTATTCCTCTCGCCTGCTGGCGGTCGGCCTTGAAGACCCTGTCGTCGGGCCTCCCACGCAAATGGGGGTCTTTACCTCGTGAAGATTGAGATCCCCGAACTCTCGCTTGTCTTGCTGGTTGGTGCATCGGGCAGCGGCAAGTCGACGTTTGCACGAACTCATTTCCTCCCGACAGAAGTCATTTCCTCCGACTTCTGCCGCGGCCTGGTATGCGACGACCCGAACGCCCAAGCCGCCACAAAAGACGCCTTCGAAGTGCTCAATTACATTGCCGCCAAACGTCTCTCTGCCGGTCGCTTTACGGTCATTGACGCTACTAACGTGCAGCCGGAAGCCCGCAAGCCGCTCATCGAACTCGCTCGCCGATTCCACGTGCTGCCCGTCGCCGTCGTTCTCAACACTGCTGAGAAAATTTGTCGTGGGCGAAACGAGGGTCGTTCCGACCGCGACTTTGGCGGTCACGTGATCGCGGGACAGATCAAGAATCTGCGCCGTTCTCTTCGCGGTTTGCGTCGTGAGGGATTCCGGCATGTCTTCATCCTCGACGAGCTCGAGAGCGTGGGGTTCGTCACGATCCATCGCACACCTCTGTGGAACGATCGTCGCGGCGAGCAGGGGCCGTTCGATGTCATAGGTGACGTTCACGGTTGTTTCGACGAACTCAAAGATCTTTTCGCCCAGTTGGGATACGCAGTCGCCGATGACTTCACCGTGACGCCGCCCGATAGGCGCAAAGCTCTCTTCCTTGGCGACTTAGTCGACCGTGGACCCAAGTCGCCGGACGTGTTGCGACTGGTCATGAAGATGGTTCAAGAGGGCAAAGCTCTTTGTGTTCCAGGCAATCATGACGTGAAGCTGATGAGGAAGCTTCGAGGCCGCGACGTAAACGTGGCTCACGGCCTCGCTGAGACTCTAGTTCAGCTTGAGTCCGAAGCGCCGGAGTTCCGCGAGCAGGCAGCTGAGTTTATCGATGGACTTGTTAGCCACTACGTGTTCGACGGCGGCAAACTCGTGGTGGCGCACGCCGGTATGCGCGAGGAGATGCAAGGGCGCGGTTCGGGCAAGGTTCGCGACTTCGCCCTCTACGGCGAGACCACTAGCGAGATCGACGAGTTCGGCTTGCCGGTCCGCGAGAATTGGGCTGCGGAGTATCGAGGCCAGGCAATGGTCGTCTACGGGCATACCCCTGTTCCTGAACCCGAGTGGCTCAACCGCACGGTCGATATTGACACCGGGTGCGGCTTCGGCGGACGCCTAACCGCTCTGCGCTATCCGGAAAGAGAGTTTGTCTCCGTGCCTGCCAGACAATGTTATTGGGTACCGACCAAACCCCTGAAGGCTAGCGAGCCGCCTGCCGCAACCGGTCTCAGCAGTCAGCAACAGCTAGACGACCTCCTGGACCTTGCCGACGTTATCGGCAAACGCATCGTCGACACACGCCTCCGCCCCAACATCACCATTCGCGCCGAGAACGCCGCCGCTGCCCTTGAGGTCATGAGCCGGTTTGCGGTCAATCCGAAGTGGCTCATCTATCTGCCGCCGACAATGTCGCCATCGGAGACCAGTCAGCGCGACGGCTATTTGGAGTATCCCGAAGAGGCGTTCGCCTACTACCGCAAGCAGGGCGTCGGCGAGGTCGTCTGCGAGCAAAAACACATGGGCTCGCGTGCAGTTGTGGTCATTTGCCGTGATGAGCATGTCGCCAGGCAGAGATTCGGTGTTGCCCGTGAGGGTATTGGATCTTGCTATACGCGCACTGGACGGCCTTTTTTTGGCGACGCCGCACTTCAGGGCCAGTTTCTCGCGCGCATCCACACTGCTCTTGGCGCCGCAGGATTTTGGGAACGCCATAGAACGGATTGGGTCTGCCTCGACTGTGAGTTGATGCCCTGGTCTGCGAAAGCTCAGCAGTTGCTTCGTAGTCAATACGCGGCGACCGGAGCGGCGGCCCATGCCGCGCTGTCCGAAGCCGTCGACGTGTTGAGCCAGGCCGCTGCTAGGCACGATGATGCTGTTTCGTTGCTTCAGCGCTACCAACAGCGCGCCGAGATGGCTGACCAGTTTGTAGAGAGCTACCGGCGGTACTGCTGGCCCGTCAACTCGCTTGAGGACTACAAACTGGCGCCCTTTCATTTGCTGGCGACAGAAGGAGCCGTCCACGCCGACAAGCGGCACGAGTGGCATATGAGGGAGCTTTAGGCGGTTTGCGAGGCAGACCCGGCGCTACTGCTTGCGACGCCGTACCGAACCGTTGACACGAGCGATGAGGCCTCCTTGCGGGAGGCCGAAACGTGGTGGCTCGCCCTTACCGGGTCTGGCGGAGAAGGCATGGTCATGAAACCATCAGAGTTTGTTGCCAAAGGCTCCCGCGGCCTGGTGCAGCCTGCCGTCAAGTGTCGAGGCCGGGAGTATTTGCGCATCATTTACGGCCCTGAGTACACCACTGAGACATCACTGGCAAAGCTGCGCAAACGGGCCCTCGGCTCTAAACGCTCCCTCGCGCTACGCGAGTTCTGCCTCGGCGTTGAGGCGCTTGAGAGATTTGTCCGGCGAGAGCCTCTGCGGAGCGTCCACGAGTGCGTATTCGGCGTCCTCGCCCTCGAAAGCGAACCGGTCGACCCACGGCTTTGAACCGCCATCTGTTCTCCAGCCGGCTCCCTTCGGACGTATCCTAAGAGGCGATGGTTCTACCCGGACATCGCAGGCGTTCCGTTGCCCTGGCCATCGTGTTCGGCATATTGCTGATCGCGGTCGCCGTGGGGCTGAACGTCAGTTGGATCGTCGTGAATTGGCGGACTGGCCTGCTGCTCGTCGCCGGCGTCCTGTCGTTCCTAATCCTGATCGCGGGGCTCACAGTCAACACAGTCTTCCTGGTCCGCGAGATTCGCCGTAACGAACAACACGACGCCTTCATCAACGCGGTCACTCACGAGCTGAAGACGCCCGTCGCCTCGATTCGCTTGTATCTGCAAACCCTGCAACAACGAGACATCGACCCCGAGAAACGCCAGGAGTTCTTGGGCACCATGCTTGCCGATACCGACCGCCTGCAATCGACCATCGACCAAGTCCTGCTCGCGGGCAAGACGGGCTCCGGCCGCAAGCTGACGCATCGCAGCGACGTCGACTTGGCCGAGCTCATCGATGACTGCGTAACCGTCGCTTCGCGGCGCCATGGCCTGGCCGGCGGGGAATTGGAAGTACAGAATCGCATCCCTAGCGGGGAGTCGCTGGTCGTCGACGGCGAGCCCGAAGAACTCCGCGCGGCGATCGGCAATCTGCTCGACAACGCCGTCAAGTACTCTGGAGAAACAATCAAAGTCCTCGTCGAGTTAGAGAAGCTCAGCGGCCGCCGCGCGGCGATTCGCGTCACCGACACCGGCGTCGGCATTACCAACGACGAGTTAAAACGAGTCTTCAAGAGGTTCTATCGGATTCCCGGCGTTCTGAGCACGCGCGTCAAGGGCACCGGACTCGGATTGTCGATCGTCCTGTCGGTGGCGAAACGTCACGGCGGCAAGGCCTACGTCGAAAGCCAAGGGAAAGGGAAGGGCAGCGCGTTCACGATTGAGCTGCCGCTGAAGGCATGAGTCGAGTTCTCATCGTTGAAGACGAAGAGCACCTCGCTGCGGGGTTGCGCTTCAACCTCGAAGCCGAAGGCTACGATGCCGTCGTGGCTGGCTCCGGCGAGGATGCAATCGAAAAATTGCTCGCCGCCAATCGCTTTGATCTCGTCGTTCTCGACGTCATGCTGCCCGGCATCGACGGCTTCGAGGTGGTCAAGCGCCTGCGAGAAGCGGGCAACTACATGCCCGTGCTGCTGCTCACGGCTCGCGGTCAAGCAGAAGACGTCTTGCGCGGCCTTTCCGCCGGGGCTGACGATTACCTCCCGAAGCCCTTCGATCTCGAAATCCTCGTCGCCCGCATCCAAGGCCTGCTGCGCCGCAAGGAATGGGCCCGCAAGCAAGAATCCGAGGGTCAGGCCGAGCCTGCGGAATACGCTTTTGGCGACAATCGTCTCGACTTCCAACGCCAACTGATCGCCCGCAACGGCGCCGAACAACCGCTCACCCTCATGGAGCTGAATCTGCTGCGGCACTTCATCCGCAACGAGGGCAAGAACGTTTCGCGCAAAGCGTTGCTAGAAGAAGTCTGGGGCGTTCGCGAAGATACCGACACGCGCGCCATCGACAATTTCGTCGTCCGCTTGAGGCGCTATATCGAAGACGATCCCGCCAAACCTAAACACCTTCTCACGGTGCGCGGCGTCGGTTACCGTTTCGTAGCCGAGCCCGCCGATTCGCTAGAGTAAAACTCAATGCCCTGCTGTCTACTAATACTGCTCGCGATGATCGGACCCCGTTTCGTCATCGCCATGCTGGCGCTGTTCTCTAATTATCTTCAGACGGCATACACGGGGCTGCTCATTCCGCTGTTGGGCTTCCTCTTCATGCCCTTCACGACCCTGGCGTATGCCTGGTCCATCAACACGACCAATGAAGTTTCGGGAATGCAGCTAGTCGTCGTCATCATCGCCGTGCTGATCGATCTGGGCGTGGTTGGCGGAGGAGCCAATCGCCGTAGGCGTCAGGTGCGTCGACAGCGCGGCGGAATGATTCTAGACGCAGACGGGACCGTCGAGTAGCACCGTGCCGAAAAACAGCAGCTCCGATTCCAACGCTCGCTGGGCGGTTTCGGACTTGCGGAAGCCGTGTTGTTCGCCCGCGAATAGTACGAAGGCAGTGGGCACGCCGCGCTCTCGCAACGCATGAAACATCATTTCCGCCTGGTTCGGCGGGACAACCTTATCCTCCGCACCGTGCAGAAACAACACTGGCTTCGTGAGCTTGTCGACCGAGTGAATCGGCGAACGTCGCTCATAAACGGCCTTCTCCTCCGGATACTTTCCGATCAGCCGATCCAAGTACCGCGACTCGAATTTGTGCGTCTCCTTGGCCATCACCTCAAGATCACTAATTCCGTAGTGGCAAGATCCCGCAGCAAAAACATCGTGGAAGGCCAGCGCCGCCAGCACCGTAAAGCCTCCCGCGCTTCCGCCGCGGATGATCGTCTTATCCGCATCCACGAGGCCTTGCGCCGCGAGATACGCCGCCGCCGCTGCACAATCGCTGACGTCAATCTCGCCCCAAAGCCGATCGAGCATACGCCGGTAGCTGCGTCCATAGCCGCTGCTGCCCGCGTAGTTCACATCGAGCCAGCCGAAGCCGCGGCTCGTCCAATACTGCACCCGCAAGTCGAGCGTATTCGACCGCCGTGCCGTGGGGCCGCCGTGTACCTGCACGATCACCGGCGGCTTGTCGCCCGCGGGCGATTCGAAGTGCGGGTGCACCGGCGCGTAGTAGTAGGCGTGGATCGGTGTGCCGTCGTCTCGCGGGATCTCCAGCGTCTGTGGCGCCGAGACAAACGGCTGCATTTCGTCGTAAACCCTCCCCGCCGAGCGAAGCACCTCCACGTCCTTTGTTGCGAGATCCACCCTTACGATTCCCGAAGCCTCGCTCGGGGAGGCGCCCTGAAAATACACCGCCTCGGCGGTTGCCCGCACATCGGAGATCTCCGTGTACGGCGTCGGAATCTCCTCATACGCCAGCGAATCCAACTCGATCGACGCCAACCGCCAACCGTCCGTCCGCAGAAACGAACAAATCAGCCGGTCATCCCCGGCGAAGTCATACGTCGACTGCCCAAACACCCACTGCGGTTGCCCGTACTCAGCCTCGTCCGCATGCAGCGGCTCAATGGAGCGCCCGTCCCAGCGATACAGATTCCACCAACCGTTGCGGTCCGAGACAAAGTACAGTTGCCCGTCGGGACCCCACTGCGGCTGAAAAACCGATTCATCCTGACCGCCGGCAACGAGCGCAGCATCTTGCGGCAGTCCGTCCGCCGCAAGCTTGGTGACCATTAACTCCGTCCCATCCCAAGGCATGTTGGGATGGCGCCATTGCAACCAGCAAATTCGCCGACCATCCGCCGAGAGACGTGGATCGGCATAGAAGTCCGCCCCCGCAGCCGCCGTCCGAACCTCGCCCTGCGGGTCAACCAGCGCAATCGAGTTGACCGGCTCCCCCTCGCCCCCGTGATCTTCCCGGACGACATACAGATTCGCGCCGTCCGCACTCAGGCGCCCATCCGTCCAACGCCAAGGTCCCTCAGCAGTTATCGGCACAGGCTCTTGGCCCGCGTCGATTCGATAAATGCGGCCGTCCGAGTCATTCGAGAAGAACACCGTCTCGCCGGACACCCAGTAAGCTCCGCCGCCATACTCGTGCACTCGCGTGCGCACGTTGAACGGCTCCGGCGTCAGGTCCTCCGTGACGCCTCGACGCCAGCGCGCCACAACCCCGCGGCCTTTCTCCGCCGGTCGTGCTTCAAGCCAGTAGACGTCGCTGCCCGAGACGCAAACCTCCGACAAACGCACGGCTCCCGCAACCGCGCTCGCAGCAGAGATCGGCGAACGCCAAGAGCCGTAAGGAGCCGTTTCACGCATGGACGACCATCGTAGCGCAACGACAAGGGAGCCTCGCCCAGCGGCACGGTGACCCCCAAACGGCTACTCCGCTTTGAGCGTCGCCGCCGGGTCAATCTTCATCGCCCGCCGTGCCGGCAAGTAACAAGCGAGCATGGCCAACGTGGCCCAGGCGAGCGGAGCCGCGACCGTAATGAGGGGATCATCGATGCTGACCGCAAGCAGCTCGGCCAATCGTGAAGTCATCGATGAAAGAATGCGCGTCATGGCGTAGTCGCCAGCGAACCCGAGCATGCCTCCTACAGCCACCAACGCCACACCTTCCCTGAGGACGAGCCTGAGTACCTGATCGCGCCTGGCTCCGAGAGCCACGCGGATGCCGATCTCTTTGCGTCGTCGCGCGACTGCATGTACCGTGACCGAAAACAGCCCGACCAAACTCAAGAGTATGGCGAAAACGGCTAGGCCTCCGTTCACCGTTGTGCTCCACTCGATGAGCCGGTTGAACTGTTCGAAATCCTGTTGAAATGCACGCGCATTGAAGACGGTGAGCCTCGGGTCGAAAGCAAGGATCTCAGCGGAAGCCGCTTCTAGGACTGCGGACCCGGCCCGGCCGCGTAGTACGACGGTTAGCCCCTGGGAGAAGGTCTGGTCCAGGTTCTCGGCAGTAAGCGGCACGAACATCGTTGGCGCTGCCGTCGCCATCATTAGTCCCGATCTGAGGTCCTTGACCACGCCAACGACGCTGTAGATCTGACCGTTTTCGCGAACGGCTTGGCCTAACGGGTTCATGTCGCCGAAGAGCCGCTCGACCGCCGCTTGGTTGAGGATGATTTGCTTCGCGCTGTCTTCCGCCGAACTGAGCTGGTCTTGTATCGTGAACTCGCGACCGCTCAGCAGCGGGACGCCCAGGGCGCCGAAGTAGCCTTCTCCGATCCGCTGGTGAACAACTCGGTGGATGGATTGTTTACCGTCCCCATCCGTCGTCGTGACGCTTCTGCCGGGCGTGACCATCATTTGCGAGAACGGCATATCGAGCGATAGCGCCGCCCCATCGACTTGCGGCAGGCTCTCCATCCGAACTTTCAGCCGTTCGAGCAAGACCCTAGATTCTTCTGGGCCGTCGCCGTCGCGCGCGGGATCGAGCGCGACCAGGTAGAGATTGTCGGCCTGAAAGCCAAGTTCGGGCTTGTAGACCTGTTGGTATCCAATGACCACGTAGCCGGTAATCAGCAAGAGCAGTAAGGATGCTGATATCTCAAACAGCATGAACTGATTGCGAATGCCGAAGCGGGAGTAGCCGCGTAAATGAGATTGCATACCCAGTTTGAGAGGAGTAAGCAACTCGCCGCGAACGGAAGAAAAGGCAGGCGCTAGGCCAAAAATCAGGCCGGCTAGGATCGACCAGCCTAGGACAAACGGTGCGATGGAGATGACTCCGCCATAGTTGCGTTCAATTTGGCTCGCAGCATCAGGTGCCAGAGTCGACGAAACGCGGAAGATGCCGAGCACGACAAATAATCCGAGCGTCCCACCGGCAAGAGAGAGCACAACACTCTCCGTAAGCTGCTGGCGGACCAAGCGAAACCGGCTCGCGCCGACCGAGAGCCGGATGGCAATCTCCTTGCGGCGCTCACTGCCTCGGGCCAGCAACAGCACCGCCAGATTGGCGCAGGCAACGCCCAAGATCAGTGAGGCCATCACCAGCCCGAAAATCCACTGTTGCCTGAGCCTATACCTCGGTAGCGGTCTCCACACACCGGCGTCTAACAGGGAAACGGTACGTTCGACTTCGGGCCGCTCCGACTCTGGCCTTTGCTGGTCGAGGTTGCGGGCCACAATCGTCAGCGCCGACTCAACCTTTGTACGAGACGCACCGTCCGCAAGCCGAAACAGGGCGCGGAAACGGGTCGCCTGTGTGTGGATCAGGTCACCGCGGAGTTCCGGCACAAACGACGGATTGGAAGTGACTGGAACGAAGATGTCCGCGGGGGCGCTTGGGAACGCTCCGCGGAATCCGTCGACAGTAATGCCGACGATGGTCGTATCCTGGCCGTTCACGCGTAGCGTCGAACCGACTGCGTCGGCGCTCGCGTCGAGATGCGTTCGCCAATAGTTGTCTGTAATGACGACGCTGGGCGCAGATCCCGGGCCGTCAGTTTGGGCATCGAAGAGCCGCCCCGCTGTGGGCGCTACGCCAAGAGTCACGAAGTAGTCGGGCGTCACGATATGGCCGGAAACGCGCTCGCGTTTGGACCCGGATACGGCATTGCCGACGGTAAATGAAACCGGTCCGAGGTACGCCGCCGAGCCGGAGAAGAGTGTTGTTTGCTTCCGGTACTCCTCGAAGTATGGGTACGAGACAAGCGACTCCGGGGCTACAAGCGACTCTGGCTCGTCGATACCCGGCGCCGGCGCCAAGAACCCTGCCATTTGCAGCGGGAACAGACTCGACATGCCGATGCAGAGCCCCAATGACAGGATCGCAAGGGCCGTAAAGCCCGGCGTTGCTGAGAGCCGTCGCCCGGCATAGCGAAGGTCCTGGCCAAACTCCGTCAGATACTACCCAACCAACCCAACCGCTGCCGCCCCAACCAATCGCACCAGCCCAAAGAACCCATACTGCCGCCACACAAACGGAATCGCATCGTCGCCCATCTGCTCCAGCTCATCCCCGTGCAGCACCTGAAACTCATGCGGAAACGCTCGCACCAACCGCCGATGCAACCAGCGGCTGAATCGTACCCAGGGATTCATCAGAAGGCCTCCTGGTCGCGCTTGACGTGGATGACCCGGACGAGCTCCTCGAGCCGCGCGCTCTCCAGATCAAGCACCCGGCTGCCGAGGTCAGTGAGCTTGTAATAGCGGCGTCGCGCATCGTCGAGGTCCGCCGCGGGCCGCTCATCGGATTCGGCGATGAGCCCTTCTTCGATTAGCTTCTTCAGCGAGCCGTACAGGGTGGCTGGCCATAGCCGCACCTTGCCGTCAGTGCGCTCCAGGACCTCCTGCATGATTCCGTAGCCGTGTTGCTCCTGGCCGACAAGGCAGAGCAATATGTGGAACCAGTTGGCCTTGAGCGGGATGAGCGATTCGGGCTTGGTCATGGTTGTGATCAATATAGATATCAAATGATATCTATATTGTAAACGACCGACCGCGTCTGCTCAGCGTCGCCGCAGGATGACCAGACGATTCTCAGCAAGCGTTCGGAACCCAGGCCAGTGTGCCGTCGCCCGGTCTGCTCGCGAAAGCGCCGCGGTGATCTGCACATGCCTTACCGCGTAAGGCTCCAGATACGATGGCGGCACAAAAACTCCAACTCCCGGCGCGGCAACGTATTCAAACCAGGGCGCAAAGGCCCGGCGAACTTCTCTGACTCGCTGATAAAAGGCCCGAAAATCTCCATCCTCCGCCGGCCTGTCGGACCAGGCCTCCGCCGCAGCCTCCTTGCGGTGCAGCGCCGCGGTGAGCGGATAGAGCAGCGTTTCCCATAAACAATGGCGCTTCATCAAACACAGCGCCGCGGTTCCCCCGGGCCGGATGAGTGCTCCCAAGTCGCGCGCCAGCGCCGGAAGATCGCCGACGCAGTTGATCGGACCGAAGCTCGAGAATGCTCCATCGTAAGGGCCGCCAGCTGCGCGCGCCAGCCCCTCCAACGACAGCGTCTCCAGCGAGATCCGCTCTTCCTTCTCGGTTCGACGCTCTGCGATTTCGATCATCGCCGGCGACACGTCGACTCCATGAACCGAGATCCCTCGCTGAGCGAAATGCAGTGCGTCCTCGCCCGTGCCGCAGCCGAGATCGAGCAGTTTCTGGCCGCGTTCGAACAGCCCTCCGAAGCGTCGCCAAAGCGCGTCTCGCTGCAGTCGACCGATTACCGACTCCGTAAAGTCCTCGTCATAGGTCGCCGCCAGCTCGTCATACGCGTCTCGAACCGCTTGTGTATGGGACGTAATGGGCAATCCTTATCTAGTAGTTTAGGCAGCGGCTAGTAGCCCAGTTTGAAGGCGCCGGAAGCCTTTCCCTGTAACGTCCCGGACCTTAACCACTCGACCGACGCGTCGAACATCAGCAGCCTGTTTGTTTCCCACATCGCGTTGTGTGAAGAGCAGGCCAGGTCCACGAAAACCTTCTTCTCAGAGGCTAAATCGTTGTAGAGCGCTTCCACTCGTCCAATCGGAACTTGGGCGTCATGAACGCCGGCGAACAGCAGGGCCGGCGTATTCATCTTCGTAACCACGTCGCGGCCGAACCCCCAAGACGTCACCAGCGGCGCGCGCCGTACGCCCGTGCCCCAAGTCGCGCCCACCGGATCGGACTCCAACATGGCCGACCAAACCGCATCGCTGACTGCCGGCTCATATTGACCGGGGCAACCGACCTGACGATTCCACCCCGCATCGAAATCCGCACGCGACTGCTTGCTCATCACCGCGCCGTCAGCAGGAACCTTAGCGGGCTTCGCCCCGCGGTCGCCTTGGTATGCCGGCGCCAACAACACCAAGTTATTGACCTTCTCCGGATGCCGCGCCGCATAGCCGCCCGCGCGCGGCCCTCCCAACGACCAGCCGAACAGGCTCACAGTATTGACGCCGCGCAACGAGCGCAGATGGTCGACCACGGCATCAATGTCGTGCCAGTCCGATTCAATCGTCGTCAACCGGCTCCCGTAGCTCGGCGTGCAAGGCGCGGGCGTAGAACCTGGTGTCAGTCCAGCGCGATCGCTGTCAGACAAGTTGCACGGGTCATTCATCGGCGTCGGCCGCGTCGAACGCCCGTAGCCCGTCATGTCCATCGAGAACACATCAAACCCCGCCGCCGCCAGATGTTTCATCCAGCTATACCCAGCCGAGGGAGCATCGAAGGCAACCTCAGCCGGCGTGCCGGCGCCATGAATAAACAGCACCACGCGCTTATCCAAAGGCGCTCCGCGCAGCACCGTCCCCGGCGCGGTCACCTCGCGCACGTAGATTTGCGTCGTCTGCCCCTCAATCGCCGGGACGATCGACTTGACCTGTACATAGTGATCAACCGTCGCCAAGTCGCCAGCAAAAATCGGAGCCGAAATCATCGCCGCAAGGAGAAAAACTCGTGTCTTCATAACTCGGCACAGTATACGCCCAACCGCTGCCGCCTGCCCAATCACAAACGTATCCCCATCGCACTGCAGCCCGCGACCCGAGCCCAGGAGCGTAAGCGGCGGGCCTTGACCTCTAATCTGCCACCAGAACCCGCCGCTCACGCGCCTGGGCTCGGGTCTGTGTTAGCCTGCGCCAATCACCAATAATCCAGGTGACCGGCCAGGTCGTTGGCCCATCGCCTTTCTCATTACCTTCTCCTGTTACGGAACTAGACTTCACGCCGGAGAGTCGACAAGCGTCGACCGAGACCACAACGCTCCCGGTTCGCCTTATCTAGCCCCGAATGCAGACCGCTGGCTCATCGAACGAAACTCGATGACAGCCTCGCCTTTCCACCTAGACCGCGCGCGCCGAAAGGTCGTCTCAGCGGCGATTCAAGAAACCTGCGCTATTCGCGGTTGGTGGCTGTCGGCCGCGCACATACGTTCGACCCACGTTCACGTCGTCATCGCAACCGAAGATAAACCGGAGCGAGTCCTGATCGACATCAAGTCCCACGCCAGCCGAGCCCTCGTCAAATCCGGCCTAGAAACGAGCGACAGACCGAAATGGTCCGAACACGGTAGCACCCGCTGGCTCTGGGAGGAGGACGAAGTTCACCGCGCCATCGACTACGTCCTCAACGGCCAAGGCGACGACATGGAAGTCCACCGCGGCCCCGAACCCTGGAAGTAGCCCAACCCACCGCCACCTACCATTCGCCCAACCCACCGCGCCAATCCATCCCCACAACACTCCAGCGCGAACCCGATCGCACAACACTCTAGCGCTAACTGATTCGCACAGCATTATGCGACCCGAGCCCAGGCGCGTAAGCGGCGGGTCTTGATCTCGAATAGAACCCATCCGCTCACGCATCTGGGCTCGCTAGCCCTCACCCCTCCAACGTACCCTTGATCCTCTCAATCTGCGACTCGTAGTCCGCCAGCTTCTCTTTAATCCCCGCCACTACCGCATCCGGCGCCTTGGCCAAGAACGCCTCATTCCCCAACTGCTTCTTCGCCCCGTTCGCGGCCTTTTCCAGCGACTCCAGCTGCTTCGCCAACTTCACCTTCAACGCATTCTTCTGCTCTTTCGGCAGTTCAATCTCCAAGTCGAACTCCGTCGTATGGTGCGTCGCCTGGCCTTCGGGCGCTTGCCCCTCCATAGCCGACAGCGTCACGCAAGCCAACCGCTGCAGCGCATCGGACTGCTCCGAAGCCACCGCCCGCACATCGGCGCTCGGCGAATACAGAATGCCTGTCAGCGGATTCCGCGGCGGGATATTCATCTCCGCCCGCAAGTTGCGAACGCCCGTCGTGGCCTCTTGCAACACATGAACCTGCCTCTCCGCCGCCGCATCGCGCCGTCCCGCCTTCGCCTGCGGATAGCTAGCCAACGCCAGCGACTTCACCCTGCCCGGCGTATTCACGGCCAGCCGCTGCCACAGCTCCTCGGTAATAAACGGCGCCACCGGATGCAGCAACCGCAAAGCCCGCTCCGTCGCAGCCAACATGTTCTTCCACTCGTTCGTCAGACCGCTGTCATCCTTGAAGTCGAGCTTCTTTACCTCGATATACCAGTCACAGAACTCCTTCCAGAAGAACTGATACAACTGGCTCGCCGCCTCGTGGTAGCGAAATTTCTCCATGCTCTGGTTGACCTCGGCGGAGACCGTATCCAAACGCGAGAAAATCCAACGATCCGCCAACGGCACTTCGCCGGTCGCCTCCGAAGGCAGCGGCTCAAAGTCATCCAAGTTCTCCGGCGTCCAGGGCTCCGCGCCGGCCTTCTCCAAACTCATAAAGACGAAACGCATTGCGTTCCAGACCTTATTGGCAAAGGTCGCATAGCCCGCGATCCGCTCCTCGCTGAGCACCACGTCCGAACCCTGACCCGCCGAGGCGACCAGCGCGAAGCGCACCGCATCCGTGCCGTACTTCTCAGTCATCTCAATCGGATCGATGACGTTGCCCTTTGTCTTCGACATCTTCTGCTTGTCGGCGTCGCGCACCAGCCCGTGAATCAGCACCTGTTTGAACGGCGCCTGGCCCATCATGCCGATGCCCAGCATCGTCATACGCGCAACCCAGAAGAACAAGATATCGAAGCCCGTAATCAGCAGTGAGTTGGGATAGAACGCTTTCAGATCAGCGGTGTCATCCGGCCAGCCCATCGTCGAGAACGGCCACAGCCCCGAGCTAAACCACGTGTCGAGTACGTCGTCGTCTTGCTTCAACGGCCGTCCGCCCGCCATCTGGCTGGCTTCTTCTTCCGAGCGAGCGACAAACATCTCGCCGTCTTCGGTGTACCAAGCCGGAATACGGTGGCCCCACCACAACTGCCGCGAAACGCACCAATCGCGGATGTTGTGCATCCACTCAAAATAGTTGCGCCGCCACTGCTCGGGCATGATCTCCATCTCGCCCGATTCAACGGCTTTGATCGAGGGTTCCGCCAACGCCTTGGTCTTGACGAACCACTGCGTCGACACGCGCGGCTCCACCGCCAGGCCCGAGCGTTGGCTCTTGCCCACGTTGTTCACGTAGTCCTCAATCTTCTCGATCAGCCCAAGCGACTCGAGTTCCGCCACGATCTGCTTGCGCGCTTCGTAGCGGTCAAGACCCTCGTATTTGCCGCCGTTCTCGTTGATCTTCGCTTCGACGTCGAGGATGTTGATGATCTCGAGCCCATGCTTTTGTCCCGCCGCGAAGTCATTCGGGTCGTGCGCGGGCGTGATCTTGACGATCCCCGTACCGAATGCCGGGTCGACGAAATCATCAAAGATCACGCGCAGCTCGCGCCCGACGATCGGCAATGTAATCGTCTTGCCCTTCAGGTGCTGGTAACGCTCGTCATCGGGATGTACCGCGACCGCCGTATCACCGAGCATCGTCTCGGGACGGGTCGTCGCCACCACGATGTATTCGTCCGAGCCCGTCACCGGGTAGCGTAGATGCCATAGATGGCCCTTCTGTTGCTCGTAAACCACCTCAAGATCCGACAACGCGGTCAGCGTCCCCGGATCCCAATTGATCATGTACTCGCCGCGATACAACAGCCCGCGCTCGTACAAGCGCACGAAAGTTTCGATGACGGCGCGCGAAACGCCGGGGTCCATCGTAAACCGCTGCCGCGACCAATCGCAGCTGGCGCCGATGCGCTTGAACTGCTCGACAATCTTGCCGCCGTATTCCTCTTTCCACTTCCAAACGTGTTCGAGGAATTTCTCGCGGCCGATCTCGCGCCGGTCGATGCCTTGCGCTTTCAGATGCCGCTCGACGAGCATCTGCGTGGCAATGCCGGCGTGGTCCAGGCCCGGCAGCCACAGCACGTTGTCGCCCGACATGCGCCGCCAGCGCATCGTGATGTCGGTCATCGAGATCTCAAAGCAGTGCCCCATGTGCAGCGCGCCGGTGACGTTCGGCGGCGGTGCGACGAGGGAATAGGTGGGCTTGTCGCTATCGGTTTCAGCGACAAAAAGCTCTTCGTCGACCCACCACTTGGCCCATTTCGGCTCGAACAGGCCGGGTTCGTAAATCTTGTCCAGTTCCATGGAAGTTGTTGATTAGAAACGAGTTTAGAATCATCAAATATAGCACGACGAGGGCTCTTTGAGCGAGAATAGGGCCATGCGCGCGCTTCTTGCCCTGGTCGGCCTGGTGGTCCTCGCCGCGCTCATCGTCTTCTCCCCCAACCTCATCTGGCTCGCCCGATCCACTGCGCGCATCACGAACCAATCTGGCCGCGAGCTGCGTAATTTCCGTTTGAAAGTTGGCGAAAGAGATGTGATTTTCGGCATCGTCACGCCTGGCCAATCGCGTTTCGTTTTCCTCCCCGAGACCGGCGACGCCACCTTGCTTGTCGTCTACTCGGTCGGTACGCGCCAGATTACAGGCTGCCAAGAATACGTCGAAGGAAGCATGTATCACGTCAACGTCGTCATCGGTCCCGACCTAGAATCGCACTGCGACGTGACCCTGCCGCTAACCGACCGGCTGTTTTGGACCGAGGCCCTCGGCGTGAGATTAGACCCGCGCGCTTTGTTCGTCGGCGCGCCGTAGGTTAGGCTGACAAAGGGATGAACGCATCCACGCGCAGGACATTTATGCGTGCCGGTCTAGCGGCCGCAGCAGCGCCGCTTGCCTTGGCGCAGCGTCGTCGCGACGTCATCACAAAAAATGTCCTGTTCTTGGTCGTCGATGACCTCCGTCCCATGCTCGGCTGCTACGGACATCCCGACGCCGTCACGCCGCACATCGACGCCCTAGCCAAGCGCGGTCTGACGTTCCTCAACAACCATTGCCAAATCGCCTCCGACGGTCCCTCGCGCCAGTCCTTGTTCACCGGTTTGCGGCCCGATACGATCGACGTCGTCGATGACGCGACCACCTTCCGGCGACGCCGTCCAGACGCAAGGACCCTTCCGCAATACTTCAGACAGAACGGCTACTACGCCGCTGCCGTCGGACCAGTCCTCGACGATTCGCAGTCGTGGAACGAGGGCGACACCCGGCCTGTCGAGGCATCCTTAACGCGCAGTTGGAACTCTAGCGACGTGTCAGACGCTGATCTATTCGACGGCCAGACCGCCCAGCGCGCCATCGCGGTTATCGAGCGGCTAGCCGGCCGCAAGTTCTTCCTTGCCGTCGGACTCCAACGTCCCAGCCTGCCCTTCGCCGCGCCGCAAAGCTATTTCAATCTCTATCCGCGCGGCTATATCAAGGCGCTCACCGAGCCTGCCCCCAAAGGCGCGCCCGCTCACGCCATGCACGACTCCGCAGAGCTGCATCGTTTCGGTGACGTCCCTGAAATGCTCGACGCCGAATTGAGCCGCGACCTGGTGCGTGCCTACCTCGCCTCGGTCAGCTACGTCGATGCACAAGTCGGCCTGATCCTGTCCGCCCTCGAACAGCAAGGCCTGCGCGACAGCACCGCAATCGTGCTCACCAGCGATAACGGATTCCATCTCGGCGAGTTCGGCCTGTGGGGCAAGCACACCAACTTCGAATTGGCCACCCGCACGCCTCTGATCGTTAGCTCGCTGGGACTCAAAAGCGGCGGGCGAAAATCCCGCGCTCTCACCGAACTGGTCGACGTCTATCCGACTCTGTGCGAGATTGCCGGTTTGCGCACGCCCGGCGACCTCGACGGCGCCAGCCTTGCGTCCCTGTTTGAAAACCCCGATCAACTCTGGAAGCGCGCCGTCTTCAGCCAGCACCCGCGCGAAATTCCCGGCCTCGGCCCCGGCATGGGTTACTCCATGCGCACCAGCCGCTACCGCTACACCGAGTGGGGAGCGTTCGACAGCCCCTACCGGACCGCCGAACTTTACGACTACAAAGGCCAGCCGCTTGAGATCGAGAATCTAGCCAACGTGCCCGTTGCCAAAACCTTGGCCAACGGGATAGCCGCCATTATGCGCGAGGGCTGGCGCGGTTCGCTGCCGCCGACCGATCCGCGCGCCAGCGCCAACAGCTAAGCCTTGCGTTGCGACAGATAGGCCGCGAACGCCGCGACACCGCCCGCCAATACCACTGCCCGCAGCACCTTAAGCAAGCTAAAGAACCAGGCGATGCCGATACCCACGGCCGCCCACTGGACCCACCAGTTGCCCGGTGAAGTCATCCAATTGATAACGACCAGGAACGCTAGAATCAGCGGTCCCAAGAACAAGAACTTAACTGCTTTATACGTGGCGATCATCGAGACACTCCTCCGCCGATAAGATACGCGATTTGACAGCAATAGTTCCACATCAATTCGCCGCCGCCGGCCCCCGGCAAATCAGATGGAACCGTACGCGCCGTCAATCCATCTCACCACCGGGAGATTCTCACAACGATGCCACACCTCATCGGGAGCGCTTTTTGCGTCCTCCTTCTCACCTCCGGCTTTGCCGTCGCACAGACTCCTGTGCTCACCCCGCCGCCGGCCCCGGCGACCAGCCAGTTGACGCCGCAGATGCTGGGCGACATGCTCCAGTCCGCGGCGACTTTCCACGACCTGGTTCAAAAAATGAAACTCAACGAATCCCTCGGCCCCGATCAACACGTCGTCGGTCCCGACGGACAGCTCCACCATCCAATGACGCGCACCATGCAAGCCATCGGCGCTGGAGCCGGCGCAGGAGCTGCAGTCGGCGCGATGACTCGTAACGACAACGGCGGCCTCATCGGCGCACTCGTCGGCAGCGCCGGCGGACTCATCATCGATCAAATCCTCAAGCATCGCGAAAAGCAAAAGGAAAAAGCCTACTTCGCCGACGTCGAATACGAAAGTTGCGACTGCGCCCCGCAGCCCCTCACCAACTAACCGTTTTCGTTTCCGCGCCCCAACATCCACCACCCCACCCGAGCCAGGGACGCAAGTCCCTGGTCTCTTTCAGCGCCGCGCCACCCGCTCAATCACTTCCATCGCCCGCCCCACACCGTCCTCTTGCCCAATCGCCTCGGCGACCTCCCGCGCTCGCACACGGAACGCCTCCGTCCCAACCAACTCGCGCAGCCCTTCGGCGAAACTCGCCGCCTTCAGCCGGTTCATCCGTTGCGGACGCGGCCCGCAGCCCAGCTTCCAAACCAGGTGCCCCCAGAACGGCTGGTCCACGCTCAGCGGACACACCAACGTTGGCCGCCCCGCTCTTAACCCCGCCGCCGTTGAACCCGCGCCGCCGTGGTGTACCACCGCGCTCATCAGCGGAAACAGTGCATGATGCGGCGCCCCGTGAATCATGTGCACCGTCTCGGGCAAGTCGATCTTCGTCAACCCTCCCCAGCCCACCGCCAGCAACGCCCGCACGCCAGCTCGCCGGACGCCTTCCACAATCTCCCGCGTCGCCGCTTCCGGGTTCTTCGGCGCCATCGAGCCGAAGCCGATATACACCGGCGGCTCGCCCGCATCGAGGAAGGCCGCCAGTTCCGCATCCGGACGCCAGTCCGGGGCTTCGTCCAGAAACCAATAGCCCGCCATCTGCAGGCCGTCGTCCCAGTCCGAAGGGCGGGGAAACACCGCAGGCGAAACCATGCAGATGCGCGCTGCCATGCCGCCGGCGAAGCCCCCCAGCGGATACAGCCGTTTGGGCTTCGGCAAGTTGAGCTGTTCCTTGCGCCAACGGTTGATGAACAACAGACGCGCAAAGCGGTTCGGCCAGTAAGTCAGCCGGTTCAACGTCCGCCCCAAGTTGACCTTCGGCATTAGCAAAGGGAAGTCTCCGGTGGTGAACATCGGGATCGGCGAAGCGCAAACCAAGCCCGCCCCCGTCGCCTCGGCTACATCGACCGCACCTCCCGCCTTAGGGTGATAAACGATCACGTCGGCTTCGCGCGCCGCTTCCCAAGTCTGGCCGAGCACAGCGCGCATCGTCGGCATCGTTTTCCGCAGCAGTTTGCCTACGGCGAAAATATTGCCGTCCAACACGCGCCTCGCCTCAGGCGACTGCAGCAACGCCTCAATATCCATCCCCAGCGCATGGAAGCGGATGCCGTGCCCCTCGACCCACGAAGCGAAATTGTCCGGCGCGCCAATAACGACGTCGTGCCCCGCCGCCTGCAGCCGCTTGGCCAACGCGATGTACGGCTGCACATCGCCGCGCGTCCCAATTGTGACAATGGCAACCCGCACAATCGGCTCCTAGTATCGCCCCTCGTTCCCACGCAAACAGCGATTCACTCGGATCTGTTACCTATCTCTTCTGGTCGTACCCATCCGAACCCCAAACGCCAGTGAGGGGCCTCTTGAGCCCCAGCGGGGCGGCATGACCAGTAGCCCACGGCGCAAGCCGTGGGTAAAAGCGTCTCTCCCTTTCTCCCATCCCGCGTCAGCGCCTTCGGGCCGAGCGAGCTGAGCGGGATAGTACAGGAGACGACGGATCGAGCGCCAGTTACTGTTCCGTCTCGGAACACGCGGCTCTGTTTCTGCACGAAATGACCGGCTGAAGCGCGTGACTGCGCGGCACCGGCGGTACAGTTCACTTCCTGTCACTTTTCTCCCATCGCCCCTCCGCACACCGCCCGAATCCGCAACGCCCAACCGAACCCCAAACGCCAGTGAGGGGCCTCTTCGATTGCCTGCCGCCAGCGTCACCGGACGGTCACCACGCACGATCACGCCGTCCAACTCCGATCGCGTTTTCAGCCCCGTTAACGGGGCTCATGATTAGGCCTGGTATCGAAACCCGAGCGCTTCCCCTCGCCCCTCCCGCGTCAGCGTCACAATCAACAGCCCCCGTCCGCGCCGGCGCGGACGGGGTTGAGGTCAACGTAGGCCCGGGTGGCGGCGAGGCGCGAGGGGCCGAGCGGGCAGCCTGCGTTCTCCTTGGAATTACGCGCATTACTCATGTCGTAATGCGACAATCGGCTCGATTCGGGACGCTCGCATGGCCGGAACATACGCTGCGAAGAGCAAAGCGGCTGCCAGAATTGCCGTCGCCAGCAGAATTGATGATGGATCAGCGGGTGTGACCCCGAACAAGAACGACTCGACGGCACGCATCGAATTCCACGCGCCGAAGAAGCCGATGGCGAGCCCTGCCAAGGCGAGGATGAGAACTTCACGCAATACCATCTGGACGATTTTCAACCGCTTTGCGCTAAGTGCCATTCGCACACCGATCTCGTTCGTTCGCTGCGCTACTGAATAAGCCATACTGCCGTACAGTCCGACGCAGGCAATTATGAGCGCGAGGACCGCAAATGCGGTGCAAAGGCTCGCGAATGTGCGCTCTTGGACGATTGAGTCGTCAAAGCGTTGCGACTGCGTCTTGATGTCCGCCATTGGCACATTCGGCGCTTCCTGACGAAGGGCCTCGCGAACGGCTTCCGCGAGCGCTAGAGCATTGCCCGCCGTTCGGATTTCAAACGTCATGCCTCGCCATGCGGCCATAACAAGGTTCTGCCGGTAAGGAATATAAGCGAAGGGTATAATCTCCTCCCTTAGAGACTCGCGGGAGTTTTTCGCGACGCCAATGATCGTGACATTGGTGCCGTCGATGATTCCCACCTGTTGTCCGAGGGGGTCTTGGTTAGGGAAGTACGTCTTCGCGAAAGCTTCGTTGACGACGACAGCGTTAGGCCCGCCCTCCACGTCGCGTGAGTCAATCCCGCGGCCGCGCAGGATCGGAATTTGCATCGTTTCGAAGAACGTGGGCCCGACGGAATTCCAACCGCCCCCGCCTTTACGATCCTCAGCAAAGACGAATGGGGTGCGAAATGCACGTTCAGCCAAGGGGGCGTTCGTTACGGTTGCTGCGCTGACTCCAGCCAACTGGCTTAGCCTCTCTTCCATCCGGGCATAGAACGCAGTAAGCGCAGCGCCCTCATAACCTGCGTTGCTGGCGTTCAGATTGAACGTCAGGATGTTCTCCGCATTGAATCCGAGTTCAACGGCACGAAGGCTGGTCATAGTGAGGACAAAGAGCAGGGCCCCGAGTACAAGCACGAGCGACAGAGCGATCTGGGCGACTACTAGGATCTGGCTCAGGCCGATACGTCGCGCACGCCCCCGCGTCGCGCCGATGCGAGCCGCTTTCAGCGCCGGAGCGAGATCGACCCGCGTCGCTTCGAGTGCGGGCGCAAATCCAAAAAGGAGGCCCGCAACCAGCGTGACCGCAACAGTGAATGCGAGCACGCGCAAGTCAATCCCGGTGTGAAGATAGAAGTCCCCGCTCCCACCTGCAAGCAGCCATAAGAGGAACCGGATTCCCACGGCAGCGACACCGAGACCGGCGATACCGCCCATCATGGCGAGCATCACGCTTTCGGTAAGCAACTGTCGCACAACGCGGAAACGACTTGCGCCAATACTAAGGCGCAAAGCTATCTCACGACGCCTCACAGCGGCTCTAGCGAGTAGCAGGTTGGCGATATTGGCGCAGGCAATGACTAGGATCAGCGCCACCATCGTCATCAAGACAAGAAGCGGTTTCGAATACTTCCGTCGCAACGAGTTAATGCCGGAACCGCCTTCCAAGAGATGAAGAGCCGGGAAGGCGCGGCGTTCGGCATTCGTTCCCGCTTCCGTTACAAACTGTTGGAATCGAGCGGAAACTTCCGCATCTGCCTGAGCGATTGTGATGCCGGGGCGTAGGCGGCCCATCATGTCGGTCCAGTAATAGTGCGGATCCGTAAACATCGTCGATCGCTCGTCTGGGCGGATTGTTGTGTTAAGTCGGGGCCGGTTGACGATTGGAACGTAGAGCATCGGAACCGCGGCTGGATCGACTCCAAAAAATTCGGGCGCGGCAACGCCCGCAATTGTGACCGGGACATTGCTAATGCGAATCGTCTGGCCAATCACAGCGGGGTCTTCCGCAAATCGGTTGCGCCAATACTCATAACTGAGAACGGCCACGGGTGGGGCGTCAGGACGGTCGTCGCTATCGTCTATCAGCCGGCCAGCGGCGGTAGGGACTCCGAGAGAGCGAAAGAAATTCCCGGATACGAATTCGACGCGTCCAAGTTCCGCATTCCCTTGGATCAGCAAGTTGAGTTGACGGCCATCCTTGTAAGCAAAGACCGTTGAAAACACGTCGTTATGATCGCGGAGGAGCTCGTAGAAAGGCCAAGGAAAGTTTGGGCTAATCCTCTCGTCGTTCGGGCCTGTATAGACGTTGCCGTCCACGATCCTGATGCCAACGGGTTGAGTGAATTCCGATGTGGGCGGCTTTGCGGCGCGCCAGTTGGGAATTACCAGTTGGCGAGGATTCTCGACGGGTAGGGCGCGAAATAGAATTGCATCCATGACGCTGTAAATCGCCGTATTCGCGCCGATTCCCAGTGCGAGCGACAACACGGCCGTTGTGGTGAACAACGGGCTTCCGCGCAGGGTGCGCCAGCCGTAGCGGAGGTCTTGGACGAGGCGTTCTAACCAGGTCCAGCCCCAGGTTTCGCGAACATCTTCCTTCAGCAGGGCGACATTCCCGAAATCCCGATGACTGGCCCGTTCGGCCTCCGCGGTCGAAGCTCCGAGACGCTTTCTTTTGTCCGCTTCAGCGGCAAGATCGAATGCGATTTCGTCATTGAGATCGGCATCACGTTGCTTCCTTTGTCTAAAGCGCCAACCCTTCATTTAGCTGGTTCTCCCTGCTCGGAACGCATGAGGCGGGCGATCGTCCGGACCATCAGCTTCCACTTCGACTCCTCAGCAACGAACTGCTTTTCGCCCTCAGCAGTGAGCCGGTAATACTTTGCTCTCCGGTTCAGGTCCGAGCTCTTCCACTCCGATGAGATCAGGCCGCGAGCTTCCAGCCGATGCAGCGCCGGATATAGGGATCCGCGCTCGATCTGCAGAACGTCCGCCGAACCTTGCCGGATCGCCTGGCCGACTCCGTGACCATGCTGGGATCCGCGCCGCAGAGTTCGTAAAATCAGCATGTCCAGCGTGCCTTGGAGCAATTCAATTCGATTTTCTTTAGTACTTCTGCGGCTCATTTTCTTAGAAGACATTCTAGTAGAGGGCCGATCCATCTGTCTACTAGATCGTCTAGTAGTGAAAGGTCCGGAGTTCGGTGACGGGCATGAAACCTGAAAGCCCCCTCCCCAGCAAATTAGGACGCCCATGCTACAACTGAATCAGAAGATCCTTGGCTAGGCGAGATACGGCCAGGGGCTCC
>JAQCLD010000069.1 GCA_027592785.1 Acidobacteriota bacterium
GAGTTGCGATAGCTCTCGAAGAGGATCTTGGAGCCTTCGGGCGACCAATGTGGGTTGAAGTCGAAGTCGAATTCGGTGTCGTTGGTTAGATTGACTGGCGAGCTGCCGTCCGCGTTCATGACGTATATTTCGCCGTTCCCGTCGCGAGCGGAAGTGAAGACGATCTTGGTTCCGTCGGGAGACCACTGCGGCAAGCGGTCCAACAAGGGGTTGTTGCTCAGGTTCATGAGGCCGCTGCCGTCGGCATTCATCGAGTAGATTTCTAAGTCGCCGTCGCGTTCGCTCTCAAAAAGAATCTTTTGCGCGACAGCTGGAATCGCTGACAGAAGCAAGACCGCTGCAGCTAAGCAGACGTAATGAATACGAACTTGCATCATTGCCCTTTGAGCTTATATGACAAAACGGGCAGGAGCCGTGCGCCCTCGTGCCCGTCGACTGTTCACGGCGTGCGGGCCTAGGGAGTCGCTAGCGCAACCAACTCCGCGGGAACGCCGCGTCCACCGACTGCGACAACAATATACTGGCGCCCATTCGCCATGTACGTCATGGGAATTCCCGTCGTGCCCGCAGGTAGTTCCATCTTGTGGATCACTTCGCCCGTCGTCTTGTTTATGGCTCGGAATTCATTCGTTCCCGCCAGCGTGCCCGCGTTGAACATGCCCGCGCCGACGCCGCCGAGGAGCAGCGTCTTAGTGACGATGATGTGCGAGCGCTCCGGGTTGCCGACATTGGTCAAGTCGACGCCCTGCAGAGCCGGGTGCTCTTTGATATAGTCCGGCGGCTCGCCGTTGGGGATCACCCACAAGTGCTCGCCCGTGTTGAGGTCTATCGCTGTAATGCGGCCCCACGGCGTCTTGTGCAGCGGCAAACCCTGCGGTCCAAGGTTTCGCGCCAGCGGGTTGCGGCGCCCCCCGCGCGGCGGACCGCCGGCTCTTGAGAACGTCCCCACATAGCTCATGTCAGACCGGGACGGGTCAGCCACCGCTACCGCCAGCGGATCTTCGCGGGTGATCGATGCAATGTAAGCGATGCCCGTTTCGGCATCGAGGGCGCCGCCCGGCCAGTTCGAACCGCCGGTGTGATTGGGCAACACCAGTGTCGCTGCTTTGCCGTCCGTATCCGGAACAATTGGAGGAGTAAAGACCGGTCCCTGCCTATACTGTCTGGCGATCTCAATCGCTTCCGCTCGTAGCTCCGGCGTCAAGTCGATCAAGTTCCCGTCTTCTGACCCTAGCGGCTCATAGGGAGCCGGCTTGGTCGGGAACGGTTGCGTCGCCGACATCGTCTCTCCGGGCACATCACTCTGCGGTACCGGCCGCTCAACAATCGGCCAGATCGGCTCGCCTGTGACCCGATCGAGTACATAGAGCATGCCCTGTTTGCTTGGTTGCGCCACGATCTTCCGCGGACGCCCATCGATTGTCACGTTCGCCAAAATCGGCGGCGACGCCAAGTCGTAGTCCCAAACATCGTGATGAACTGCTTGGAAGTGCCACACGCGCTCGCCGGTTTTCGCGTCGAGGCAAACGAGGCTGTCGCCGAAGAGGTTGTCTCCCGGACGGTTGCCGCCATAGAAGTCGCCTGTCGGCATCTCAACCGGAATGTAGACGTAACCGAGTTCCAGATCGGCGCTCAGCGGTGCCCAGGCGCCCGTATTGCCCGTGTACTTCCAAGACTCGTTCTCCCACGTCTCGTTGCCGAATTCGCCTTCCTGGGGGATCGTCTTAAACGTCCAAAGCCTCTCGCCGGTGCGCACGTGGTAACCGCGAATATATCCGGGTACGTTCTCCTTGCTGCGCGGCGCCGTTCCGGCCGCCAACGCGGCGCCGACAACGACAACGTTTCCCACGACGATTGCCGGCGAACTTGAGCCGATCTGACCTGGTTCGACCACATCGCGGTCCAACCCCTCGGTTAGTTCAACTATGCCCTCTTTACCGAAGTCCTCCACAGGCATGCCGGTTTTCGCATCGAGCGCCACTAGCTGAAAGCCGGGCGTGATCAGTAAAATCCGTTCAGCGCCCTGGCCGTCCGTCCAATACGCCAAGCCTCGGTTCTGCGGACGTACGGCGCGGTCGCCGCGAACGCCTTCGTCGATGCGGTACATCCACAGCGTCTCGCCGGTTGCGCCATCAACGGCAATTACGTCTCTGCGTGTCCCTGCCGTGAAATAAAGGGTGCCGCCAATGGAAAGCGGCGTCACTTCCCAGTTGTAGTCCGGGCGCGGTCCAAAGTTTTCGGACTTCCAGCGCCAGACGATTTCCAACTCGCCGACGTTTTCTTCGTTGATCTGATCCAACGATGCGTACTTCGTCGTCCCGGCATCGCCGCCGTAGAAGCGCCAATCTCCGTCAGTAGCGCCCTGTTGTGCGAAAAGCGAAGAGGCGATCAGATACAGCGGGGCTAGCCCCATGAGCGTCGCTCGAGACATCAAATGCTTCTCCTCAGCGGGGGGTTAGTCTTTCTCAGCCTTGATGACGATCTTCTTGAGTGCCGCCAAACTAGACTTCATTTCCGCATCGCCTGCCGGGAAACCGTTGTCGCTGAAGATATAAGCGGTCAGGTCCGTTGACTGCGCACGGCTAAGAAATCCAGGGCCGTCGCTGGGCATCGTGAGGCGAATCCGTTCCACCAACATGTCCGCCGTGCGGCCGTCCCAGGACGCCCGGAAACCTTCTCCGGTCACCGCTGGGCCGTCTTCGGCGCCGAGCATCGTTGCGCCGTGGCACAGTACGCATTCGGAGAGGTAGATGTCTTTGCCGCGCTCGGCCTGTTCGGTCGTGTAGACGCCGTCCCAAACCGTCTGAGCGGCGGCAGGCATCGCGGCCAGCGCAAGAAGAATAAGCGGAATCAGATACTTACGAATGGTCATGGCGTTCTAGGTCTTCTCTGAAGTAACGCTTCGGATCGTGCCGAAAGCGCTCCAATAGAAAAGCGTATCAAGTTTGACGGCTGAGACGCCCGCGAAGTTGCAACGGAAACGATACTTGATGGCGCGGCCAAAATCGTCGAGACTGCCATCGCCCGAGCGACAAAAGGTGCGGGTCCAGGACTTAGCGGTATCAGCCTAAGATAGAACCTTGGATCTCCCCATCATGCGGATGTTGGTCCGTGACCTCGTGCCGCCCTCGTTGGTGGGCGGGCGGACGGTTTTTCCGATGCTGTCGAAGGTCGCCCGAGAGGTGCACGCCTCAAGCGGGACGCGGGCTGCTCTGGCGGTCTTGAGACAGGCGAAGGGCCCGTTGCGTGAGGCGTTCGGGGCCACTTTTGAAGGTGCGGCGGCACATGCGCTGGCGTTGAAGACGCTCAATATTCTACTGACTCAGCAGCAGATGCGAACCCGCAGCGCGACGGTAGCATCGCGTCCGGTCGGGTTGGTTGTGGATCCGACGAATACCTGTCAATTGGCGTGCCCTGGGTGCGTGCATTCGACGCACAACGAGGAGCGCAAGATCTTCGATTGGCCAAACGGCACGCTGACCGGCGATCGCTTTGAGAAATTGTTGCGGCAGTACGGCCCCTACGCGGTTGGCGTGTACTTCTGCGACTACGGTGAGCCATTGCTCAATGTACGCACGCCGAGTTTGATTCGCCAAGCGAAGCAGTATCTACTTGCGACGAAGCTGTCGACGAGTTTGTCGGTTAAGAAACTGGATGCCGAGGCGTTGGTCGCGTCCGGCCTGGACTTCATGGTGATCTCGATCGACGGCGCCACGCAGGATGTCTATGAAAAGTTCCGCCGGAACGGAAATCTGGAGCTGGCACTTTCGAACATACGCAGATTGGTTGCGGCCAAGAAGAAGTTGAACAGCCGCACGCCGGCGTTGTCTTGGAACTTCTTGGCCTTTGAGCACAACGTGCATCAGGTTGCGGACGCGGCGCGACTAGCCAAGCAACTCGGCGTCAATCAGTTCCGTGTTGTTGATCCGTTCGACGTCAGCTGGGACGACCCCAGTATTCGCCCTGCGCCGGAGCAGGGCTCGGTGCGCCGGTTCGATTGGGTGTCGGCGAGCAATCATCCAGACAATTGGAATCCTTTCCCGGACTCGTTGGAGGCTGAAGCGATCACGACGGCGTTTGAGCAAGCGTGGGAGTCGGACGCGGGCATCGTAGATGAGGAGCCCAGCAGTGGGCACTCGTGCCGTTGGCTCTATGAAAATATGATCATGGACGCGACGGGCAGGATATTGCCCTGCTGTGGAGCGCCGAGCCAAAGCGGCGGTTTGATCTTCGGCAACGTGGACGAAGATGCGGATCCCTTCAACTCGGCGAAGTACCAGGAAGCGCGGCAGTTCTTTAGCGGGAAGAGCGCCGCGGAGAATGTTCACTGCTCGAACTGCGAGTGGGATCAGGAGCAGGTGAACATCGGCGGCGAAGAGATCCGGCGCTATTTCCGTGCGGCGGATTCGGCGATCTTCGATCGGTCCGCGCGTGAGTTGCTGTCCGAATCGCTTTGAAGGCCAGCTGAGCGGCTGGGCCATCACGGTTAGTGCGCTCGCCCACGCGATACTCGGTCATACAGAACATCTCGCTATTCTTCGGGATCGTTACGCAGTCTAGATATACTGGTCTTCCGGCGATTGTGGTGTCTTGAAGATTCTCGATGTTTCTCCCCGCGTCGCGGTCCCTCTCTCCAGCGGTTCGCGGGTCAGAATCTACAACATTCTGTCTCGCCTGAGCCGGCGCCACGAAGTCCGGCAGTTCTCGCAGACCCGATTGCGCGACCTGAAACGGCCTGACTTTGTCCGTGAAGTGCGCTACACGCCGTCCTATCGGGAATACCGCTACAAGAACTTGTTGGGCAGCGGACTGTGCGAGCTGATGGAACGTCACGGCTTCGGCGCGCCGGTCTTGTGCGGTTACCCACTACGCCTGTCGTCGCCCCAGTTGTTGCGCCAGTGGATTGAATGGGCGGATACGATCATCGTCGAGTTCCCCTGGCAGTACTCCTACGTTCGCTCGCAGGCCGGCGCCAAGCCGGTCGTCCTCGCCGCCCACAACGTACAAGCAGCCAAGTCGCGCTCCGGGGACAAAGTCGGACTTACGGATCGGGCGTTGATTGCTTGCACGGACAGACTAGAGCGGCAAGCCGTTCTCGGCGCCGACTTGATTCTCGCGGTGAGTCCAGAAGATCGCCAAGAGTTCGGGCGGCGCTATGGCGCCGAGGCCGACAAGATCGTGGTCGTGCCCAATGGCGCCGACATCGATCAATACCAGCCGACAGACGAGACGACTCGGCTTGCCTTGCGCGAGCAACTCGGGCTGCCAGCCGGTCCGCTGGTGATCTTTCCGGCGCCGCATCGCCAAGCGCCGATTCTTGATGGGCTCAAATGGGTTCGGCGCGTTGCCGTTCTGCTGCCCGAAGTGCACTTCCTGATCACCGGCGCGGTGCGGACGAGTCCTGTCGTCGAAGACAACGTCACCTTCACCGGCTTCGTCGACGACTACCCACCCTATCTGCGCGCCGCCGACTGCTTGCTGTGTCCCATTGCCCTGGGCGGCGGAACGAAGCTCAAGCTGATTGAAGCTGCCGCCGCGGGCTTGCCCATTGTGGCTTTCGCCGAGTCGGTCCGCGGCACGAGATTCCGCGACGGCGAGCATCTGTTGCTAGCGGAGAAGTCCGCCGAAGACCTAGCCGCCAAGATCCGCCAAGTGTTCGACGATCGTCACTCTTCCGCGTTGATGGGTCAGGCCGCTCACGAGTGCGCCGTCCAACACTATGATTGGGACGCGATCGTACGCGCCATGGAGCCTGCCCTAGAAGCGCTGTGCCGGCCGTCCGTTGGCGGCTTCGTCGGCGAAGCGAGTCACACGTAGGTATCCGTTGACGCCCGCAACTCGCATCTATCGTCTCGCCGCCGCGGCAATCGCGCCGCTGCTGAGAACCGAATCCGTCCGCTCCGTCTATGTACGCCGCAGTGTGGCCGTCGGCGAGGCGCGCTTCCCGTGGAGCGACTTAGATCTCGGCTTGATCCTCGACAATCCTACCGGCAGTGAACTGAGCCGTGTTTGGCGACGATACCGCATCGCACGCGCCGCATTCCCGCGCCTCGGAGAATGCCAGATCTTCGCCGCGAAGGAGCTGCCTGGCCTCGCCGCGACCGACCCCTATCGCGCCTCTTTGGATCGCCGTTTCGCGCTGACGGTAGCCGGCGACCCTCCACAGATACCGGCCATGCCGATCGGTCCTCGCAGCGCCGCCCGCCGTCTCGTGTTCTGGTTCGTGCATTACCTCCCGCTAGCGGTTCGCCGTGGACGGTTGCGTGACCAGAACAAGGTCGCTCTAGAGATGTGGAATGCACTCGGCGTATTGGAGGGGGCCTGGCCCGAGCCGCTGCCGACCCGCCGTGAGGCGGCGAGCGCGGCCTCCGTTCTGGGAATCGACGCCGGCGAATACTCGCTACAGAATCCCTTCGCCGTCTGCTGCAAACTTGCCGCCCGAGCTGCCGAGCGCCTGGGCCTAGCTGCTCCCCATCTCAGCGAGCCCGCCATCCTCGCGGGTTCCCCGCCTATCGTCCTATTGCCCAGCGAAAGCGCTGCTTGGCCTGCTTTCGCGATGAAGAATGCGGCTGCGGTTTTCACTCCCGCCGCTCTTCAGCTCACACTCGAAACCCACTAACCGTTCCTGTGGCTCGCTCACGGAAAGACTCTCGCGGACCTGGGTTTCGCTGCGCCCTCGGCACAGTCTTGGGCCGAAGCGTGGGTCCGGCACACGCGTGCGGACAATCCGCGCAGTCCCGGCTTCATGGGCAAGGAGCCAGGGACCGTCCAGGAGAATCTCAGTCTGGTCGCGCACATTCTGCCCGACCTGGAGCAGGGCAGGGCAATTGAAGGCCCGCTGCTGCGGGAGGCTTTGCCTCGGTTTCCATCCGTCACAGTTTTCTATCAGGACGGCTACGAGTCTCTCGCTAAACAGGCTCACGAACTGCATCAACGCGCGAGGCGACTCGTGGGCAAATAAAAACGGGGCCGGCTTGCGCCGACCCCGTCCTGTTGTTCGTAGCGTTGGTGCGACTTCTTAGAAGCCCATTCCGCCGCCCATGCCGCCGCCGTGATCGTGGCCGCCGCCGCCAGGGGCCGGCTTCTCGTCCTCGATCTCATGCACGGTCGCCTCGGTCGTCAGCATCAAGCCGGAGATCGAAGCGGCGTTCTGCAGCGCCGTACGGGTGACCTTAGCCGGATCGATGACGCCAGCCTTGACCAGGTCCTCGTAGACTTCGGTCTGAGCGTTGAAGCCCTCGGTGTCCTTCTTCAGCTCGCGCACCTTTTCGACGACGATGGCGCCCTCGTGGCCCGCGTTCTGAGCGATCCAACGCAGCGGAGCTTCGAGCGCCTTCTTGACGATCTTGACGCCGACTTGCTCGTCGTGATCTTCCAGCTTCAGGCTGTCGAGTACCGCCGACGCGCGAAGAAGAGCCGTTCCGCCGCCGGGCACGATGCCCTCTTCGACGGCCGCACGCGTGGCATGCATGGCGTCTTCGACGCGAGCCTTCTTCTCTTTCATCTCGGTTTCAGTCGCCGCGCCGACGCGAATTACCGCGACGCCGCCGACCAACTTCGCCAAGCGCTCTTGCAGCTTCTCGCGGTCGTAGTCCGAAGTGGTGTCTTCGATCTGCGCGCGCAACTGCTTCACGCGACCCTGGATGGCCTGGCTGTCACCGCCGCCCTCAACGATCGTCGTATTGTCTTTATCGATGACGATGCGGCTGGCCGTACCGAGATCTTCCAGCGTCACGCCTTCTAGCTTGATGCCGGTCTCTTCCATGATCGACTTGCCGCCGGTTAGGATGGCGATGTCTTCTAACATTGCCTTGCGGCGGTCGCCGAAGCCCGGCGCCTTCACCGCCGCGATGTGCAGCGTGCCGCGTAGTTTGTTGACCACAAGAGTCGCCAACGCTTCGCCGTCGACGTCCTCGGCGATGATCAACAGCGGCTGACCGGAGCGCGAAACCTGCTCCAGAACCGGCAGCAGATCCTTCATCGCGCTGATCTTCTTCTCATGGATCAGAACGACGGCGTTCTCCAGAACGCACTCCATCGAATCGGGATTCGTCACGAAGTAAGGCGACAAATAGCCGCGGTCGAACTGCATGCCTTCAACGACATCCAGCTCCGTGACCATGCCCTTTCCCTCTTCGACGGTGATGACGCCGTCCTTGCCGACTTTCTCCATCGCTTGCGCAATAATGTCGCCGATTGCCTGGTCGGAGTTCGCCGAGATGGCGGCGACCTGCGCGACAGCCTTGCCCTCAACGGGACGGGCCATCTCGTGGATCTTCGCCACGACAGCTGTAACAGCCTTGTCGATGCCGCGCTTGATCGCCATCGGGTTCGATCCCGCCGCGACGCTCTTCACGCCTTCGCCGAATATCGCTTGGGCCAGCACCGTTGCCGTGGTCGTGCCGTCGCCGGCTACGTCCGATGTCTTCGATGCCACCTCGCGGACCATCTGCGCTCCGAGATTCTCGATCCTGTCTTCGAGTTCTATCTCCTTCGCGACGGTCACGCCGTCCTTGGTCACGTTCGGTCCGCCGAACTTCTTCTCGAGGACAACGTTGCGGCCTTTGGGCCCCAACGTCACCTTAACGGTGTTAGCCAGCTTGTTGACGCCGGCCAGAATCGCTTGGCGCGAATCTTCTCCGTAAATAATGCGCTTTCCTGCCATGAGAACTTACCCTCCTCGGATCAGCCGTGATCCGTCTACCTAGCCCACGACTGCCAAAACTTCGTCCTCGCTGAGGATGACGTAGTCCTGGCCGTCTACCGATACTTCGCTGCCCGAGTACTTGCCGATCAGCACTTTGTCGCCGGCCTTTACATCAAGCGGTTGCCGCTTGCCGTCCTTGTCCCTGTTACCAGGACCCACGGCTATCACCTTCGCCTGCTGCGGCTTCTCTTTCGCCGAGTCAGGAATTATGATCGAGCCTTGCTTCTGCTCGCCTGTCGTCTCTCGCTCCACAATGATGCGATTGTGCAAAGGTCGCAATGCCATAACGGATTCTCTTCCTCCGGAATCGTTCAAACGCGCTCTCGAATCGAGCGACGTCTATTTGTCTCTTGACGAATTCGAACTCGCCGGACTCAGACCGAGCTGTTCTACGGCAGGTTCAAAACGACTATATCACATCTGGGAGATCGTTGAACCGAAGAAAATCTTAGCGTGTTACGCTCATGTAGAAGTCTGCACAAGCCTGCAGGGTACACGGTTGTCCCCTTCATCCCAGGCGATCACCTGAACAACTGTGATCCGTCCTAGTTGACTCGGTAAGGCCTGCCATTAGAATGAATTAGGTGATTGACCTTAAAAATGCTCGTTAGTTGGCCTTCGACTTGCATCTGCCCGGACATGCGGTTGTCTTTAGAGCCCCTGTGGCCGCCCGACGGCAGTGCGTCCGTCCCTGGCCCCGCACACATTTGCGTAGCGGGCGAAATCTCCAACGACTGGTAGGTCGTGCGGCGTCTAAAGCAACGCAATCAGGTGACCCTGGTTCAGCGGCCTGCTGACTTGGCGAAGAGTACGGTTCTATCGACCGCCTCGGTGTTGGCGATGGACTGCGGCGATTCCCCCGAGACGGGTTTGATCACGCTGGCCCTTGTGGCTCGGTTATACCCTCAACTGCGCGTCTTGTTGGTCAATGGACGGTTATCGCAGGGCGAGATCGCCGAGGCGTTTCGCCGCGGCGCTTGCGACTATCTATCGAGTCAAGTCGATCCGGAATTGACCGCGGAACGCATTGAGTCCCTTTGCCGCCGATCCAACTCTGTCGAGAGGGAGAGGGGTTTGCCTCAGTGAGCGGGCCCCAGAAGCCAAATTCTTGGTCGAGAGCCGCCGCGCCCCAGGCTCGACTGGACAGCCGCACTGAGGGGGGCCGCAGCCAGCAAGTTGAATGGCGCTTGGCCCCGGTGTCCGACGCAGCCGGCGCCGTTTTGTTCGAGCCCGCTTTTGCCAATCCTTTGCTGCGGGTGCTGACTGTATTCGCCAAACGCAAGATGTTTGCCCTAGCTTGTGGCCTGCTGCTCATCGCTGCCTAGGCGTATTGCCTTGCGGCTCCCTCCGGCAGCACGCTTGTCGGCTTGCCGGTTGAGTTTTGCTCCATCGCCTTGGCCGCGGTCGCCATCCTCTTGGCCCTACTCGTGACTCTGGGCGCCTGGTTGCGGCCGTTGGAAAGCGTCGAGGATGCGCTCGAAGTCCTCGGCGTTCCGTTGATCACCTTCGAAAAGCGAGGGGCGCACGATGTTCGCTGAGCGCTTCGGGCTTTCGGCCGATCCGTTTCGCATTACCGCGGATCCGAGCTTCCTCTATTTCGGCCAGGGACACAAGGATGCCCTTTCAGCGGTTTACCTCAGCGTGCTGGAGAGTCGCGGCATCGGCGCGCTTACCGCTCCAGCCGGAATGGGCAAGACCACCCTTCTGCGCTATCTGGTCGGTCGTCTGAAGGGAAAAGCCGCCGCCGCGTTCTTCCCTCATCCCTATCAGACGCGCCAGGACGTGATGCAAGAGGTGATGAGGCGTGTGGGTCTGGGAGCTTCCGGCACGGCTGAATTCGAACAGATGAGCCGCCTGCAGCAACGCTTGGCCGAACTCAAACGCCGCGGCTATCGCATGCTGTTGCTTTTCGACGAAGGCCAAGCCCTCTCCGACGAGGCGCTCGAGCAGATACGCCTGCTGAGTAATCTCCACTCAACCAATCTGAATTTGCTGGAGATCATCATCGCCGGCCAGCCCGAGCTGGAGGACAAACTCCGTGAATCCCGGCATGAAGCTTTGCGGCAAAGAATCAGCGTGATGGCGCGCGTCGAGCCGCTTCGCGAAGACGAGGTCGCCGAATACATCCAGCATCGGCTGTCCGTTGTGGGACGCAGCGAGGAGTTGTTTCTTCCCGAAGCAATCAAACTTGCCGCCGAAGTGTCGGGCGGCATTCCTCGCTGGCTAAATCACGTCTGCCACGGGGCTCTGACCCTCGCTTGGGCGGACGATCTGGACCGCGTCACAGCCGACCTCGTCCTAGAAGCATCGCGCGAACTGCCGCGCGCCGCGAGTCCCGAACTCGTTGATCAGCCGGAAGCGCCTCGCCTGATGCCCACCAACGAAACGAACTCCGGGCTGCAAGCATTCGGCAAAGCGGAAGGGGCAGGGGACTAATCTCGATGAGCCGTTATCTGCGCATCCTAGAAAAGGCCAATCTCGAGAGGGACCTGTTTGGCCCCAACGCCGAGACGAAGCTTTCCGTTGACTTCCCTCCTGCGCAAGAGCTGGATCAGGAAGAAGTAGCGCGGCCCCAGCCGGTTGAACCCGCTGTCGTCGAGATCAGCACGGTCCGGCTTGAATCTAGCGCTCCGGCACAGCCCCCTCAAGAAGCGCCAATTGCCGACACGCCAAGTGAGTGGAGAGGTGAGCTGGCCCAATTGCTGGGGCTGGAGTCCTTGCCCGACCGAATGCGTATCGGCATGTGCCCGCTGGGACGCCTTCGCGGTACCACGGACGCTGCAGCGGCTTTAGCTCAGTGGATCGTCGCCCGCTCACCGTCGCCCGTACTGATCGCTGAAGCCAGCTTCGATTCTCCGCAAGTGGCTCGGTTCTTCCGCACCAGACGGTTAGGACTGGCGGAAGCTATGGCGGCGCGCGAGCCCCGTTGGGATAATTTAGTTCACGACACTGTGTACCCAGGCCTAAGAGTTCTGCCCGCGGGCCGCAACCCAACGATGAAACAATTGCTGGCGGACCAAACCGGGTTTCGCAGCGCTTTGGACGAACTAGACAAATTGTTCGACTGCGTCATCGTGTTGCTTCCTAACCCGCGCGTGGCCGGTTTGGAAAAGTTGCTTGCAGCGGATTCGATGGACATCGTTTTTCCCGTAATCGAGCCCGGACGCGTGACCGCTTGGCGGGCCGGCCAGGCGAGACGTAAATTGGCGGCCGGCGCTGCTCGTGTTGCCGCCGCGCTTGTGTCTCCGGGGTCGGCCGCGGGCGACGCGACGCGCATGGAACATATTGCCAAGCAGCTGGGGCGCGATTCGCTAGGGGATCTCAATGCTTAGGATCGAACGTATCGGCAAGCGGCTGGTATCATTCGCCAGCCTCAAGACCCGACCTCTTGAAGAGTTCTACGAACTCAGCGACTTCATCGCCAACAGCCCCGCTCAGTTCTTCGGCGAGATCGGCGAATCACTTCTGTGAGTCGCCAACGGTCTGCGCACGGCGGATGACGCGGAATCGTACGTGGATGCCCTCGGCGTCGATAAGAGCGGTACGGCTGTGATCGTGATTATCTCGCCGGTCGAAGCCAAGTCTCCCTTAACTCGGGCGATCAGCTCAGCGAGCCGCATCGCGGCTTGGGATCGGGACGAGTTGCTGCGGCGCATTGGCCCGACGGAGAGCCAGAATCTTCGTGCCTATCTCGCCGAGAACTACCGGGACCTCAACAAGCAACAGCGCGTGCTGCTCATTGCCGAGAGTTTCTCGCAAGAGTTGCTGGGCACAGCCTCCTGGCTCTCGGGCAGTTATGGCGTCGATATCGCCTGCGTCGAGGTCACCCTTGCCTACGATTCGGTATCCGGCGACGAGTTCTTGAATTGTCGACTGGTAATGGGACGGCCGGTCGCCGAGCCTACGCCTGCGCCTGCGCCGGTCGAACAAGAGCCCGACGAGCCGGATACCGACGTGCGGCAAACGGAGGAAGCTACCGCCGAACCTCCAGTCGCTGCGGAGCCGCTCGCAAACGAACCTGTGGCTGAGGAACCAACGGATCTATTCGACGACCTACTGCCTGAGCCCGGCGATATGCCCGACGATCTGTTCGGGGCCGTCGAAGAAACTCCTGCGGCTGAGTCGTCTTTCTCTCCTGAAGGCCGAACATTTCCGCGGCGTACCGAATTCATCTCGACCGGCATGACCGTCCAATACGCCGGTCGCGACATGAGCGCCGGCCTGGTGGACTACAGCCAATACGGTGTCGGCTTAACCATGCACTCGCCACTGCCGGTCGGCATGTCGATCGTCGTCAAGGGCAGCCTCGCCTGGGACGATACCGAAGTCGAACTGGAGAAGCGCGGACGCGTCGTCCACTGCAACTTCCTCGGTCAAGCCTTCCGCCTGGGAATCCTCTTCACTCCGATCGAAGCGGCTCAATCCGGAAGCTGATATCCATCGCTCGGACCGAGTGCGTCAGTGCTCCGCTCGAAAGGTAGTCGGCGCCGGTCTCTGCGTACTCGCGTACATTCTGCAGCGTGATGTTGCCGGAGATTTCCGTCTTCGCCCGGCCGGCGACTCGCTTTACCGCTTCCCGTGCTCGCTCCGGCGTGAAGTTGTCCAACAGCAATCGTTTCGCTCCGGCTGCCAGGGCGGCATCCAACTCCTCGAAAGTGCGCACCTCGATCTCGATCGACAGTCCGCTGCCGTCACATCTCTGCAACGCCTCAGCTACTCCGCCTGCCGCCGTGATGTGATTGTTCTTGATCAATATGGCGTCGAAAAGCCCCGTTCTGTGGTTCTCGCACCCGCCCGCTTTGACCGCTAGCTTCTCCACCCGCCGCAAACCTGGCGTCGTCTTGCGCGTATCGAGTACAGTGCAACCGGTCCCGGCAACAGCGTCGGCGAACTTGCGCGCCTGCGTGGCGATGCCGCTCGTTCGCTGGATGAAGTTCAGCGCGGTCCTCTCAAACGCCAACAGCCGTCGCGCCGAACCACTGACCCGCGCGAATACGACGTCTTCGTCCAACGCCGTACCGTCTGTGTGCAAGATCTCCAGTTGCTCTTCGGTGTAAATGAGCGGTAGCAGGGGAGTACCCGCCAACACCAATGGCTCACGCGTCAGAAAGAAACCCGCAGCCTGCGCGTCATCCGGGATGCAGGCCTCCGTCGTTGCGTCGCCCGAGCCGATATCCTCAGCCAGCGCTCGCAATATCGCTTCACGTATTTCCGGATGGCCCCAGCTCACAGGCACGAGAGTAGCGCGACCGCCTACTGCCCTTCGGCCGCGGCCGGCGCTTCAACCACTTCAACGTTCTCGATATAGAACTCGTCGTCGCTCGAAACAACGTCCGCGTGGATGTAGTCGTTCTCGTGCAGCTTGGCGAACTCCGCCGCATCCTTGATCGGGAAGGTCATCGTCATCGCATCCATGAAGTCGACGATCTCCTCGTGTTCAATCACCGCCGCGTTGGATTCGCCCGCTCGCAACTCCAGCACCTTGCCCATCAGTTCGTAGCGATGTGTTTCAACCGCAGGCGCCTCGGCCTCGGGTTCCGGCGCGGGGGCGCTGTTGCAACCCAGGGCGAACGCGACAAGAAGGAAGCAGGCAATGCGTTTCATAATTTAGTCATCCTACCGCGATTAGCTCGCCTGGTAAGCCCGCGTCTTGCCGCCCAGCGCACGGTCGATCGAACGAACACCCCAGTAGACGAGCGGCGTATCGATAGTCGCAATCGCCCATTTCAGCAAGATCGACCCGAAGATCAACGGCAACACCGGCTGCGAGCCATAGAAGGCAATCGTGATGAACAACGCCGAATTCAGCAGCTGGCTGGTGAACGTCGACACGTTGTTGCGCAACAGTAGGTAACGCCCCTTCGTCAGCGCCTTCAGCTTGTCGTAAACGACGACGTCCCAAATCTGCGAAGTGATGAAGGCAACCATGCTGGCCGCCACGATGCGCGGCCCCGAGCCCAGAACTAGTTGATAGGCATCCTGGTTGCCCCAGCTCGTCGCCCCAGGAAGATGTACCGAGCCCTGCACCAGCACAACGAACAACACCTGCGCCGCGAATGAGATCCAAACCGTGCGCTTGGCCTCCTTGCTGCCCCAAATTTCCGAGATCACGTCCGTCACGGGAAACGTCAGCAGCGAAAAAATAATGTTCGAGCAAGGAAACACGAAGCTCCCCACCTGGATGATCTTCGACGCCGTAATCGCCGATGCACAAAGGCCCACGATGACCAAGAAGTTCAACGCGCAATAAATCTTCTGCTCGAGGGTAAACGTCACCGGACGTTCACCCAACGCTCGCTCTCGCTGCTAGCGAGGATCGCCTCACAAAGTTCCACTTCACGATGGCCGTCCGCGGCGGTCGCGAACAGAACCGGCCCCTTGCCGCCGGCTGCTATGTGTTCATAGACAGCCCGGCAGTGCATCTTATGTGAATCCGGGAAGCCCTCCGGATGGCCCGCCGGATAGTCTGTGAAGTGCGCCACGTCTTCGAGAAACCCTGCCGACCCGCGCTGCAATATTTGGTTCGGTTCGTCGCGTCGGCCCAATACAATCTCATTCGGCTGCTGCAAGTCCCATTGGACGCTGCCTTCGGTCCCGTAAACGCCAACGTACAAACTGCACTTCCAGCCAGCCGCCACCTGCGACACCGCCGCATTCGCATGCACCCCGTTGTCGAAGCGCAACAGCACGCTGGCCAAGTCCTCGGTTTCGACGTCGTAGCGGGTCATCGTCGCCGGGTCCGATTTGGCGAAGGTCTGCACCGGCCCCTGCGGCCGCAAGCGCGTCTTGTGGAAGGTCTCCAACGCAGCGAATACCGAATCCACTCGTGCCCCCAAAATGAACGACACCGTATCGATCCAATGCGTACCGATATCCCCGACGGCGCGCAGCTTGCCGCCTTCGCTGGCCAGCAATCGCCAGTTGAAGTCCGTCTCCTTGAGCAGCCAATCCTGAAAGAAATGTCCCTGGACGTGGATGATCTCGCCTAGCTTCCCCGACTGCACAAGTTCGCGCATCTGCAGCACGCCAGGGAAGAAGCGGCACATATAGTTCACCGCGAACACTCTGTCAGCGGCCGCGGCTGCTTCCGCCAAGCGCGCCGTTTCAGCCGTATCCATGCCCAAGGGCTTCTCGCAGATCACGTGTTTGCCGGCCGCGAGCGCCGCCAGCGACTGCTCCACATGCTCCTTGTTCGGAGACGTAATGTGCACCACGTCGACGTTCGGCGATTTGCATAGAGCCTGATAGTCGTAGTCGCCGTAGACTTCCCCGATGCCCCACTTCGTCGCGGTCGCTTGAGCGCTCTTCGTCGATCCGCAGACGGCAGTCACCTGCGCGCCGATGCGTTTGATCGCCTCGATGTGAACTGGGCCGATGAAACCTGTGCCGATGACACCGGCTCGAAGGTGCGCGAGGGTCATCACGTTAGTCCAAATGGAAGACTTCTTCCAGGCGCATAAACGACTCATCGGGACGCTTGCCCGGCTCAATCTCGGCGAAGTACGGTAGCATCTCGGCCTGCCATTTCGAATTCACCTCCAGCGCGGCCATTCCCGAACGCGCAGCTTCCAAGTCGGGCGTCTCAAAGTATCCAACCATCAAACCGTCTTCGCGAAGGAAGAGCGAGTAGTTGTGCCAGCCGGTGTCGCTCAGCGCCTGCAGCATCTCCGGCCAGACCTCACGGTGACGCCGCTTGTATTCGTCCATGTGCTCGGGCTTAACTCTAATCAAGAAACAGACTCTTTCCATCCCGCCTATTGTGCCGGAAACCAAACTCCATTGAGGCGGCCCGTTCGGCTACAATTCCCCTGTCTTGATCATCGGCTCCACGATCAGCCACTACAAGATCGTCGAGAAGCTCGGCGAGGGCGGCATGGGCGTCGTCTATAAGGCTGAGGACACCAAACTCGAACGCACCGTTGCGCTCAAGTTCCTGGCTCAACACCTCCTTGATGACGACGAGGCCAAGGAGCGCTTCTTACGCGAGGCGAAGGCCGCCGCAGCACTGCATCACTCGAACGTCTGCCCGGTCTACGAAATCGACGAAGTCGACGGCAAGACCTTTTTGGCAATGGCCTTCCTCCAGGGCGAGACCTTGGAAGACCGTATCGCCAAAGGCCCGCTCTCACTCAAGGATGCTCTCGACATCGGACGCCAGGTCGCTGACGGACTCGAAGCAGCACATGAGGCTGGTATCGTCCACCGTGACATCAAGCCCGCAAACGTGTTGATCGATCCGAAGGGCCACGCCACCATCATGGACTTCGGCTTGGCTCGCCTGACAGAGGCTTCTCGTCTCACCAAAGTCGATACGGCAATGGGCACCGTGGCTTACATGTCGCCCGAGCAGGCGCAAGGGATGGAGGTCGATCACCGCTCCGACATCTGGTCGCTGGGCTGCGTGCTCTATGAGATGGTCTCCGGCCAACGTCCGTTCTTAGGCCAATACGACCAAGCCCTGCTTTACGAGATCGTCCACGAGGAAGTCGCCCCACTCACGTCCGTCCGCGCCGGCGTACCGATGGAACTTTAGTTCATCGTCGGCGAGTGCTTAGCAAAGGATCGCGACGATCGCACCGGAACAGCGCAAGACGTCTCCCGCAAGCTGCGCACCCTCGCCGAAAAGTTGAAGTCGGGCCACTCGACGATTCTGCGCAGCGCCAGCCTGACCGCCGACGTACCGGCGACGATGGCGGCGGACCAGACGGTGAATCCTGTCATTGCACCGGCGGCGTTGGGTTCTTCGCGTCGATGGCAAGTACTGTTTGGCGTATCGCTTTTGGCTCTACTCACTCTCGCCTTCGTCCACTTCACACAGGCGCCGCCCGAAGCGCCGGCTGCCCCGGTCGGCCGTTTCTCGTTTGTGCCCGAGGGCTATGCCCGGGCGGTTGCGGGCTATGGCGGCTCACGTCCCACCATCTCGCCGGACGGCAAATCTATTCTCTACGTCGACGAAATCGGCGGCGAAAGGAGTCTGTGGGTGCGAGCGCTAGCGAGCGAGTTCCCCCGCCGGCTCGATCAAACCGAAGGGGCGATACGCGCATTCTGGTCTCCCGACAGCCAGTCGATCGGCTTTGGGACGGATGTGGAACTGAAGAGGATGTCGTTGGATGGGGGCATTCCGATTACGCTCTGTGCGTATCCAGGGTCGAGTTTCCTCGGTGGAACGTGGAGCCCCGACGGCGAGACGATCGTCTTCTCCTCCGCGGGCCTCCATCGGATTCCCGCCCGGGGCGGCGACCCGGAGTTGCTGATTCATGAGGGAGCTGCGGGCGGATTTGACCCGGTCTTCTTGCCTTCCGCAACGCCAGCCGTTGTGTTCACCCGCGGAAACACCACCGACTCCAGGCTGAACGTTCTCAACTTAGCAACCGGTGAAGCAAAGGAACTGCGTCAGGGCGACGACCCCGGCTATTCGGGAGGCTACTTGATTCACGGCGCCGGCGACGATCGCCAGACTGGTATCTGGGCGATGCCGTTTTCACTCGAAACGCTCGATGCATCCGGCGAATCGTTCCCCATCGACACGGGCGGCCGACGGCCCACCGTGTCCCGCGACGGCATACTGACCTACGAGGACTACACGCCCCAGGGAGGGGGCGTGCGCACTCTCGTCTGGCGCGACCGAAGAGGCGAGGTGCTAGAGACCATCGGCCAGCCGCAGTAGGGCATGGTCTGGCCTGCACTCTCGCCCGACGGCCAACGGGTTGCCGTAACGTCTAGCGAGAGCGGCAACCCGGACATCTGGGTTCACGATCTGATCCGCTCCACCAAGACTCGCTTGACGTTTGATGCGGGGCCGGAGCGAACCCCGGCCTGGTCGCCTTCAGGCGACGAGATCGTGTATTGGCTCCAGGGCGCCGACGGATCTAGCCTGCTGAGGAAGACGGCCGACGGAACCGGCGAGGCGGTTGTGCTGGTTGAGGCGAAGGATTTTCTCCCGAGTCCAGACTGGTCGCGCGACGGGCGCTATCTCGCCTACTCAGAACGCAACGCCCAGACCGGGTATGATATCCGCTACTTTCAATTCGCGTCGGACGGCACAGTTTCCGAACCCGTCACCTTTCTGGGCACGCCCGCCGGAGAAAGCACTTCGATGCTCTCGCCGGACGGTCGCTTCTTGGCCTACGTTTCCAACGAATCGGGGCGCACCGAGGTCTATGTGCGTCCGTTCCCCGACGGCGCCGGCAGATGGCAGGCTTCCGTGGAAGGCGGAACTCAACCGCGCTGGAGCAGGGACGGCAGGGAGTTGTACTACGTCCAGACCGAAACCCTGATGAGCGTCTCGGTTTCCACCGGGCAGGGCGTCACGCTAGGACAGCCGCGGCCGCTGTTCCAGTCCAACGGCCTTAGGTCCGCCAACTCACCCCCCACCTACGACGTCTCCCCCGACGGCCAGCGGTTCGTCACCATCGCATCGCTTGGCGAGATCCAGCCCGGCGCCTCCGAGCAAGGCGAGCCCGAGCCGCCCAAGATCCGCATCGTCCTGAACTGGGCCGAAGAGTTCCGGGATCGGGAGCAGTAGGACAAGCCAAGATGGCCGAATCCCGCTAAGATAACGTCCATGCGGACACTAAAAATCGCTCTACTCGCAGCCATCGCCGTCGCCTCGGTATCAGCGGCCTCCGTCGAACTCGTCGCCGGTGGCGGAACGGGCGAGCCCGGCGTCTCCGCCCACGACATTCATTTCGTCGAGCCGTTTGGCGTCGCCTTTGACCGCGCGGGCAATCTCTTCGTCATCGAGTACGTCGGCGGCCGTCTCATTCGTATCGACAAGGCCGGCAAGACCTCTTTAGTCGCGGGCGATGAAGCCTTCAACGAGCCGCACGCCATCGTGATGAACGGCGCAGATCAGTTGTTCATCGCCGATACGCACAACAACCGCGTCCTGCGCCGAGACGTCGCCACGGGCAACACCGTCACGGTCGCAGGCAACGGCGAAAAGGGCTATTCAGGCGACGGCGGTCCGGCAAACGAAGCAGCCTTCAACGGCATCTACGCCATTGATCTGGCCCCGGACGGCAAACAACTCTACGTCGCCGATCTGACGAACAAACGCATACGGCGGATCGACTTGGCGTCCGGAATTGTGACGACGATCGCTGGCAATGGCCAAGAAGGCGTACCCGCGGATGGCGCCGTTGCGGCAGACAGTCCGCTGGTCGATCCGCGGGCAGTCACGGCAGATTCCGACGGCAACGTCTACGTCCTGGAGCGCCGCGGCAATGCCCTGCGCGTCGTCGATAAAGACGGCCGCATCCGCACGCTCATCAAACCGGGCGACATCACGCCTGATCTGAAGGGCCCAAAACACCTGTGCCTGGATCGCAACGGAAACGTCATCATCGCCGATGCCGAGAACCACCTCGTAAGGCGCTACGACATCAAGACCGGCAAGACGACAACCATCATCGGCACAGGCGACGCCGGCCTAACCCTCGATGCCGCCAACCCGCTGAAGACTCAGGTCACCCGTCCACACGGCGTCTACGTCAGAGCGGACGGCGCGCTGTATGTGACCGACAGCTACAACCATCGGATATTGCGGGTAACGGACTATTAGCCTTCTGTCGTCCAAGGGCTATCATCGTGGGGGAGCTTTCATGACGCGTATTGTTCTGTCCTTAGGCCTGTTTACCTTTATCGCATCCTTTGGAATGCTCTCGGCGCAAGACTCGCCCGAGCAAGTCATTCGAGGAACGAAACAGTTCCGCCAAAGTGTGTTGATATCCAGCCTGGACAACCCCTGGGAGCTGACTTGGGGGCCTGACAACATGCTCTGGGTAACCGAGCGAACCGGCAAGCGCATCAGCCGCATTGACCCGGCCAACGGAGCGCAAAGAATCGCAATCACCCTCGACGAAGTGTCCGCGCCAGGCGGCCAGGACGGGTTGTTGGGCTTGGCGCTGCACCCGGAACTGTTAAAGGGGACTGGCAACGACTACGTCTACGCAGCGTATACCTACGTCGACAGAGCCGAAGGCCCCGACCCAAACGTCCCTGACGAGGAAAATCCCTATCGCTACCTCTACGGCAAAATCGTTCGGCTCACTTACCACGAAGCCGACGGAACGCTCTCGAACCCGGTTGACGTCATCACCGGTTTGCCGGCCGGCAACGACCACGTCGCTGGGCGTTTAAGATTCGGTCCCGACTCCAAGCTTTATTTCACCATTGGCGACCAAGGCCACAACCAGCTGGGCAACTACTGCTTGCCGGTTGAGTCGCAGCGTATCCCGACCGCGGCTGAAGCTAACGCAGCGGACTTCAGCGCCTACGTCGGCAAGTCGTTACGCATCAATCTCGACGGTTCCGTTCCTGCCGACAACCCGACGATCGACGGCGTTCGCAGCCATGTCTACACTTACGGCCACCGCAATCCGCAAGGGATAGATTTTGCGCCGGACGGCACGCTTTACTCATCCGAGCACGGGCCGAAAACCGACGATGAGATCAATGTCTATAAGCCCGGCGCGAACTATGGCTGGCCCAACGTCGCCGGCCTGAGGGACAACAAAGTGTACGAATATGCGCGCTGGGCCGAGGCCAGCACGCCCTGCAGCGAAATCCGCTTTAACGATCTGGCGATTCACCCATCTGTACCGCGCGAACCGGAATCCGCCTTTACGAAGCCCTTCGTCGAGCCCATCGCCACCATGTTCACGGTCGAGACGGGGTACAACTTCCAAGATCCGGTCTGCAAGGGTATCAACTATATTTGTTGGCCGACGACCGGCAACTCCAACATTGAGTACTACGAGAACCAGGGCGCGGGGATTCCCGGCTGGGACAAGGTCGTACTGGTCACCACGCTGAAGCGCGGCTCGTTGTACGTGCAGCATCTCTCGGCCGACGGACAGGCGGCGAAGGGCCACATGGAGCGCTACTTCCAGACTGACAATCGCTACCGCGACACAGCCGTCAACCCGGACGGCAAGACTATCTATATCGCCACCGACAAGAGCGGTCTTGCCGAGGCGACCGCCGGCGGCACCACACGGACGATGCATGATCCAGGAGCGATTCTCGTCTTCACCTACCAAAGCGAGGGCGACGGGACTGCTCCCGCGCCGCGGCAAGTGAGCCAGGCGCCTCAGCCGGCTCCAGCGGCGCCGCCGCCTGCGAGCGTCGCCGGCGCGCCGCCGCAATATACGGCCGCTCAAGCGGCGGCGGGCAAGACTGCCTACGACGCCAACTGCGCGGTCTGCCACGGCAGCACTTTGAGGAACGGTACCTTCGGCACTCCGCTCGCCGGCGAGTACTTCAAAGGCCAGTGGACAGGCCAGACAGTTGCGGCCTTCTTCAATAAGGCGAAAACGATGCCGCCGGCTGCACCGTCTTCGCTGCCGGCCGAGACCTATGCCGCCGTCGTGGCTTATGTGCTTGAGGTGAACGGCTTCGAGGCGGGTGGGACAGAGTTGGCCACGGACGCAGAAAAACTTGAGCAGATGCGTCTCAAATAGGCCGCGCTAGTCTGCGATTCACCAGCGGGCGCTAGTGCCTCGCGGCCCTTTCGTTGAGCGGTTGACGCTACAATTTCCCTGTCAGTGATCCTCGGCTCCACCATTGGCCACTACAAGATCGTCGAGAAGCTCGGCGAGGGCAAGCAAGTCTTGCGCCAGTTGCTTCAACGAAGGAGTGTGAAATGTTAAGAAGCCTAGTCCTGATATTGGTCGGGGCCGTAGCTCTTTCTGCCGCGGACGATCGGAAAGAAAGCGGAGACGCGTCCAGCGTCTCGATTTTCGACGGGGTGTTCACAGAAGCGCAGGCGGAGCGGGGCAAGACTGCTTACGAAGCCCAGTGTGCGACGTGCCACGGTTTGGATCTCACCTCGGATTCAGGCGCGCCGAACCTGGTCATGCCGGCGTTCCGATTCGGATGGCACAGACGAACGATTGCCCAGAAGCTTGAGAAAATTCGTACGACGATGCCCCAGGGCTTTCCGGAAAGCATGAGCGACCAGGAGTATCTCGACGTGATCGCCTACATACTCCATTTCAATAAGTATCCGGCAGGTGACCGGGAACTCGATGCCGACCAGAAGGAGCTCCTCGAGCGGATCGTCATCGAGCCGCTGCCGTAACCCCGTTTAGGCCGCGCTGTTCCGGGCGGCGTCGATGCCGGCGATGCGGCCGTATACGAAGCATCGTCCCAGGCCGTGCTGTCCGTATCCGCCGGCAGCCTCGCCTGCGGCGTAGAGACCCGGAATGACTTCGGCGTTCATGTCCATCACCTGGGCCTTCGTGTTGATTCGCACCCCAGCGTAGCTCTCGTGGACACAGGGTGTGGCCCAGGCCGCATAGAAGGGCGGCCTCTGGATCTTGTAGCGCGGGGTGGGCTTTTTGAAGTCGTGGTCGACCCCGGAATCCACGAAGGAGTTGTAGCGTTCCACCGTCTCGCGCAGCGCTGCCCCCGGCATCGGTCGCCACTGGTATTTGTTATCGATATTCGCCGCGAGTTCCTCGAGCGTGTCGGCCGTGTAGAAGTAGCCGTCCGGGTCCACATCCGGCGGCATGACGTTCCACCCCTCGCGCTCCACACCGTCCGCGTCGAAGATCGCCCAGATCGGCCCGCCTCCGTTCAGCTTCTTCAAGTCACCGGTCCAGGCCATGGCCGCGGCGAAGTACTCGTAGTCTCGAATGCCTGCGGTCTCGTCATAGAACCTCAGGCCGTTCTCCTTGACCAGGACCACATTCTGCCAGTTCCTCACGCTGAGACCAGTCGCCTTCTCGCGGAAGAAGTTCGGGGCGCTGGGCGGGAAGGCCAGCGCGTGGTAGTTGGAGCGGGTCGCGAGGCGGCCCTTCGAGAGTTGGGCGTCGGCCTCGTTCGTCTGGATTGCGGTTCCCCAAAGCGACGCTCCAATGGCCAGCGCGGCGATCGGCCCGTCAGCGTTCAACTGCACCCAGCCGTCGCCGTGCGCCTGGTACTCCTCGGTCAGCCGCGGGTCGAAGATCCTGCGGAACTCGACGTTACCCGCATGTGTCCCGGTGGCGAAGATCACGCCCTTTCTGGCACGGATATTCGTCGTCTGGTCCTGCGGTTTGAACCACTCGTCCACCTCGACGGCCGTGATACCGATTACGCGACCCGAGGTCGGCTGCTCTCGAACGAAGCTCGTCATCTTGTGCTGGAGCAGGATCACCACACCCTTCTCCCGCGCGCTTTTCGCCAGCGGCCTCATCAACCCGGAACCCTTCTGGGAGGGGACGATGACCTCGCTCTCGATCGGCCACTGGCGGGGCGTCGGCCGGCGCGGAACGGAGTCCAGCCGGTCGGGACTGCGACCTTCCAACGACTCCCAGTCGACGCCGTTCGCGGCCAGAAAGTCGAAGGTCTCGATCGACTTTTCCACGTAGGTCCAGGCGAGTTCCCGGTCGTTGTAGCGGTTCCTGGGTCGATCCTGGAGGCACCAGTCGTAGAAGACCTGTTCGAGCGAGTCCTCGATGCCGGCCGCCCTCTGGAGCGACGTCCCGCCTCCCAGATAGACCGCGGCTCCGCTCAGGATGGCGCGGCCGCCTATGTCGAAGTTCTGCTCGATCAGGACCACGGACGCTCCCTCGTCCCTGGCGGCGATCGCGGCGGCCATCCCACCGGCTCCGGCGCCGACGACTACCACGTCGACCTCCCGGTCCCAGACGATCTCCTGGGCGTTAACCCGCTCCGGGGCAAATCCGGCGACGACCGCGGCGCCAACTCCGGCGGCCGCTCCGGTCTTCACGAAGTCGCGCCTGGTTTTGTTCTTCGCGTCCATGCTCGTATCTCCCGATTAGGTTCAATTCCTCTAGATAACCATACATCGAAGAGGCTTGGCAGAAGCTAATAACCCGAGCGCTTGCGCGGAAGGTTAAGGAAATGCATGCTGGCACACTGTTGCGGATGCCCATCAACGAGCGAACTGCGAATTTGGCGATATTGTGCTCTACCACCGGACTTGAGCCGGATGATGTACTCGCCGCGCCTCAGCGGCACTTGATCACCTTATCCGCAGGCGGCGAGGTTAAGTTCGCGGACGTGGAGGCGATGAATCGAGAGGAGATCCGGGTCACGTCATCCAGCGTGTTCTACGTCGCACAAGATATCGTTCGAGCAGCGCTTTGGGGCGAGCGGCACATCGACGGTCCCATGCAACACTACGAAGGCCAAGAGATTCTTTATTCGCATCGCCCTATTTCTGGGGTTCCCTGGTTGTGCAGCGAGGTGGCGCGTTGGGGTTTGCGTCACACCGAAGAGCGCATTCTAAAGAGTATTGAGGTTCTCGAGTCCAACACCGGCAACCAGTTCTTGTGCCGAATTTACGCGGCGGTTGAGGAACCGCATCCGAGACCGTGGAAGGACTCGTATGAGTCGTTTATGGCGGACCCTGGCCCGGAATCTGCCTGGGCGTGGCGACAAGCGCGCACAGATATTCGAGATCCGCCGCACTTAGCCCTCGCTAGATATCCGACGGTAGGGGCGTTCCCCCCTGGGCTGGATGGCTACTTGTCGTATGGGAATCAAGTCATGAACATACGTAGGCCAGCGACCAAGTGGTTGTTGAGACTATGCGGTCGACTAGATCTCTCGGCCGTGGAGGGCGAGATGGACCACCTCGCCGTGACGGCGGCAATAGAGGCCTTATACAAGTTACCGTTTGGATGCATGGGCTACTCATTCGGAACGGTTGACGGAATAAAGAGAACGGTGGCTGAACTCGTTGAGCTATGCCGAAAAGTGGGGGTCGATGACACGCCGCCTAGCGACTTAATGGAGTTTGAGACTTGGTACGTGCCGGGCAGCATTTCGCGCGGGGCCAACGGTTCCCTAGGAGATGCTGAAAGCGACCTCAGTAGGCGTAGTACCCGGAAGTGGGGGGCGGCCAAGGGTATTGTCAACTGATCGCAACCGAGACCCGTGGGCCAAAAGGGAAGGTGAAGCCACATGACTAATGAGGACAGGAGGGACGGAACCAATACAGTTCCCTCCAAACGGTCCGCTACCTCCGCTGAACCGATGGCCGATTCAGTCCCGCAAGTTGCGCGCCTCACAGAGTCTGGTCAGAGTCTGGTGACACAGAGTCTGGCGACAGGTAGCGAATAGGCCCGCTT
>JAQCLD010000180.1 GCA_027592785.1 Acidobacteriota bacterium
CTCTTTGACGATTTGCCGGAAGCTCACCGTCTTGGGCCGAGCAGCGACGGACAAGCGAATGGGTACCGAGATCAACCCAAAACTGAGATAGCCCTTCCAAACCGTTGCCGCCATAGGTAAACACCGTCCGCTAGGGACCTAGCAATCGTACGGGAGGCCAGCGGGTCGTTGCAAGCAAGTAGGTAGAGAAATGTTTCCGTGGAAACATAACCGCCAGATATTGTATTTTCCCTGGTACAGCCTACTCTCGATAGCGCTGGGATAGCAAAGATTTCCTCAGGCCAGGAGATTAACCGAGAAGTAGAAGACCTGCAGGGCGACGCTGTAGACCGGCGGAAAAACGTAATCAAAAGCGCGCCAGGCGATCACCAATCCCAAGAGTGAAAATCCCGGTTGGCGCATGAAATTGACGAAAGCCAAGGCGGCCGATTCCGGCAGGATCAAGCCGATGGCCGTTGCTCCATCGAGCGGCGGAACGGGGATCAGGTTGAAGGCGCCAAGCAAGACGTTCTCGAAGAATAGGATGCTCAGGAAGGTCGCCAGTCCGCCGGCGAGCTGCGTTGTCGGCGCGACCATCTGCACCGCCGAGAACCCCTCGGGCCGATCGAAAATGCCGATCATCATACCGCCCACCATCGCCAAGCCGGCGATGGCGACCAGGGTGAAATTTGCGGCAGGACCAGCCAGGGCCATCCAAGCGGCGCGCCGGGGGTAGCGTTGTTGCCAATAGGGGTTGTAGGGCGCTGAGGCCCAACCGATCATCCAACCGCCGATAAACAACGTAACAAGCGGCACGACAACCATGCCCAGCGGCTCGCGGCGGACGTGCGGCATGGGGTTGAGCGTGACCTGTCCGCCGCGCGACGCCGTGTCGTCGCCCAAACGCAAAGCAGCCCAAGCGTGGGCCGCTTCATGGCAGGTGACTGACAGCAAGAAGGCCACGTACCAAAGGGGCGCTACGGCCAATAACTCAGAATCGAACATCGCAGGGGTGAAGCTGCAAGTCTAGCAAGCCGCAGTGTCGCTACAATTGCCTAACGCGCTAATGCCCGACACAACGAATCGAAGACGCGCCGTTCTCATCTGGGTCGCGACGTTCGTGGCCGTGTGGTTGATGGTCTCGATCGCAATCGGCCAGGCGGACAAGCTGCAGGACGGGCACAATGACTTTCTGGCGTTCTATTCGGCGCCTCATTTGATCGCTAGCGGCGAGTTGTATGACGGCGAGGCGATGCTGCAGAAAGAAGCCGAGCTGACCGGTCTTTATTCGGAGAACCTGGGCTTCATCCGTCCGCCGTTCGTCGCGGCGCTGATGTGGCCGTTGAGCCAGTTGCCCTACCGCTCCGCGCTGCGTGTGTGGCAGGCGGCGGCCCTGCTGTCGATTGCCGCCTTCGCGCTGACCTGGACCCCTCCAGAGCGCCGCTACACCACGCTAGCGGTCTGCCTGTCGATTCCGGCGCTCATCTCCTGGATGCTTGGCCAAGACACGCCCTTCGTACTGCTGGCCGTCGCGGCAACGGTTCGCTTGCATCAGGCGGGCAGGCCCACGTTGGCCGGTCTCGTATTCGCGCTATGCGCCGCCAAAGCACACCTTTTTCTACTGACGCCGGTCTGGATTCTGGCGCGAAGAGACTGGGCCTTTCTGCGCGGTCTGCTCGTCGGCGGGCTGGCCCTTGGCGCGCTGTCAACCCTGGTAGCCGGATGGAGTTGGCCTGTTGAGATGTGGAAAGCAATGCAAGATCCCGCGTTTTCTCCTAAGCCTGGGCTGATGCCGAATCTGCATGGAGCCTTCCAGCAAATGCCCTTGGGCTGGGCCATCGAGACGGCTTTGTCGCTGACCGTGGTCGTCGCCGCTTGGATAATGGCTCGGCGCGCGGAATTTCTGGTTTCGTTTGGAGGTTTGCTCATCGGAGGCATTTTGCTGGCACGACATAGCTACGCTGCGGACCTGCTGATCGTTCTGCCGGGCTGCCTGGCGGCCATCGCGCTCAGCAAGTCCGCGGCGCCGCGTTTGCTGGCGCTTGCACTGCTCACGCCCCCTGCGGCGCTGGCCATCCAGTTCGGTGGAGCCTATTCGCTGGGATACACGCTGGCCCTGTGGGCGCTGCTGGTGGGATGGGCCTTGGAAGCGCATCGATCTTCCCCAGTCGCGAGCCAAGGAGCGCCGGCATGAACGAGTCCATGAAGAGCCGAGTCGGGGTTATCGCCGGCATTATCCTTTTCCTTCTCACGCTCTACGGTCCGACGCCGGAGGGCATGAACGAACAGACCCAGAAAACCGCCGCCGTCGCGCTGCTGATGGCGACGTGGTGGTTAACCGAGGCTGTCCACATTGCCGTCACTGCCTTGTTGCCCGTGGCGCTCTTCCCGCTGCTGGGCATCTTGTCGGCGCAACAGGTCGCGACGCCTTACGCCAATCACATCGTCTTCCTCTATATAGGCGGCTTCATCGTGGCCTTGGCGATGGAGCGCTGCAACTTGCACAAGCGTTTAGCGCTGCAGACGATTCGACGGATCGGATCCGCGCCGTCCCGCCTCGTCTTGGGCTTCATGATCGCAACGGCATTCTTGTCGATGTGGATCTCGAACACCGCGACGACGATGATGATGCTGCCGATCGCCATGGCTGTCATCGATCAACTGGCGGGCCTGTCGGAAGTTGAAGGCAAACGAGACGCCGAAACGCAACAGCTGGTGAAACGCTCGTTCAGCGTCATCCTGTTGTTAGGCATCGCCTATTCGGCGAGCGTCGGCGGCGTCGGAACGATTATCGGCACGCCGACTAATGTTGCGTTCTTGGGCTATCTCTCCGAAGCGTTCCCCGAGATGCCGACGATCGCCTTCGTCGATTGGATGATGATGACGATGCCGATAGTCATCTTGTTCATCCCGATCGCTTGGCTCTACCTCTGCCGCTTCGCTGGCGACTTGCCGCTGAGCAGGATCACCTTCCACGGGTCGAGCGATGTGATCGAGGGCGAACTGCGCAAGCTCGGCCCGATGCGTTACGAAGAGAAGATGGTGACCGTCGTGGCAACGAGCACGGCGCTGCTGTGGATCTCGCGCAACCCGATCCAGGCCGGCTCTGTCACGGTGCCAGGCTGGTCGCAACTGTTTGAGAACTCCAGCCTGTTGCAAGACTCCACGGTGGCGATGGTCATGGCGACGTTACTGTTCCTGATTCCGTCCGGTGACAAAGGCAAACGGCTGATGGACTGGGAAACCGTTTCGCGCGGCATGCCCTGGGGTATCGTGTTCCTGTTCGGCGGCGGTTTCGCTTTAGCCGATGCCATCGCGGCCAGCGGCTTGGCAGATTGGATGGGCGGGGAGATGGCGATCCTAGGCGGGTTGCCTGCTTGGGTGCTCGTACCGATCAGTTGCTTGATCGCCGTGTTGATGACCGAGATGACCTCGAACGTGGCAACCGTGCTGATGTTGTCGCCGGTGATCGCCGCGACGGCGGCGCAGATCGGCGTCGATCCTTACCTGATGCTCATCCCTTCGGCGATCATGGCGTCGTTTGCCTTCATGCTGCCGGTGGCCACGCCGCCCAACGCGATTGTCTTCTCGTCGGGGTCGATCACCATGGGCAGGATGTTCCGTGTCGGCATGGTGCTCGACTTCATCGCGCTGTTGATCGTGCCGACGATGGTCTATTGGCTGGGCGGGAGTTTATTGGGAAACTAGCTCGCCGCAAGTGATGCGGTGCCCGTCGGGCGTCTTCAACGTGAATTCCCGCAAGCCCCAAGGCTTGTTCATCGGACTCGACGTGAGCAATGCGCCCTTCGCCTCGAACTCCTCATAGAGCCCGTCCACGCCCTCGACGTTCCAGTAGGCGAAATAGGAGTGATTACCCAGTTCGCCCGCCGGCCTCTCGTCGACGCACTCGCCCAACATCACCCGGAAAGTGTCGCGCGTCAGAAAGCTCCACCCCGGCGCGTCGATTGGATCTCTTGTAAACCCCAGCACGTTGAGGTAGTAGCGGGTCGACACGTCCAGGTCGCAGACAGCCAGCACGCAGCGGGAGTTGACGATTTGCGCCATGATTAACGGCCTCCAGACTTAAAGGGTACGATAGCCGGCGCCCAACTCAATCCGCTGAAGATCCAGCAACGGAGGCGCTGCCGTGAGGCAGTGCTGCCGCCCTTATGGGCGGCTTGGACGCCGCCGTCACGATTGCCTGGAGTAGCTGTCCCCTCGTCTAGACGCAGTTTGGCGTTGCGATTGAGAGGTTTGGGCGCCGGATTGGCGAATTGCTTATTTGAAGGCCAACGCCCAAAGGGCTCCTCAAATGAGGAGCCCTTTGGGACGTAGGTTGCGATCCCCTACCAAGCGAGGGATCGGAAAAAGTTTCGGATCGATCCTAG
>JAQCLD010000070.1 GCA_027592785.1 Acidobacteriota bacterium
GCCGTTCCACTCCAAGCTGGTCTAGTTTTCCGGCGCCGCCCTGGTCTATTTTTACTCCGCCCTTGACATCCACTTGGCGGTCCCGTGAATGTCTCGTGAGGCACTGCCGCCCACGTGGAGCAGGCCCGGCGACGAGCCGCCGAACTCGCTGCCGAAGTACTTGCGCTCAGCCTGGAACTCACGAACGGCAGTCGCGGTGGCGCCCATGCGGCGGTTGAGTTCCTTGAGGACGTTGTTGTCGATAAGCGTGAGGCTAACGTTTTCGTTACGGCGTCCTTCGCCGCTCGCGGTATCGACTTGGCCGAGCAGGTTGAGGGTCGTGCGCTGGGAGGCTTCCTCTGCTGAGGCTTCGGGAGCGGGTTGTTCCGCTAGCACCGGTTCTGGGAGTGCAGCGGAAGAGGAAGATTCTGTTGTCGACTGTCCTGGAAGCAGGCCGATGAAGAGCCAGACTATTGCCAAGGTGCGGAGTAAATTTCTAGCGTGGACCACCAGGTTTCCGGACGGGACGAACACTAAGGTCATGATATCGCGGAGCGAGCGGCAGCCCCAGTTGAGGAAGGATAGTTTGGTACTCCATCCCACATGGCTTCGAGCGGCCCGCCGTGTGACCTGCCGCCTTGCCAACAGCATGAGGTATCGAGCATCACGGTGAGGCGTTGCCATCTGGCGTCCAACGCCGTAGAATCAGGCAGTTAGGGAAACACCATGCGACTACTACTAAGCCTTCTTGTTATTGCTTGCGGCACGATGTGGGCCGGGGACGCGCCTGCGGGATACCGCAAGGTTTCGGATATCCCGTTTGCCGAGGTCGATGGCCATCGACTCGCTCTGGACCTGTACTTGCCGGAAGGTAAGCCGGGAGCGCCGTTGGTGGTATTTGTTCACGGCGGAGGCTGGCAGCGCGGTAGCCGCACTGAAATGCCGTTAGGCGGCATGGCTCCGGCGGGTTTCGCTTTCGCCAGCGTGGATTACCGGCTGTCGCCCGTCGCGCGTTTCCCGGCGCAGGCGCATGACCTCAAGGCGGCAATTCGCTTTTTGCGAGCGAAGCAGGGCGAGTACGGTTACAACGCCAGCAGAATAGCGATTGCGGGAACGTCAGCAGGAGCACACTTGGCGGCGCTAGTCGGCGTGACCAACGGGAACAAGGAACTGGAAGGGACGGTGGGAGGCAATCTGGACCAATCGTCGGACGTCCAGGCGATTTTGTCGTATTACGGGGCCAGCGACTTCATGACCATCTTGCCGCAGTCGACGCCTTTCGGCTTGGGGGTAAGAGTCCCGGCGTTGCAGATTCTGCTGGGCGGACAGCCGCAAGAAAAAGAGGAGCTAGCCAAGCTGGCCAGTCCGGTCTATCACCTGGACGCCAATGATCCGCCGCTGCTGCTGTTACATGGCGATCAGGATCCGCAGATGCCGATCAACCAGTCGGCGGAATTGTACGGCGCGTACCGCGAGAAGGGCCTGGATGCGGAGTTTCTGCCGGTCTACCAGGCGGCGCACGGCGGCAAGAAATTCCACGAGGGCGCACAGCTGAAGGCGGCGACGGCGTTTCTCACGAAGAATCTGCATCCTTGAGCGCTTATCTCGTTGAACAATAAGGCTAAGTCGAGCGCGGCGGGTGTATACTGACGTCGGCGGAAATGGTGCGCAAACTCGTCTCAAGAACACTCCTGACGGCGGCAGCGCTGGCCCTGGGGACGACGGCTTGGGGACAGACCACCGAGGCGTTTTTTGCCAGCGAGCTTTATCCGCTGCTGCATCGCACGCAGTGCAATCTATGCCACAACGACAACGGCGTAGCGGGTCGCACGGCCTTTCAATTTCCCGAAGACGACGCAACCGCGGAACAGATCGCGGCCTTTGGGCTAGAGATGATCGAGCTGATCGACCGCGACGACGTGCTGCGGTCGCGTTTGTTGCTCAAGCCGACGCAGCGAATTGAACACACGGGCGGCGAACGCATCAAGCCAGGCAGCGTTGAAGAACAGACGCTGCTGACCTGGATTCGCTATCTGGCGAATCTCGACGAGGCGCAAGTGCAGACCGCCCGTGAGCGGATTCGCCGAGCGTCGACGCATCAGCAACAAGCGTTGTCGATTCGCAGACTGACGCATAGCCAGTACAACAATACGCTGCGCGATTTACTGGGCGATCAGACGCGCCCGGCAGACAGCTTCCCCAAAGAAGACTTCGTGCACGGCTTCAAGAATGCCGCTGAGGCCCAAGGGATTCCGCCGCTGCTGGCGGAGGCTTATAGCGCGGCCGCGGAGCGCGCGGCCCGTGGGGCGTTCCGGGGCGGGGACCATCAAGGTTTGGTGTCGTGCAAACCAGCGGGCGCGACGGATGCTGCTTGTGCGGAGACATTCGTGCGGCAGTTCGGCGCCAAGGCCTTTCGGCGTCCGCTGAACACGCAGGAAGTCGGCGTCTACAGCGGGCTGTTGCGGGAGGAAGGCGCGCGGTTGAACGATTTCTTAGACGGCGCGCAGATCGTAGTCGAGGCGATGTTGCAGTCGCCTAACTTCTTGTTCCGCACCGAACACGGACCGGGCAGCGAGTTTGGCCAGTTTGAGACGGCTAGCCGCTTGTCTTATTTCTTATGGGACACGATGCCCAGCGCCGAACTGCGAGCGGCGGCGGAGGCGGGCAAGCTTGGGACCGCCGGCGAAATCGACACCGTTGCGCAGGGGATGTTGAAGGACCCGCGGGCGCGGACCTCGATGGACGAGTTCTTGGCGCAGTGGTTGCGCTTTGACCGTGCGCTGACGGCGACGCGCGAACGCCGGCTGTTCGGAACTTTCAATCCCGAACTAGCCGCTGCGATGACTGAGGAAACGCGGCAGTTATTCGGGTACTTGGTCTGGGAGGGCAGGGACTTCCGCGAATTTTTCTCGGCGGACTATACCTTCCCGAGCAGCGCCCTGGCGGAGCTCTACGCTATGCGGCAGCCGCCGGAAGAGTATGCCAAGGTTCCCTACCCGGCGGACTCGGGACGCGCCGGGGTGTTGGGTCAGGGAACGATTCTGACGCTGACTAGTAGCCCGTCCGATACGTCGCCGACGGGGCGAGGCTTGTTCGTTCGCGAACACTTCTTGTGCCAACAGGTGCCGCCGCCTCCGCCGGGCGTCAATACGACGCTGCCGATGGTGACCGAGAGCAAACCGTTAACTAACCGGCAGCGCTTGGAAATCCACTTGAATAGCGCACCCTGCAAGAGCTGCCATATGTTGATCGATCCCATCGGCGTGGGCTTTGAGCAGTACGATGCGATTGGCCGTAATCGAGACCAGTTGACCTTGACCTTCCAAAAGGAAGGCGAGGATGACGATGAGAAGAAGAAGCCGGTCGAGGTGAAGATTGACCTCGACACGAGCGCTCATGTGCAGGGTATTGAGAACTCGGACTTCAAGACGCCCAAAGAGCTCGGCAAGATTTTGGCGAATGATCCGACTTGCCAGCGTTGCGTCGTGAAGCAGCTGTTCCGCTACGCGATGGGCAGGGAAGAGAAGGCAGCAGACCAGCCGGCGATCGATGCGATGCTGGCCCGGTTCCAGTCGACAGGTTTTCAGTTTCGTGAGTTAATGATTGCGTTGGTGAAGTCCGAACCCTTTATGGGAGGAGGTCTCGAATAGTATGTCGTTGCGCAAAGGTATCGATCGCCGTAGGTTCTTACAGGGAGTCGGTCTGTCGGGGACGGCGATTCGCGTCGGGCTGCCCGCGCTAGGGGCGATGTTCAATACGAACGGCACGGCCTACGGAGCGGAAACGTCTAGGGGCACGGCGCCGATCGAGACGCGCTTTGTGACCTGGTTCAACGGCAACGGCATTATCGAGAAGTATTGGATTCCGCGCGATACCGGAGAGGCCTACGAGATTACGCCGTGCTTGCGACCGCTGGCGCGCTTCCGGGACGACTTCCATGTGATTAGCGGCGTCGACAACCCTGGTGCGCGGGTGCCGGGGCCGGGCAATGGTCACCACAATTCGATGAGCGGCTTGGTGTCGGGCTTGGGCTTTACCGGGCGCGGCGCGGGCGGCGCATCGGTCGACCAGGCGATCGCGCAGCAGTTGGGCAAAGAAAGTCGCTTCCGTTCGCTGCAGATCGGCGTTTGTCAGGAGTCGTTCGGCGAGAGCATCCAGCGCAACATGAGCTGGGCAGGGCGCGACCGCCCGCTGCCGCCGGAGATGATTCCGCATCGGCTGTTCGACCGGCTGTTCGGCTCCAAGGAAGAATATTGGATCGACCGCAAGAAGAGCATCCTCGATGCGGTAAGCGACGACGCCAAGAAGTTGAAATCGGACCTGGACCATAACGACCAGTTGCGGCTGGACGAGTATCTGACTTCGGTACGCAGCTTGGAACGCTCGGTGGCGAGTTTGCCGCCGGAGTATTCGCAGGTTGTCGAGCAACCGGCCGAAGGCGGCGACTTGAAGGATTGGCCGCGCATCGCGAAGTTACAGAGCGATTTGTTGGTCCATGCATTGGCTTCGCGGCAGACGCGGGTGGCCTCCTACATGCTGACCAAGTGCCAGGGGCTATCGCGCTTCCCGTGGCTGGGTTATACGAATGACCGGCACCACGGCTACACGCACGGCGAGGTGGAGACGCCCAAGGGCCAGCGGATTATGCGCGACATCAACCGCTGGCACGTTGAGGAGTTTGCCTACCTGCTGGCCAAGCTCAAGGCGACGCCGGAAGGCGCGGGCACGTTGCTGGACCACACCTGCGTGCTGTTCCAACACGAGCATGCGGAAGCGAATCCGCACAAGAACAACGGCCTAGCGATGATCGTGGCCGGACACGTCGGCAGCCTGAAGACAGGCCGTCACACTAAGGTGACGGGCACGGTCGGCGATCTGTACATGACATTGGCCGAAGAAGTGGTCGGCGCGAAAATCGGCGGGTTCCCTTCGGCGGACAAGAAGCTGACGGAGATCGTCTAGATCATCCCTTCGTCTTCGACGCCCACGAAGTCTTCGCGAGCAGGCCACCAGGTGAGCTCGCATTGCGGCGCGGCGGCTCGGAAGGCGGCGACATGCTCGGCGGTGAGCTCGGTTCCCGCTGCGTACAGGCGCTTCAATTCCGTCATTGCGGCTAACTGCGCGAGTCCGTCGCCGGTGAGGCCTGTGCCGGGAATTTCGAGGACCTCCAGGCCTTTCAATTCTTTGAAGAAGGGAGCCGCGCCGTTGTCGATGCCCTTGTTTTCGCCCAGGCGTAGGCGGCGCAGTTTGCTGAGCGGGCCGAGCGAGGCGATGCCGCGGGCGGTGACGGATGTTTGGCTGAGGTCGAGCACTTCGAGGTTCTTCAGGGCAGCGAGTGCCGCGACCCCGCGATCGGAGAGGCTGGCCTGATTGAGGTTAAGCTCGGTGAGCTGATCGAGCTGGGCGATGCTATCGACATTGAAGTCGGTAACGGCTAAGCTCCACAGGCCGGAGTCGGTGCGCTGTTTGCCGCCGACATCGAGCTTGCGCAGAGCGGGCAGGAGTTTGAGCAGCGGCAGGCCGACGCCACTCATCTTGTTGCCGCCGAACGAGAGCGATTCGAGCTGTTCGAGACCGGCCAGGTTTTCAAAACCTTCGTCCGTGACGCGGCTGAAACCGACGTCGAGCGAGCGCAGCTTGGTCATGCCGGAAACGTGTTCGAACACGGTGCTGGAAACTTTGGTCCCTCGAGCGTTGAGGTGTTCAATCTCGCGCCAATGCTTGATGTGGGCAATGGCTGCGTCGGTGAGATATTCGGTGTAGTAGAGATCGAGCCGCTTGACGTGCTCGAGCGGGGCGATGCGTTCGATGCCCAGGTCGGTGATCTTGGTGTAGTTCAGGTTGATGTATTCGAGATCGGGGAACGCCAACAAGCGCTCCAGATCGGCATCGGTCAACCAGGCATTGCGCAGATCGACGGAGACAACTTCGCCGGCGGGGTTGCGCGCGAAGTTGCCGCCGACGGATTCAACCCAGGCGGCGGCCTCTTGCGGGCTGACGGCCCAGGCAGGAAGGGACAAAATCAGCGTGAGAATCAGGGCTGCGGTGAGTTGCTTCATGGCAGTTTCCCTTTAACCCCTGCGGCGCATCGGTCCGGCGGACTTCTCTTCCCAGACGATCTTGCAATTGGGCAGCGAGCTTCGAATTGCCTGGTAGCCCTCTGGGTCGACCAACGTGTGATAGAGGTTGAGGCGCTTCAAATTCGTAAACGCCGTGATTGAGCCGGCTGCTTCGTTGCTCGCGTTGGCGCTGTCGAGGCTGAGGTCTTCGAGTTGCGTTAGCCCCGTCAGCAAAGCGAGACCCGCGTCGCCGACGTCGGTGTAATCGAGATTGAGCGATCGCAAATTCTTGAATGCCGCGACGGCTCCGATGCCTTGATCGGTGATGCGCGTGCGCACGAGGTCAAGCGATTCGAGGTTCGTCAACGTATCGAGCAGTGGGAAGCCTTTGTCGGTGACGCGCGAGTAGCTCAGCGACAGCTGCTTGAGAGAGGTGAACGCCGAAAGGTGTATCGCGCCGTCATCGCCGATGTCGGTGCCAGCCAGATCGAGTTCGTCGAGCCGCAGGCCCTGGATGCGGGCCAGTCCTGGATCGGTGATGTTTGTGTAGGCCAGCGACAGGCGCTTGAGCGAGTGGAGGGCCGCGATGCGCTCGAGACCGTCGTCGGTGATGGGCGAGCTGGCCAGATCCAGCTGCGTGAGGCTGGTTGCCGCGGCTAGATTATCGAGCCCAGTGCCAGTGACCGGTGTGTGCTTCAGCGTGACGGTCTTGAGCCGGGCGAGACCGTTGAGGTTCGCTAGTCCCGCGTCGGAGATCATCGTGGCGCTCAGATCAATCCGTTCGAGACCGCTGAGGCCGACGAGATGGCGCGCGCCGATATCGCTGATGTCGGTGTACTGCAATTCGAGGTTGCGCAGCGAGGTCAGCCCGGCAATATTCTCTAACAGCTCATCGGTGACGCTGCTGGAAGCGAGCGAAATAGCGACAAGATTGCCGCCTTCCATCGCCGCCTTGCCGCCCATCGTCTTGACCCAGTTGGCGACGCTGCCGGGCGTGCGCTGCGAGATGACTTGATCGGCGCCCTGCGGAATCGACGGCCGCACGGTGACGTCGAGAAAGTCGATCTTGGCTGCGGGAAGCGCCGCGTGCAGACTTTCAATGCCGGCAGCAGAAGCGCGCGAATAGCGCAGATCGATGTCACGCAAGTTCGTGAGAGTCTTGAGCGATTCGAGGCCGACGTTGGTGACCTTGGTGCGATAGAGATTCAACTCTTCGAGCTGGGTCATACCCAGCAGACTCTTGAGGCCTTCGTCGGTGAGGTCAGCGCCCAGCAGGCTGAGTTTCTTCAGATTGGTCAAGCCCGCGAGGTGGGAAATACCTGCGTCGCTGATGCGCGTGCCGTTGAGATTGAGGTACTCGAGTTTGCGCAGGCCGCTGAGGTGCTTGAGGCCTTCGTCGGTGATCAACGTGCTGCCGAGCAGCAGGCGGCGCATTTCCGTCTTGTCGGCTAGTTGGGCCAGGGCTTCATCATCGACGGGGTTATAGGTCAAATCGAGGTCTTCGAGTTTCTTGAAGGGCGCGAGCTTGTGGCCGGCGACCTTGGTCCTCTCCAGGCTGAGGACCTTGAGGTTCTCGAGTCCGGAGATCTCTTCGAGGCCCTCGTCTTGGAACTTGATGAAGGCCAGAAAGCTGTAGCTGATAGTGATCTGTTCGAGCGTCGAGAGTTCGCTGACATGTTTGAGTTCGCGGCTGTAGTCGGTGCGCGCGCCGGCGCGAGGGTTCCACATCGGTCCGGGCAGGTTGAGGACGCTCAGTTTGGTCAGACCACGTAGCCGTTGCATGTCCGGCGGAAAGATGTTGCAGCCGACGAGGTCGATCAATTCCAACTCGAAGTTCCCCTCAGGCAGCGCCTCGACATCGTTAACGCGGCCTGGCCGTCCGTCGATGCCCACGGTGCCGCCTACCCAGATGACCCACTGGGCGACCTCACGGTCGAGTTGCTCCGCCGCCAGTTGGAGCGGCGCAATGAGCAGGCCGAAGCCGACGGCGAGCGTCAGGGCCAGGCGGATAAGTGGTGCTGAGATGGTGCAGGGCATGAACGTTCTAACTGCCGTAATCCTATCAAAGGGCGGGCATCTGTTCGCGCGGCTATATAATGGCGTGGAGCCGCTCGGGCTCGGAGCCCTCATGGATATACAAGGATTGTCGCTTCCTCGCCGCACGATTTTGCGGGCGCTGTCCGCGCTGCCAGGCCTCGGAGCGTTGGGTGCCTGCTCCGCGCCGCAGGCCGCCGTCGAAGCAGCCGGGGCGGACGTCATAAAGCGCTTAGGCGTGCGTACGTTCATCAACGCGGCTGGAACTTATACGACGTTTACCGCTTCGCTGATGCCCACGGAGGTCTTCGCGGCGATGGCTAATGCCTCGCGGCAGTACGTGCCGCTGAACGAATTGCATGACGCGGTGGGTAATCGGATCGCCGAATTGACCAAGAACGAAGCGGCGCTGGTCTCGACCGGAGCTGCGTCGGCGCTGTCGATCGGTACGGCGGCCTGCGTGGCGGGCACGGATCCCGACAAGATTCGCCGGCTGCCCGATACCGAGGGCATGGCGAATGAAGTGATCTTCCAGAAATCGCACCGTTTTGGCTACGACCACGCCGTGCGCAACATCGGCGTCAAGATTGTTGAGGTCGAGACGGCGGCGGAATTGGACGCGGCGGTGAACGAGAAGACGGCGATGATGTTCTTCCTCAATCACGAGGCCGACGTGGGGCAGATCGGCGTGGAAGAGTTCGCGGCGCTGGGCAAGAAGCATAATGTGCCGACGATGATCGACGCCGCGGCGGACGTGCCGCCGGTGGAGAACTTTTGGCGCTTCACCGAGATGGGTTACAGCATGGTTGTCTTCTCAGGCGGGAAGGGAATTCGCGGGCCGCAGTCAGCCGGATTGTTGTTGGGGCGCAAGGATCTGATTGCAGCGGGCCGCATGAACGGCAGCCCCAACAGCGATACCGTTTGCCGCTCCAACAAGGTCAACAAAGAAGAGTTGGTCGGCATGCTCGTCGCCCTGGAAATGTTCCTCGACCAAGACCACGGTGCGGTGTGGGCGGATTGGGAGGGCCGCTGTGAGACGATCTCGCAGGCGGTGAAAGACGTCCCCGGCCTGACGACGGAAGTGCAGGTACCGCCGATCGCCAACCACGTTCCGCACTTGCATTTGAAGTGGGATTACGCGGCGACGGGCGTCAGTCCGCGCGATGCGGCCACGGCGATGCGCGAGGGCAGCCCGAGTATTGAGGTCAACCCCAGCACGAACGACGAAGAACTCGTGATCGGCGTGTGGATGATGGAGCCGGGCGACGACGCAGTGGTCGCCCGCCGGTTGAGCGAAGTACTGGCGAAGGCCTAGCCCCGCCCGCCGCCTTGTCCGTAGCCGTGGCGGGTCGCCTTGAACGGCGCCGTGAAGTATTCTCCCAAGTCGACTTCGCCTTCCATGGAATCGCCGTCGACGGTTCCATTGAACGCGAACCCGAACGACGCGCCTTCCCAACGATGACGGCTAGTGAAGACGGCACGATTGCCCTCGACGTAGCCACTCAAGTTGCCGCCGGTGCGGTCGCCTCGGTGATAACCGGCCAGCGTTTCGCCATTCTGCTCAAAGACGAGCGAGTGCTCGGCGGGAGAGAGCTCGTAGTCGATGGTGACGTCCCAGTAGCCGTCGACGTTGGCCGCGTCCGGGAAAGTGAAGTCGCCCGCCTTCGTCATCACGTTGGGCGTGGTCAACTTCTCATGCAGCGCTTTGGCGATGGTTTCTGCGTTGCCGGGCATCATCTGCCAGGGCGAGATGCCGACCGAACTGGTTCCGCCAGTGCGGCGGTCGCCGGAGCCGTTCGCCAACAGAATACGCGGCGTACCAGCATATAGTTCGCGCTCGACTTCTTCGCCGTAGACGCCCAACTTTGCACTGTCCCAGCTAATGCGCAGGGAAGGCGTGTAGTTGGAGAGGCCTCTAGGCTGACGAACTTCGATGGTGACTCCGTCAACCTTCTTTACTTCGGTCGCGATGATGTCGAGCCAGCGTTCCCACTCCTTGAATTCCGCGTCGTGGTCGCGCTTGACCCACATTTCGACAGCGGCCAGCATGCCCATAATTTCTTCTTTGCCGACCTTCATGGCTCGGCCAAAAGTATGGTGCGGCGACGAATTGGTCCAGGCCGCGCGGATGAGGTCCGTGCGCCCAAGCAGCAGTCCGGCGGTCTGCGGTCCGCGCATGGCTTTGCCGCCGCTGTAGGCGACCAGGTCGGCGCCGCGCTCGAGGTGCACGTTGGGTATGGTCAAGCCTTCGGCGGCAGCGTCTACCAACACGGGGATTCCGAATTCGTGGGCCACTTTGGCGACGGGCTCTAGACCAAATTCGCCGCGATCCGCCGGTTGGGCCATGATCGTGACCATTGCCGTCTTGTCAGTGATGGCGCGACGCATCGCGTCCAGGCTATCCACCGTGATCATCTTGACGCCCACCGCGCGGATGGCGTGGTCATAGACGTTGCGTGAGTAATTGGGGACCACCACTTCGCTCTTCAGGCCGTTGAGGTCCGGCAAGCGTTGGATCTTTTCCGGATCGCCGCCCGCGATGCAAGCCGCGGTCGCGTGAGTCAGCGCGGAAGCGCAGCCGCAGGTCACGATGGCGGAATCGGCTTGGGTCAGCTCGGCAATGCGCGCGCCGACCGCATCCATCAACTCGTCGATATGTACGAAATGTTTGGAGGCTTCCATCATGGCCATCTTCACTTCGGGCAAGCTTTGCGAGCCGCTCACGATCGTGAACGTGCCTTTGGCGTTAATGATCGGGCGCACGCCGATCGACTCATACAGATTCGGGCCAACTTCCAAAGCCGCCTCGGCCGGAACGGCAACGCCCAGGGCCGCTAGAGCGGTCAGGCCGCTGCCTTGAAATAAACTGCGGCGGGAGAGTTCCGTCTTCTGACTTTCTAATGATTCGCGCAAACCGAAAATATCCATGGTTAAAACTCCCGAACTCTGGGGATACGGACCGCTAGTAGTATAGGCGGGTACTCGGTTCCAGGCCAACGTTTTGCGCCGACGTTTTGCGCCGACGTTGCGGGGGGTGCGACAGTTTATACATGTCCGCCCATCACGTCGTAATTCTCGGCTGTGGCCGCAGCGGAACGTCAATCTTCGGCGAGCTGTTCGAGCATCTCAAGCCTTATCGCTACTGCAGCGAGCCGCGCTACGGCGAGCTTTGGACCCTCGACTGGACGCAGCCTCTGGCTGTGAAGGTTCCGGCGGAAGATCCGGCCTACCAGCCTACGCCCGGGTTGTCGTTCCCGCTTGAGCATTTCCTGGCACATGCGCCCGGACCGACGCGATTCTACTGGCAGGTGCGGCATCCGCTCGATGCCATCTGCTCGTTGCGACCTGGCATCGCGAACGAGTGGGGTCACCACCCGAAGCCTCCAGACTGGCGGGATTGGCTCGGGCGTCCGCTGATCGAGCAGTGCGCCCACCATTGGCTGTACGTGAACACCGTGGGATACCAGGCCGTGCAACATCTCGCGAAGCCGACGCGATTCGAAGATTTCGTGCGTGCGCCGCGGGCCTTCGCCGAGCGGATCTGCGGCGAGGCCGGGCTCGAGCCGAGCGGGCACAAAACGGCGCTCGATGCTTGGGCGTCTCGCGTGCAAGACACGAGCAACGCGCAGTTCGTTGAGGCGCAGACGTCGCGGCGCTACTCGCGGTCGGACCACCTTACGCGCATCGGCCGCTGGCGGGAGAACCTCACCGAGGAAGAGATCGCGCGACTGATTCCGCTGGTGTCCGGCGCGGCGCGTGCGTTCGGCTACAAGCTGGAGGGCGGCTGACTGCCACGAACTGGTGTGTAACGAAAGAAGACTTCCAAGTTGGCGTACGCGGCGAGGGAGTTACGCGGTGTGGATTGGCCGTCCATGCGAACGTTAGACTAGCCCCAATAATGTCGATGATCACACGCCGCGAAATCGTCAAGGGTGGAGCCGTCGCCTCGCTGAGCGCCGCGCTCCAGGTCGGCTGCTCCACAGGCCCCAAGAAGCCCAACATCCTGTACGTCTTCTCAGACCAATGGCGCGCCAGTGACCATGGCTACGCTGGCAATGCGGACGTCCAAACTCCGCACATCGATCGTCTAGCCAGCCAGAGCGTCAATTTCACCCACGCCGTGTCGGGGATTCCGGTCTGCTGCCCACACAGGGCGTCGCTACTTACCGGCAAGTATCCGCTCACTCACGGTCTCTACTTGAATGATTTGTCGCTCGCTCCCGAGCACCGCACCGTCGCCCATTGCCTAAAGGACGCCGGCTACGCGACCGGCTGGATCGGCAAATGGCACATCGACGGGCAGGGACGAGAAAGCTTCACGCCGCCCGAACGCCGCCAAGGTTTTGAGTACTGGCGGACGTTGGAATGCACCCACGACTACAACGAGTCGCGCTACTACGGCGACGCGCCCGAGGCGCTGTATTGGCAAGGCTACGACGCCATTGAGCAGACCAAAGACGCTCAGGCGTATATGACCCGGCATGCGCAGTCGAGCTCGGAGTCTCCTTTTGCGTTATTTCTGTCCTGGGGGCCGCCTCACGCGCCGTACCACACGGCGCCTGAGCGCTACCGCGAACTGTTTGCCGACCAGCAGCTCACATTGCGCGCGAACGTACCGGCGGAGGACCAAGAGCAAGCGCTCATCGATTACCGCGGCTACTACGCGCACATGGCGGCGTTGGACGACTGTCTCGGCGACTTGCTGCGAACGCTCGAAGATACCGGGTTGGCCGACAACACGATCGTTGTCTACACCTCGGACCACGGCGACATGATGCACTCGCGTGGCGCGATGAAGAAGCAGCAGCCCTGGGACGAGTCGCTGCGCGTGCCGTTCCTGCTCCGTTGGCCCCAACGGCTCGCGAACCAACCTCGCAAGATCGACATGCCGCTCGATACGCCTGACATTATGCCGACGTTGCTGGGTCTCGTCGGTGCTACTATTCCTGGCGAGGTGGAAGGCATCGACCGCTCGGGTATCATCGTGGGCTCTGCCGAGCCCGATGAGGATCACGCCGCGCTCATCACCTGCGTGGCACCCTTCGGGCAATGGGACCGCAGCAAGGGAGGCAAGGAATATCGCGGCGTTCGTACCACGCGCTACACCTACTGTCGCGACTTGGCGGGTCCTTGGCTGCTCTACGACAACGAAGCCGACCCCTTCCAGCTGGACAACCTTGTTGGCCAAGCCGCACACGCTGCTTTGCAAGAGCGACTCGACGAACGGCTGAATGCACTGTTGCTGAAGACGAGGGACGAGTTCCTGCCAGGGCCGGAGTTCATCGCGCGCTCAGGCTACGTCGTGAACCCTGCCAACGAGACCGTCGACTACAACTTGCCCTTCAACCCGGCTAACATCACCAAGAGTCCGATCGTCTAGTGGATTCTTACGCGGAATCAGCGTTAGACTGATCGCGGTCATGAGTCAATCGCACGCTACCCTCTCACGCCGACAGTTATTAGCGGGAGGCGCGGCGATGCTGGCGCTTGCGCGTAGCAGTCGCGCCGCCGGCGAGTACGATTTGTTGCTCAAGGGCGGTCATCTGATCGACCCCAAGAACGGCATCAGCGCTGTGCGCGATGTCGCTTTGCTGGACGGCAAGGTGGCTGCCGTGGCCGAGTCGATCGATCCGGCGATGGGCTTCAAGGTGGTGGACTGCCAGGGCCTCTACGTGACGCCCGGCTTGATCGACTTGCATGTCCATACCTTCTCTGGCACAAATGAGCGCGGCTCGTACGCGGGCGACTTGAGCCTCTACCCGGACGGTTACACGTTGCGTGTGGGCGTCACGACGGTGGTGGACACCGGTTGCTCCGGCTGGCGGAATTTCGAGTTGTTCAAGGACACCGTCATCGACCGTTCGCAGACGCGCATTCTGGCGATGTTGAACATTGTCGGCAACGGCATGCGTGGGGGACGCTATGAGCAAGCGCTCGACGACATGAAAGCGGCGCCGACCATCGCCATGGCCAAGAAGTATCCCGAGACGGTTGTCGGCGTGAAGTGCGCGCACTATAACGGGCCCGAGTGGCTGCCGGTGGAAGAGGCCGTGAGGGCCGGAGACGGCGCGGGCGTTCCGGTGATGATTGACTTCGGCGCAAACCTGCCAGATGCCAGGCCAATTGAGGTCTTGCTGGGCGAGAAGCTGAGGCCCGGCGACATTTACACGCACTGCTTCGCCGGCAACCGCCGCGAGATCCTGGACAACGGCAAGCCCAACCCTGGCTTCTTCGCCGGACGCGAGCGCGGCGTCTACTTCGATGTCGGCCATGGCGGCGGCAGCTTCAAATGGAGCGTCGCCGAGGCTTGTCTCAAAGCGGGCTTCCCGCCAGATTCGATCTCCACGGACTTGCATGTCGGGTCGATGAACTCCGGCATGTTGAGTCAACTCAACACGATGAGCAAGTTCCTCGCGCTGGGCGAGTCGTTGGATGACGTCATCCAGCAAGCCACCTCGAACCCTGCTCGCGAGATCAAGCGCGACGACTTGGGTCATCTTACCGTCGGCGCCACCGCCGACCTGGGCATCTTCAGTTTGGCGACAGGCGACTTCGGCTTTGTCGACAGTTTCGGCGGACTGCAGAAGGGCGATCGCAAGCTCATCTGCGAAATGACAGTTAAAGACGGCCAGGTTGTCTTCGACGTCAACGGTCGAACGCGCCAAAACTGGCGCAGCATCGAACCGCTGAACTACCCCAGGCAAGGCGACTCCCGCTGGGACGGCATTTTGCAACGTCGACGCAGCCAGTAGGGTCCCCTCAAGCCATCCCTGTAACACTTCCGCTAGCCGAGCCCTCTACAGCGTGAATGTCGGCATAAAGGTACAAGCCGCACTTCAAGGAGGTTCAATCATGTTGGGATGGGCATTAACATTTCTAGTCGTTGCGCTTATGGCGGCGGTGCTTGGATTCGGCGGAATCGCCGGAGCATCGGCCGGTATCGCAAAGCTCTTGTTCGTTGTCTTCCTCGTGCTGTTCGTCGTCTCGATGATCATGCGGGCGGTACAGGGCAAGTCCGTCGTCTGACGGCGCCTGACTTGAGCAGGCGAAAGATGGATGGATCAAAGGAGAAGCACACATGAACTGGGATCAAATCGAAGGCAACTGGAAACAATGGAAAGGCTCGGCCCGCGAAGAGTGGGGCAAGTTAACCGACGATGACCTCGACGTCATCGCGGGCAAGCGCGACAAGCTCGTTGGAAAAATCCAAGAGCGGTACGGTGTCGCTCGTGACGCTGCTGAGAAACAGATCGAAGAATACCGCTCACGTCAAAAGACGGCGTGAGCAGGCCGTCAACGCTGCGACGTTAAACGGCTGGATGTCGATTAAGGCCTCTGATCGTTCGAGGGACCTGCTGGGGAGGCAGGTCCCTTGTTTCATTTCGCCTCGATACTTGCGTAAACTTTTCCGACTCCTGCAACTATTTCCTAGTCCACCGAAGGCCGTAGCGCCGAATGCGCCTGATTCGAGCGGTTAGGGGAAGTGGCACGCTGGTTGCTACTAATGGAAGCGACGGCCCGAAAAGGAAAAGTTCATGACGACCACAGATTACGCCCAAGCCTACGAGACAGGATTCCAGAAGACCGTGAGGTTCCTGTTGTCGCGCGGGGTGGAAGCGTTGACTGCGGAAGAGTCGGCGCAAGCCGCGTGGGCACGCGGCTGGGAAAAGCGTAGTCACCTCAAAGACGCCAAGCTCGTCGGGCAGTGGGTTAATACAATCGCTCTCAACATTTTCCGCGGACGCTACCGCAAGGAAAGCCGCGAAGAAGCTTTGCCTGTACGCGAGTTCGCCGTCGATCCGGAGAATCGCATGGCGCGCGTGGATTTGGCCAAGAGCGCCGCACAGTGCTCCAAGCGCGACTGGCAGTTACTCACCGCGCACTACGTCGATGGCTACACCAGCGACGAAATCGCCAAGCGCATGGATCTCAACGCGGTCACCGTTCGTGTGCGCATCTCGCGAGCGAAGTCGAAGCTGCGCTGCTTTTTGACGGTGGGGTCCTACTCCGGCCGTGAACCGGTAGTAGTGGCCTGAGGTCCCTCGGAACGTTCTTTAGACAGCAGCGCTTGCTTGCGTTCGACACCCCAGCGGTAGCCGGACAAGGTACCGTCTTGGCGAACGACTCGGTGGCAGGGGATTGCCACAGCGATACGATTCGAGGCACAAGCGCGGGCGACGGCGCGAGAGGCGCTTGGCTGTCCAATACGATCGGCGACAGCCGCATAAGAGGCGGTTGATCCCGCCGGGATGTCGCACAGAGCCTGCCAAACCCTTTGTTGAAATGCGGTGCCGCGGATGTCGAGCGTCAGGCCGAGACCAATCCGCGGATCGTCCACGAAGCTGATCGCTTGGGCCACCCAGTTGTCGAACCGCGCATCGCCGGCGGAGAGTTTAGCGGCAGGAAATTGCCGGCGAAGGTCATTGATCAGACAGTCGGCGTCGTCGCCTAGCAGGATCGCGCAAATGCCTTTCTTGCTGGCCGCGACAACGATCGCGCCGAGAGTACATTGGCTGGCCGCGAAGCGAATCTCCGTCTCGCCGCCGCCCGCGCGGTAGTCACTGGCGTGCATCCCGAGAAGCTTGTCGGCCTGGGCGTAGAACCTGCTGCTCGACCCAAAGCCTGCGTCATGCAACTCATCGGTCACAGCGTCGCCGCGCCGCAGGCTAGTGCGCAGGCGCTTGGCTCGTTGGGCCGAAGCGTAGGCCTTGGGCGTCACCCCGGCGACCGCTTTGAACGTACGCTGCAGGTTAAAGGGGCTCATTCCGACGGTTTCGGCAAGCATGGCCAAGGAGGGCGGTTCAGCGGCCTGCTCGATCAGCCGGCAGATGCGCTCGACTAACGCTCGGTTGCGCGCCGTCAGTGGCGGTAAGTCAGGTTTGCAGCGCTTGCACGGCCGAAACCCAGCGCGTTCCGCCCCTGCGGTGTCGCGGTGGAAGGCTACGTTCTCGCGGCGAGGCTGCCGAGCTGCGCAAGAAGGCTTGCAGTAGACCCCGGTCGTGAGCACCGAATAGTAAAACTGCCCGTCGGCTTCGGAATCGCGGCTAATGACCGCTGCCCACATTTCTGATTCCCTGGTTGAAGATAGCGCCGCTTGCCTGCTCACGAACTCAATGTACCTTCGCCCGCCGGCGCACGCACTCCGTTTGTTGCTTTCGAATTCGAAATAGGCTTCGGGCTACTTGTCACCGACGCAGCGGAAGCCGAGATTATTCAGCCCTGAGTCGGGTTCGGTCATCATTCGTGAGGCGACCCGGTAGCCCATGCAGTAGTTCGAGCTGCACAGCCAACTTCCGCCGCGTTGCACTTTCTCTCTACCTTCGAGCGGCCCCGGGGGGTTCCGCACCGGAGAACCTCGGTAGTAGTTCGGGTCATACCAGTCGTTAACCCATTCCCACACATTGCCCGAAATATCGTAGAGGCCATAGTCGTTCGGCGGATAACTCTTAACCGGCGCAACGCCCGGGAAGCCGTCCGCCGCCTCTTCTTGGTGCGGGAACTCGCCTTGCCATGTATTGGCCTGATGTTTGCCGCCAGGCGTGAACTCGTCGCCCCATGGATAGATAGTGCCTTCCTTTCCGCCGCGTGCGGCGAATTCGAACTCCGCTTCGGTCGGCAATCGTTTGCCTTCCCATGTGCAGTAGGCGACCGCGTCGGACCAGGACACATGCACGACGGGTTGCTCCAGGCGCTCGTACATGCTCGACATGCGACCCTCTGGATGCCTCCAGTCCGCGCCTTTGACCAGCGTCCACTGTTCCAGCTCAGGAGAGAAGACGCCGGCATCGCCGAGCTGTTCCGCCGTCGTGACGTACGAGGTGTCTTCCACGAACTTCGCGAACTTCGCGTTGGTTACTTCCGTCTCATCAATCCAAAACGGATCCAGGCGAACCGGATGCGTTGGGCCTTCGTATGGAAAGCCGTCGTTCGTGCCCATGTTGAACTCGCCGCCCCCGAGATAAATCATGCCGTCGGTGTCGAGGGGCTTCTCCGAGCACGCCGAAGTCACCAACAAAACACAAATTAAAAACAAGCCGCGATGCACAGGGGTATTATAGGCAGCGATGGACCACGTAAGTCACCTCACACGCCGCCGTGTCCTTGCTGGAGCCGCGCTAGCCGCCGCCGCGCCTCTGGCCCAGGCACAAGTCGACGGTCGCAGCCAACCCGTCCTGCTTCGTCGACCTTTCAAACCCTCCGACGGCACGGACGAGCGCAACTACTTCCTCTATGTGCCCACCGGCTTCTACACCGAGACCGGACGCGAGTGGCCGGTTATGCTCTTCCTCCACGGCAACGGTCAACGCGGCAACGCACAGGACGAGCTCGACTACACGCTCATGCACGGTCCCGTCCGGGAAGCATGGATACAGGGACGCGACTTGCCGTTCCTGATCATCCAGCCGCAACTGCCTTGGTACACCCGCCGGCAGCCAAGCACTCGCCCTCCCGCGCCGCAGCGCGCCACCGATGGCCCGCCGCCCGAACGTAGCCGCTATGAACGCAGCACTGACCAGATGGTTCGCAAGGAAACCGGCGAAGCTCCAAGGTGGGTGGAGCGGGGAACTCTCGACGAAGGTTGGGACCTCATCGAGAAAGACTTGCTAACGATGATTTTCGACACACTCGCGGACTTTCGCGGCGATGCCGACCGCGTCTATTGCACAGGCCTCAGCTATGGCGGCTTCGGCACGTGGCACATGGCCCAGAACTATCCCGATCGCTTCGCCGCCGTTGGACCGGTGTGCGGAGCGGGCGACCCCAGGAAGATGCAACCCATTGTCGAGGCCAAGCTGCCCGTCTGGATCCACCAGGGCGGTCGCGACCCGGTTGTACCGGTGGAACACGTCCTCGCTTCGGCCAGAGCCCTCGAGGCCGCCGGACACCCCGAAGTCCGCATGACCGTCCACGAAGACCTCAACCACGATGTCTGGACGCGGGTCTACGAAGGCGATGATCTCTACAACTGGTTCTTGCGCCAGCGGCGGAGCGCTTAACGGCACTACTCCGCCACCCGAGCTCAGCCGCGTAAGCGGCGGGTCATGGCCCACGCAACAGAGTCGCGCCTGTCAAGGTGCGGTCCCGCCGCTCACGCGGCTGGGCTCGGGTGGCGAGAATGATCGCGATGGGGCAGCGCTTACCCGCAGCCGACTATGCTGGCTATATGGGACAAAGCCACAGCATGGACGCTGCCGAGGCCAAGAATCAGTTCTCGTCTCTGCTTGAGCGTGTGAGCGACGGAGAAACCGTCACGATTACGCGGTTGGGCAAGCCCATAGCCGTGCTCGGGCCCGTTCCCGCGCAGGGCGAACTCACGCCCAGCCATGCAGTTGCAAGCATCCTGAACTGGCGAAAGAATTCGTCACTTGACGGCCTCTCGACTCGCGAACTACGTGACGAAGGTAAGCGGCGGTAGTTGAGCGTAGCGCTGCGCCCAACTCAGTCCGGAACTGGGCCCGGAGTCAGCTGTGAGAGTGAAATCGTTCGACGTATTCAACGAGCAACGTACACCCTTGCGCAACGCTGTGTAGATTGTCTTGATGTCAGTCATTTTACGCTTGACCTGGATAAGGGCTCCGTCGATCGACCACTGTCGTAAATTCGTAACGGCGACTAAACCTGCTGGTAGGATCACTACGTGCTGGAACATGGGTGGCGCCGAACCGGACGATCTTGAGATAAACTCGGGTCCTTTCCCTTGCGGACCGGTCCCATAGGGGGTGACGGATGACACGACGAAGCTTCGGTTTACTCTCAGGGCTTTCGCTTTGCTGCTCGGCTAATCAATTGACCGCGCAGCAGGGCGACGCCTCACCCATGGCCGGGGATGCGAGCGAGTGGTTCGCTGACGAAATGGGAGTAACCGAGCTTCCGAGTTATCCGCAAACGGGGAAGAAGATAGTCGACGCTCCGTTCGCTGCTTCATTCCGCGTCGAAGTTTTCGGAAAAGAACCAGCGGTTGGCGAGCTTGGCCTGTGGCGGCGCTCGGACGGCTCGACCAGAAAGAATATAGGCGTAAAGCCGTTGGGGCGATTCGGGCCCACGATGACCATCACCGTCATCGAAGACTACGCACGTGGCGAGGGTGCCGCATTCGCGATGGTGGCAGGTGTTCTCTTGGCGAATTCTGGAGTCGAGAAAGGACCGCTTGAGCGCCCGAAGCATTTGGAATCCGGTCTGGAGTTAGTAACTGCCTACTGGACCGTGCAGGAAGAAAACAATGCTGTCGTTGCGGGAGTTCCATGCCGCCGCCGTCTGATGTTGTCTACTCAGCGTGAGCGGACGATGGAGGTTTGTATTTCCGACGAACTCCAGATTGTCACGCGAGAGACTCTGAAACGCGGCGAAGAACTGCTGCATGTCTACGAGGCGGTTGAAATCGAACTTGGTGAGCCGGATCCGTCTGAGTTTGAGCCTCCGAACTAGCGCTGAAAGTATAGACACGTGGACCACACGCAAAAAAGCCCGACGCTTGCGCGCCGGGCTTCGTTTGCTGAGACTGACCTGCGGCTTTGGGCGAGGAGCCGCGCCCCTCAACTCAGTTCGTGTTAGTCGCCGGTTACGCCGGTCTCTTCTTTCTTCGGAGCCGGTGCGCCGCCGAGTTGAATCAGTTTCGGAGCGGGCGGCTCTTTGAGAACCTGCTCGCGATACATCTTCATCAATTTGGCTTCCTCTTCTGGAGAGAGGATCTTCTTCTTCGACTTTCCGCCGTTCGCTACCGGGACTTCGCCCCGCGCCTCGGCTTCGGCCGCCTTGAGGTCACGTGCGGCGATCTTCTCTTCGCGGGCGTTCTTAGGACCTTCAAACTGCTGCTCGCCGCGGGCGACCATCTCCGGGTCCAGCTTGAGCTTGTGTTCGAAGTCGTTCATGTCGACGCTCTTGCCGCCGGCATAGATCGCGTGACGTCCGTGCTCTTGGTACCAGGTCGTCAACGTGGCGGTCATGTGCATCTTCTCGATGATGTTCCGCCAGCCGATGCCGGTGTTGTAAGCGCAGAACGAAATCTCGCCTTCCTGCGTGCCGTAGGGGATGACGCACATCTCCGTCCGGCGGAAGTCGTAGTTGAACAAGTCCTGGAACCACATGCCGGCAACGAACAGGAAGTTCCAAGGATCGTTGCGGCGAGCGACGCCCTTGCCGTAGTTCTTGCCGCTGAGAGCGAAGCTCTTATCGAACTTCTTCAGCAAGTCGAACATCGAGAAGTCTTTCGGCGCCTTCATCGGGTTGTAGTTCTTGAGCAGCGCAAGAGCCAACTGCATGTTGGTCTTCCACTTCGAACGGCCCGAGTCATTAATGCGGCGAATGTCCTGAGTCAACTGCGGGACGTTGATGAACTCCGGAACCGGAGCCATGTCCTTCGTCTGCTTGTTGATCATCAAGGCAGTGCCGACGCCGCAGTTCGGGTGGCAACCGCAGGAGACCTGTCCCCATTCGGCAGCTGGTCCGTGAGCCAAGTCAGCGGCGTCCACGAAGGAGCCCATGACCGAGATCGGGAACCAATCGCGGGTCGGCTCGGAGATGCCGATCTGATTCTTCACGTCGTGCGCCAAGTGAGACAGCGTGTAGCGCTGCTTCATGCGGCGATCGTCGGTGATCTCTTCGTCGCGACCCGTGAAGCTAACCGGCTGGAAGCTTAAGAAAGCGATCTTGCCGGGGTTCTCACGAGCGAACTGAATGATCGGTCCGACTTCTTCGTTATTGATGTTGTTGACGATCGTCGTCACCAGCACAATCTCGATGCCGGCATCGTGCATGTTGTCGATCGCCTTCATCTTGACGTCGAACAAGTTGCCGATCTTACGATGCGAGTTACGAGCGTTGCCGATACCGTCAAACTGCAGGTAGGCGTAACGCATGCCCGCGTCAGCGGCGGCTTCGGAGAACTCTTTGCTCTTGGCGAACTCAATGCCGTTCGTCGCCGCCTGCACCGAGTTGTAGCCAACCGTGCGGCAGTAGTTGACGGCCTTCAAGAAGAAGGGCGACATCGTCGGCTCGCCGCCGGAGAACTGTACTGACATCTGCCGGCGCGGCTTCGTCGAAATCGCGTTGTCGAGAATCAGCTTGATCTCTTCCCACTCCAGCTCGTGGACGAAGCCAACCTGGTTGGCGTCCATGAAGCAGGGGTCGCACATCATATTGCAGCGGTTCGTCAGGTCAACGGTAAGAACCGCGCCGCGGCCATACTTGACCGTCGAAGAGCCGTGATCGTGAATGTGCTTGTCGTCGTGGGCCTGGATGTCGCGGCCAGGGAACTGCGATTCGATGTGCTCCAAAAAAGCGGAGTCGATCGCCATGATGTCTTCGATGCGTCCGTGGGTCGGACACTCTTTGATCATCCAAACTTCGCCGTCGCGTTCGACGATCGAAGCCGGGATCTCACCGACCTTCTCAGAGCGCAGAATGTTGTAGTCCACTTCGCCGGCGATGATCTCTTCACGAGCTTCGATCACACACTTCGGGCAAAGCGAGTCCGTCTTGCGGGGCCAGCCCAGGGGCGGCTTGGTTTTCTCCCACGACTTGAGGAGCGGCTTCTCAGACCAATTCGGCGTGAAGCTGGGGGTAGGGGCTTTCGTCGCGTCAAGATTACGGGCGAAATTCCACATGCCTCTAGCGACTTGTGTAATCCCCTTCTCGACGTACTTAATCGGTCTCGGCATGCTCTGCTTCCTTCTCCTTGAATCTCTCCAGACGCAGGGGCGGGATACACCTCGCCCGGAGACTATCGGATGGTCAGAGAATACCCCTCAAATACACTGGACTCCACAGGGAAACGCCGAACTGCGAGAATCGAGACCTGGACGGTGATATGCCGCAGGGAGCGGTAGCGTCGTCTGATGGCGAACTAGTTTAGAAAGAGTAGTTTAACGTGGATTCTGAGCAAATCAAGACAGCTGCCAGAGAGGCCGGATTCGAGCTGTGCGGCGTCGCTCGTGCGGAGCCGACGCTGGAGTCGGCCTTTTATCCTGAGTGGATCTCTCGCGGTTTTCACGGCAAGATGGGCTACCTCGAAGGACCTCGCGGCGAAATGCGCGCTGACCCGCGGACGCTGCTGCCGTCCGCCCGCTCGGTGATCTGCGTCGGCCAGGTTTATAACGCCCCCTACCGTTATTCGACCGAGGCCGACGAACCAGAGAAGGGCTGGGTGGCACGCTACGCCTGGGGCCGCGACTATCACGACACCATGAAGAATCGCCTGCACGGGCTGGCGCGAACATTGCGGGACGAGGCAGGGGACTTTGAATACAAGGTCTGCGTCGACACTTCACCCATCCTGGAACGCGCCTACGCCCACCGCGCCGGCCTGGGCTGGATCGCCAAGAACACCTGCCTCATCAACGAGCAAATCGGTTCCTGGGTCTTGCTCGGCGAGATACTGACCTCGCTCGAACTCGACGCCGACGAACCTGCCCCCTTCCGCTGCGGGACTTGCACACGCTGCATCGACGCCTGCCCGACCGACGCCTTCGTTGAGATTGGCGACGCTGGCCCCAGCCACGCTCTCGACGCCCGCCGCTGCATCTCCTACTGGACGATTGAACTCAAAGGAGAGATTCCCGAAGAGAACCGCGGCGAGATCGGCCGCCATGTATTCGGCTGCGACATCTGTCAGGATGTCTGCCCTTGGAATCGTCCAGCGCGCGCCGCGACCACCGATGCCGAGGAATTCCAACCCGCCAACGCCGAGCCCTCGCTTGAAGAACTCGCCACAATGACCCAAGAGCAGTTCAACGACCGCTTCGCAGGGACCCCCATCGAGCGCAGCAGATACGCCGGTTTCCTGCGCAACGTCGCTGTCGCCATGGGCAACAGCGGAAATCCTGAAGTTATGGCAACATTGGAGCGTTTGGCGGAGTTCGACGACCCGAATGTTCGCGTTCATGCGCTTTGGGCATTGCGGAAAGCGGAAGGAGATAAAGCGAGGTGACCCGAAAGAGAAAGGTCCGTTGGCTGTTTATTGTTGCCTTCATTGCTTACAACGTAGCTGCACATTTTGCGGGATACAGCATAGTTACGCAGTTTGCCGGTTACGCTGGTGTCCGCGCGAGCCTATTCGCTACCTATGTCGCAGGCGGAGCGACGGGCTGCTCTTTGTCTGCCGCCATGAACGTCATCAACGCCGATCTTGGCTCTCGCGCCAGAAACTTGGCGCGGCGCTCGGAGGTGATCGGCGCCGAGGGCGACTTAGTCCAACACCGTACGCCCTATGGCGACTTCTGGAGTCCTGTCGGTACAGATGTTTCTTTCTTGCTGGCTGAGGAAGAACTGGACCTCTATCGCGCTGATGATCCCGTTCAGGGCGTTCGCCCAGGAGACATCGTCCTCGATTGCGGAGCCAACGTAGGAACCTTCGTGCGCAAGGCGCTGGCCGCGGGCGCCTCCAAAGTGGCAGCGATCGAGATTTCTCCGCGCAACATCGAGGCCCTTAAGAAAACCTTCGCCGCCGAGATTGCCGATGGACGGGTGGTGGTCGTTCCGGAAGGCGTATGGCACGAGGATTCGACTCTGCAACTTTCGTTCTACAAGAACTCGGCGCTCGACTCCGTCGTGATGCGTGAACGCGTCGACTTCATCAAGATGGACATCGAGGGCGCCGAGCGAAACGCCCTGCGTGGAGCCGCCGCCACCCTAAAGAAGTTCCGGCCCCGCCTGGCCATTGCGGCAGAGAACCTGCCTGACGACGTGTCCGAGATACCGTCAGTGGTCGCGGCGTCCGTACCCGATTACAAATTCGAAGTAGGCGAGTGCCGCCTGCTTTCGCCTGGTTTGATTCGCCCAGAAGTCTTGCATTTCTACTAACGCAATTAGCGCCTAACGAGGCCGTAGTTCCCATTGCGGTCAACATCGAGCAAGTAGCGAGTCAACTTGCCTTCCTCGAAGATTGAGGCGCCCTCGTCAGTCGCCATATAGAGGCGTTCGTCCCGCCGAGTCATGCCGATTATCACAGGAGCCTCGGACCACCGCTGGATCGCTTGCGTATTGCGGTCCCCACTACTGTCCGGCTAACGCGTCCGTGGTTGCGCGCAACTGGTAGACGGACGGGGAGTTAGGGCCTACTCCCGCCGTTTTCGATTTGAATTGGCGTTGCCGTTTCCGCTACCGCCATTCGCAGCCGACAATGGCGCATGAACTCCGGCCGCGCCGTCTTCTCCCAGCTGATCGATCACCTGCCCGCTCACGAATTTCATCGCTGTGTCCGCCGCTACGGCGGCGACCGGCGTCATCGCGGCTTCTCCTGCATGGATCAGTTTCTAGCGATGGCTTTCGCCCAGTTGACGGGCCGCGAGAGCCTGCGCGACATCGAGGTCTGCCTGCGCTCGCTCGGACCTCGGCTCTACCATCTGGGATTCCGGGGACGCATTTCGAAGTCCACGTTGGCTGACGCCAACGAGGCTCACGACTGGCGAATCTGGGCCGATTTGGCGCAAGCGCTTATCGCCATCGCCCGTCCGCTGTACGCCCACGAGGCCCTCGACGCCGATCTCGAAGCCACCGTCTACGCCCTCGACTCCAGCACCATCGACCTGTGCCTGTCGCTGTTCCCCTGGGCCCGCTTCCAGCGCACC
>JAQCLD010000181.1 GCA_027592785.1 Acidobacteriota bacterium
TTCGAGCGGGCCTTTCCTTTTCTCGACACAACCATGTCCAACACACGTCCTTTCGACCGCCTCACGCGCCCCCAGCGCGACGCCCCGATCTCCATCCTGGCCGGTGATGCGCCCAGCAGAACCGCCGCTGTCGCCGGAGTCATCGTCCGGAACTGGCGCAAACTTTCCGTGTTCCAAGAGGCCCTCACCGAAGCCCGCCGCGATTTCTTTTCCGCCTGCCGCTCCCACCTCAACTCCTCGCTCGCCGTAGCCTTTCAAACCGCCTTGAGGACCGCTGCTGGCTCCTGGAGCGATAGCGACCGCCTCAAAGCGTCCCTCTTTCTGCTCGACCGCATCGGTCACAGCGAAATTTCCGCCCTCGCGTCGCCCGGAAACAAGTCAACGCCAAAATGGAACCTGCCGGAACCAGGCGGCAAAAATTCGCATCAAGTTGCCTGGCCGCGTCCCGTTCGCTAGCCTTCCTTTTGGCCCCTTCCTTTGAGCGAGCCTGTTCGCCGTTTCCCGCGCATGCCCAATAGCCGCGTGGCCCGCAACTTTTTACTGTTGAGCGCCGGCGAGCTCGCGGCCAAAGTGTGCACGTTCTGGGCTTACACAAGTCTCGGGCGCGGCTTGGGTCCGGCCAGATACGGCGACATTGAGTTCGCCATTTCGTCCACGCTGTTTTTCGCGCTCTTCGTGCAGTTCGGATTAGGCGCTTACGGCGCCCGCGAACTGGCCAAGGCTCCCGACAAAGCAAACGAACTCATCGCAGAGATGTGCCAGCTGCGTCTGTGGACAGGCGCGGCGGCCTTCGGAGCCATGGCGCTCTTGGCCTTGCTCGTCGACAAAGGAACCGATAGCAGGCTGCTGCTGCTCGCTTACGGCGTCACCCTGCTCGAAGTACCCGGCCTGTTGATCTGGTACTTCCAAGGCCGCGAGCAAATGGCAAACGCTGCCTGGACCTCGCTGGTGCGCCATGTCGTCTTCGCCGGTCTGGCCCTGACCGTCATGGACGCCTCCCGGCCGCTGTGGATCGTCGGCATCTTCGAGATCATCGCGCTTGGCTGTACCGTGGTCGTCGGCGCCTTGTTGGCGGGCCGCCTGCCGCTGCCGCGCTGGAATCCGGCAGGCACGCTTTCCAGGTTGCGCGCATCCGCCGGCATCGGCCTGGCCGAACTGGCCTGGGCCGGCTTATGGTTCCTGCCCGTCGTGGTTTACGGCTTCCAACGCAGTGACGCTTCGGTCGGCTGGCTGGGTTCGGCGCATCGCGCGACGCTGGCGATCCACACTTTCGTCTGGTGGTACTTCTTCAACCTGTTGCCGGTCGTATCGCGTTGCGCGCCTGACGGAGTTGAAGAGCTGACAGCGCTCCTGGGTCGTTCGATGCGGCTCACCCTTTGGGGCGGATTTTTCACGGCGGTCTGTATGACTGCCTTGGCTCGACCGCTGGTTGGGCTGGCCTACGGCGACGCATTTGGGCCGGCGGGTCCTTTGCTGGCGTTGCTGATTTGGACGATACCGTTGTCGGTCGTCAGCGGACACTACCGCAATGTTCTGATCGGATTCGACCGCCAGCGAGCGCTGCTTTTCTGCACCGGGCTGAGCGCGCTGGCGAGCGCTGTTACGACCGCTTACTTGGCCAGTTCTTACGGCGCTCAAGGCGCGGTAATGGGTTTGCTGATCGGCAATGCCGTCTTGGCAGCTTCGACAGCCTGGGCTGTGAATCGTAGCGTCATGCCCGTCGGTTCTTGGACGGTCGCCTGGGCGCCGACGGCGTCGGCCGCGGTTGCTTGTGCCGTGCTGTGGTTCGTTCGCGAAAACAATCCCTACGTAGCCGGAGCGGCGGCGGCAACGGTCTTCGCTGCGTTGTTCGCGGCGGTTGAACGGAAAGAGTTAGCGAAACTCGGCAGCGAGTTGGCTGCGCGGATCTAAACTAGGGCCATGGAAGGCAGAACAGTCAAGGCATCGCAATCGTATCTCTCGGAGCTGGCTCTGCCTAACGATGTGAACGGCCTGGGCACGTTGCTTGGCGGACGCATCATGCACCTGGTCGACATCGCTGGCGCTGTTGCGGCGGCACGGCATTCGAGGCAGTTCGTGGTGACCGCGGCATTCGACCACATGTCATTCTTGGAGCCGGTTTACGAAGGTGAGCTGATTGTGCTGCGGGCTTCGGTCAATCGCGCCTTCAATACGTCGATGGAAGTGGGCGTCAAAGTCCATGCCGAAAACATGCGTGCTCAAGACGAACAACGGCACGTCGCTTCGGCCTTTTTGACATTCGTGGCTCTCGACAAGAATCGCAAGAAGCTGCGCGTGCCGCCGCTAATTCCAGAGACCAATGAAGAGAAAAGGCGCTACGAGCAGGCAGGCCAGCGCCGTGAGTATCGGCTAGCTAAGCGTTAGGCGTTGCCGCCAATTGATGGCCAGCGCTTCGACGGCGATCTGCCTTTGAATGTTGCGTCGCTCCAGGCGCTGCAACTCGTCTAGGTCGCGGGCCGCCTTTTCGACCCACTCGAAATTGACGCGCTCGGATAGCTCTCGCAGCTCTTCGCGAATGTCCACATTGACGAGACGGCCCGAGCCCAGGCGTAGATGCAATAGGTCGCTCAACAGACCGTGCAAAGTCTCGACGAGGATGCTGATCTTCTCCTGCTGTCTGCGGCCGATGGCGTCGGTGTGAGCGATTAGCTCGGCGAAAGACGCCTGCCCCAACGCCGTATCGAGCAGCGCCAGCAGATGCTCGCGTCGCGCGAGATAGGCGTCGACGTCGAGCGACAACGCCCGCCCAGGGCTGCCCTGAGCCCAGCCGGCAAGGGCTTTGCGTTCGTCAGCGGAGAGATCGCTGCGTTGTTCGACGAACGCCGCCATTTCCTCAGTTGTCAGCGGCGAGAAGTGAAACGGCACGGTGCGCGAGCGAATCGTCGGCAATAGCTCGTAGGCATTTTCGGCAGTGAGCACGATGGTCAACCGCGGAGCCGGCTCTTCCAGCGTCTTGAGCAGCGAGTTGGCGGCTTCGTCGTTGGCGCGGTCGGCGTGGTCGATGTGGAACAGGCGTCCGCCCTGAGTGGAGGCTGCGTACTGGGCAGCCTTGTTGAGTTGACGGGCCTGTTCGATGCCAATCATGCGCAACGGACCGTCCGGCGGGAAGATCAAGAAGTCCGAGTGCGTGGAGAGAATCAGCGGATTCTCGCCGCGCTTGGCGGCCGGTAGTTTGACCCGCTCTTCGTGCTCTTTAACGTACTCGTCTTTTGAAAGATCGAGCGCGAGGATGCGCAGGCAGTCACCGCATTTCCCACAGAAGTCCGCCTCGGCTTGTGTGCAGTGCTTCGCCGCTGCCAGGTAGCGAACGAGCGTCGCCTTGCCGACGCCGGATGGGCCGGCGAAGAGCAGCGTCTGGGGCAAGCGGTCTTCGGCAAGCATCCGCTGGATGCTGTCGACGATACGCCGGTTGCCGATGAAATCAGAGAACGGCATCGACTTTCGCCCAAATCAAATCAGCCACCTGTTCTATGGTCCCAGAGGCATCAATGCGTGCGACGCGTTCGGGTTCGGCCTCGGCGATCTCTTGGTAGCCCTGATAGACGCGCTGGTAAAACTCACGGCCTTCTTGCTCCATGCGCGTCTCGTCGGTCTTCGCTGACGGGTTGCGCTCGAGAGCGCGGTTGACGCCGACCTCGGGGTCGATGTCGAGCCACAGCGTGAGGTCGGGACGCAGACCGCCGCAGGCGATCGCTTCGATTTTGCGAACAACGTCCGCTCCCATGCCGCGTCCGTAGCCTTGATAGGCCATAGTGGCGTCGGTGAAGCGATCGGCGACGACGACTTGGCCGCGGGCCAGGGCAGGGCGAATGGCTTCAGCGATGTTCTGCGCGCGTGAAGCGAAGTAGAGCAGCAGCTCCGCCGTGGGGTCGAGATCGGTGTTGGCTTTATCGAGCAAGATCCTACGAATCTCCAAACCGATGCGCGTGCCGCCGGGCTCTTGCACGCGCACGGGGTCGCGTCCGGTGGCCTGTAGGCGGGAGATCAACAGTTCGAGTTGAGTCGTCTTGCCGCAGCCGTCGACGCCTTCGAGAGTCAGGAATAATCCGCGAGAGGCCAAACCGCCAGTATAGTCAGCGGGCGGACGAATTGGGTTGGCGGAGGTCCGCCGGTGACCGTTGGGGGCCGCTGAGGGGCCGTGAAGGTCCGCTGGAAGGCCGCGGATAGCCGCTGATGTCTGCCCATGTCCGCTGTGGTCCGCCGTGTTTTGGGGCTAAGTTGTTGACCGTGTTGGGTTGTGCATGTATTCCGGTTGGTTTTGGCGGACATGGATCTGAAAGTTGCCGCCCGACGGGCCTTCTTGCCGTGAAACAAGAAAACCCGCCGAACGGCGGGCGGATTCCCAT
>JAQCLD010000071.1 GCA_027592785.1 Acidobacteriota bacterium
TGGAGTCCGACGATCCGAAGTTTGAGCCTTCGAAGGTCTCGGCATTTCTCGAAACTCTGAGTCCGCTTGAGGTAAGGGAAGTTGAGGACGAATAGTACCTACACAAAGCGGTTCTTGCTCGCCGCGGCTGCCGTTGTGGTTTTAGGAATCTCGGCCTGTCGGCAGGATATGCACGACCAGCCGAAGTTACAGGCGCTCGAGCGGAGCGATTTCTTTAGCGACCATCGCGCCTCGCGGCCGCCGGTGGACGGCACGGTGGCGCGCGGAGAATTGCGCGAGGACGTGTTGCTCTATACGGGCTTCGAAAACGGCGAACTGGCGACGGAGTTTCCGTTCCCGGTTACGCGAGGAGTCGTCGAACGCGGTCGGCAGCGCTTCAATATCTACTGTTCACCCTGCCATGGCCAGATCGGCGACGGCTTGGGCACGGTGGTGCAGCGCGGCTTCCAGCGTCCGCCGTCGTATCACATTGATCGGTTGCGAGAAGCGCCGGTCGGCCACTTCTACAACGTCATCAGCAACGGCAAAGGTCGGATGTACAGCTTCAACGACAGGATTCAACCGAACGATCGCTGGGCCATCGTTTCCTACATTCGCGCCCTGCAGCTGAGCCGCCACGTGAGCGTGAACGATCTGCCGCCGGCGGTCGTCGCGGAATTGAACGCGGAGGCCGCCCAATGAGCACGCAGGGAACCAACGCCGAACTTGCCGGCTTGCAGTCCAAAGCGCTCATTGTCGGAGCCGTGGGCATCGCCGCAGCCGCTGCGGGCTACGCGATGGACGCAGACCAGTTCTACCGTTCTTATTTGACCGGCTATCTGTACTGGCTCGCCCTGACTTTGGGCTGCCTTGGCTGGACGATGATCTACCACTTGACCGCCGCCAGCTGGGGCGTCCCGGCGCGGCGAATTTGGGAGTCCGGCGGACGAACCATGCCGCTGATGGCGATCCTCGTCATCCCCGTCGTACTGGGCATGCAGACGTTATTCCCTTGGGCGCGTCCCGAAGCGGTGGATGACGTAATCATTCAGGCCAAAGTGGCCTTCTTGAACGAGCCGTTCTTCGTGATCCGGGTCGTCTTCTACGTTGTCCTGTGGAGCGTGATCGGCATCCTCTTGTCGCGCTATTCGCTGCAGCAAGACGCCGAAGGCCCCCAGCCCGCCATCCGCAAGCTACGTTTTCTTAGCGGCGCTGGTTTGCCGCTGATGGCTTTGTCGCTGACGTTCTTCTCGGTCGACTTCGTGATGTCGCTCGATCCGCATTGGTTCTCGACGATCTTCGGCTTTCTTTTTTGCGTGTCGGATCTTCTCGCGGCGATGGCCTTCACGGTCTTGGCGGTCCGCTTCTTGGAGAAGACGGATTCGCTCATAAAACTAGTCAACGTCGGCACTTATCACGACTACGGCAACCTCTTGTTGGCCTTCATCATGCTGTGGACGTACATGAATTTGTCGCAGTTCCTGATCATCTGGTCGGGCAACACGCAGGAAGAGGCGCCCTGGTATTTGCAGCGCATGGGTGACGGATGGCTCGTGGTTTCGCAAGCCCTGATCATTTTCCACTTTGCCTTGCCGCTTCTTTTTCTGCTGACGCGATGGACGAAACGGAACCCCGCTCGGCTGGGTTTCATGGCCGTCTGGATCCTCGTGATGCGCTTCGTCGACTTGTACTGGCTGACGCAACCGAGCCTATCTCACGGCACCGGAGTTCATCTGCACTGGATGGACCTGGCGGTGTTGATTGGCCTGGGCGGTTTGTGGGTAGGCGTTTTCGCCATGCACTTGAAAGACAAGCCGCTGCTTGCCTCGAATGATCCGCGGTTGGCAGAGGTCCTGGAAATCGCTGGAGGGCATCACTAATGGCGCACTTCTCCCCCACGCACGATCACGAAAGGTCCGATGCGCACGTCCGTCCCGTCGCTGCCTTTTTGGTGTTCATGTTCTTTAGTGTTCTGTTCGCTTATGGCGTAATCACGGTTCTGTTTGAGTACTTAACCCAGCGTGAAGTGTCGAAGTACGGCAGTCCGGTGCAGCTCTCTGCGCCTGGCGGGCAAAGCGGCGCGCCGCAGTTGCAGGTCGTTCCTGGTCTGGATCTGCGAGAAATCCGCGCTGACGAGGCGGAACAATTGGACGGTTACGGCTGGGTGGACCAGCGTCAAGGACTCGTACACGTCCCCATCGAGCAGGCGATTGACCTGCTTCTCGAACAAGGCGTGGCGGTACGCGGCGCCGAAGCGGCGGAATAGTTGTCTCGACGGTTGATCGAGGTTTTTTGAAAAGGAGGGTTATCGAATGAAGCGATTACGGCAAATATTGACGCTGAGTCTCGTACTCATGACCCTCCCGCTATTGGCGGAAGAAAAGCCGCCGACTCCGGCTGGAAGGTTGCCCCGCGGTCTAGAGAATGTCGGCTTCGACCAGAACCTGGGCCGCCAAGTCGACCTCAGTCTAGAGTTCACTGACTCCACCGGAAAGAAGGTTCGCCTCGCCGATTACTTCGGCGACAAGCCGGTTGTTCTCTCCCTCGTCTACTACGAGTGCCCCATGCTCTGCACGATGGAGCTGAATGGGCTAGTTAAGGCCCTGCGGGCGATATCGCGGTTCCAGCCGGGCGAAGACTTTGAGTTGGTCACGGTCAGCTTTGATCCCGGCGAAACGGCGGAGCTGGCAGCGAAGAAGAAAGAGGAATACCTGGGAGTCTATCGTCGCGAGGGCGCCGAAGACGGCTGGCATTTCCTGGTCGGCGAAGAATCGCAGGTTCACGCCTTGGCCGACGCCGTGGGTTTCCGCTACGAGTACGACAACGATACGGACCTCTACCGCCACGCCAGCGGCATCGTGACGTTGACGCCCGACGGGCGCGCCTCGCGGTATCAGTTTGGCGTGGAGTATTCGGCCCGCGATCTGCAGTTCGCGCTGATCGAAGCGTCGGATAACGGCATCGGCTCTTTGGCCGACGCGGCCATGCTCTATTGCTTTCACTACGACCCGGCGACGGGTAAGTACGGACTGGTGATCATGAACACAGTCCGTGTGTTCTCCGCGCTAACGGTTCTGCTGCTAGCCGGGTTCATGACGATTAATTTTTTACGGGATCGCCGCCGCGAGCGGGCGACTGCTTAGCAGGACGGAGGCGGACGAGAAACACGCATGTGGGAGACGCTTTTCAGGGACTTCAGCTTTCTTCCCGAGCAGGCCAGCGAGCATGCCGGGCAAGTTGACCTGCTCTATTTCTTTTGCGTGGCGTTGACGGCTGTCTTCACCGTCCTGATCCCGGCGGTGATGGTGTTTGTCGCCATCAAGTTCAAACGTAAATCCGATGACGAGGTGCCCAAGCCGGTACATGGGTCCTTGCCTTTGGAAATCGCCTGGTCCGTCATTCCGTTCGTCGTAACGATGGTCTTGTTCGGTTGGGGCGCGGTGTTGTTTTTTAACTATTCCAGTCCCCCGCCCAATTCGCTCGACGTTCACGTCGTCGGTAAGCAGTGGATGTGGAAGATCCAGCACCCTGAAGGGAAGCGCGAGATCAATCAACTGCACGTTCCGGTTAATCAGCCGATTCGCTTGATCATCACTTCCGAGGACGTGCTGCACAGCTTCTACCTCCCGGTGTTCCGCATCAAACGCGATGCTGTTCCGGGCCGCTATCAAACGATGTGGTTCGAGGCTACCAAGACGGGCGAATTCCATTTGTTCTGTGCCGAATACTGCGGCACGGAGCACTCGCTGATGATCGGTTCCGTCATCGTCATGTCGCCCGAGGAGTACGACCAGTGGCTTCAGACCGACGACCAGGACGGCTCTGAAACCCCGGTTGCGGCCGGTGAGCGCCTATTCTCCGAGCTCCGCTGCAATAGCTGCCACAACGGCGCCGGAGGGAACGGTCCTTCGCTCGATTCCCTTTATCGCACGCGGGTGGCGTTCACAGACGGCACAAACGCGATCGCCGACGAGTCGTATATCCGCGAGTCGATCGTCGACCCCCGCCGGCATACGGTCGCCGGCTTTGGGCCGATGATGCCCACGTTCCAGGGGCAAGTGAGCGAAGAGCAGGTGTTTGAGTTGATTAGTTACATCAAGACGCTCGGCGTCGAATAGAGGAGTCACAAGAAGATGGAAACGACATCAAGCTCCTTACCTCTCGCAGATAAGCCCAAGCCGAATTATTTGACGGCCAGCTACGGGATCAAGTCGTGGTTGCTGACGCTGGATCACAAGCGCATCGGCATTCTCTACATCATCACGCTGACGACGTTTTTCATGATGGGCGGCGTTTACGCGGCCTTGATCCGGCTGGAGCTGCTGACCCCGGCCGGCGATCTGTTGAGCTCTGAAGCCTACAACCGTACCTTCACCGGCCACGGCGTGCTGATGGTCTTCTTCGTCTTGGTCCCGCTCATCCCGGCAACGATGGGCAACTTCCTGCTGCCGCTCATGATTGGCGCTCGAGACGTCGCCTTCCCGCGATTAAATTTGCTGAGTTGGTATCTGCTGGTGATCGGTGGCCTGACTGCCGCTTCCGCTTTGTTGACCGGCGGCGTCGACACGGGCTGGACGTTCTACGCACCGCTTTCAAGCCGATACGCGAATGGCGCTGTCTTAGTAGCCATTGTCGGCGCATTTATCGCCGGCTTCTCGTCGATCCTGACCGGCTTGAACTTTGTAATCACCATCCATAAGATGCGCGCGCCGGGGCTGACCTGGTTCCGCCTGCCCTTGATGGTTTGGGCGATTTACGCCACCAGCTTGATTCAGGTCTTGGCCACGCCGGTCGTCGCCATCACGCTGACGCTGCTCGCTCTGGAGCGCCTATTCGGCGTCGGCATCTTTGATCCGGCTCTGGGCGGCGATCCAATCCTGTTCGAGCACATGTTCTGGTTCTACTCGCATCCTGTCGTCTACATCATGATCCTGCCGGCGTTCGGCGTCATGAGCGAGGTGATCTCTTGCTTCAGCAAGAAAGCCATCTTCGGCTACAGGATCATCGCTTACTCCTCGCTGGCTATCGCTGCCTTGGGCTTTATTGTCTGGGGTCACCATATGTTCGTCAGCGGACAGTCTGCCTATCTCGGCCTTGTCTTCTCGCTGTTGACCATGCTGATCGCCGTGCCGACCGCGATCAAGATCTTCGGCTGGCTCGCTACGATGTGGGGCGGCTCGGTTGAGTTAGCTACCCCCATGCTCTATGCCATGGGCTTTATTGGGCTATTCACTATCGGCGGTCTCACAGGACTGTTCCTCGCTGCCATGGGCCTCGACGTTCACGTTCACGATACGTACTTCATCGTGGCCCACTTCCATTACGTCATGGTCGGCTCGGCCATCATGGGCTACATGTCAGCACTGCATTTCTGGTGGCCTAAGATGTTTGGCAGGATGTACCCGAAGACCCTAGCCAAGGTGGCCGCCGTATTGGTGTTCGTCGGCTTCAACCTGACGTTCTTCCCGCAGTTTGTTGTGGGTTACTTGGGCATGCCCCGGCGCTACCACTTCTATCCGCCTGAATTTCAGATCTACAACGTCTTTTCGACGGCTGGAGCCATGGTCTTGGGCATCGCCTACTTATTGCCCCTTCTTTACTTCCCCTACTCGCTGTTCAAGGGCGAGAAGGTGGGCGCCAATCCTTGGGGCGCTAAGGGCCTCGAGTGGGAAACCGCGTCGCCGCCTCCGACCGAGAATTTTGAGTTCACTCCCGTCGTGACTGAGGAAGCGTACGCCTACGCCAAAGAGGGGGAACCTGTTGTCCACTGATCATCACAGCCTCGTCGCGCATCAGTTTGATGATGCCGAGCAGCAACAGGAAGCCGCCACCCTGGGCATGTGGGCGTTCCTGATCACCGAAATTCTGTTCTTCGGCGGTCTGATTCTCGCTTACACCATCTTCCGCAACAAGTATCCCGGGGCGTTCCAGGCAGGAAGCCACGAATTGAACGTCGCCTTGGGCGGCGCTAATACGGCTATTCTGATTTTTTCCAGCTTCACGATGGCCATGGCTGTGCACTACGCGCAGTTAGGCAAACAGAAGCTGGTTTTCTGGTTCATGGTTGGAACCTTGGCATTCGGCAGCGCCTTCTTGGGCGTCAAGGTATACGAGTACAACGACAAGATCGTGCATCATCACGTGCCCGGTCCGAACTTTGAGTACCACGGCGAGTTTGCCAACGAAGTGAACCCGCGCAACGTCGAGTTGTTCTTCTTCTTGTACTTCGCCATGACCGGCGTCCACGCCGTGCATATGATTGTCGGCGCAGGCGTGCTTATTTGGTTGATGTTCAAAGTGCGGGCAGGCGCCTTCTCGCAGGCCTACTATGCGCCGGTTGAGATGTTCGGGCTTTATTGGCACTTTGTCGACATCGTTTGGATCTTCCTCTATCCGCTCCTGTACCTAATTGGACGGCATACCTAATGTCTGAATCGCACGAAGCACATCACCACATCGTCCCGATTCCTATTTACGTGGCGATTTTTGCGACACTGCTCGTCTTGACCGGCGTCACCGTCTGGGTGGCATACCTCGACTTTGGCGCGATGAATATTGTGATTGCCCTGGCGATTGCGGCGTTCAAGGCTAGCCTGGTCGTCCTCTACTTCATGCACGTGAAGTACGCCAGTAAGCTGACGCAGCTCGCCTCCGTCCTCGGCTTCGTTTGGTTAGCCATCTTGCTCGGCATGACCTCGTCGGGCATTTTCACTCGCGATTGGATCGGTTCAGATCCGGGCTGGGCGATGCAGCCGCTTGACGCCGGAGCGGTTCATCACGATGCAGCCGAAGGCGCCGAGCACGGCGAAGAGGCCGAAGCGCCCGCTGAGCATTAGGCGTCAGCTTCCGCGGAAAAGACGAAAGGGCGCGGCTTTTAGCCGCGCCCTTTCTGCTTCCAAGTGCCTCGCCGTCTAGAGCAGGGCCGTCGGACGCCGCGTCCATTGCTTGCCCTTCTCCTTGGCGATCGCTTCCATCTTCCCCACGTAGGCTCCTGCCTGGGTCAGCACGTGGTGCAGATCGTTGCCGACGCTGATGAATGTGAATCCCTTGTCCAAGAACTCGCCGACCCGGTCCGTGCCGAACAGAAACAGTCCCAAGATGGCCTTGTTCTTGCCGGCTGCCGCCACTAGCTTGTCGGTCGCCGCCTGCAACTCCGGGGACGTGTACATGAGCGGAAACTCATACGTCTCGAAGAGCCCCATCGACATGCACAGGTCATTCTGCCCAAGGAACAACATGTCCACACCGGGAACGGCTGCGATCTCATCGATGTTCTCGATGCACGATGCCGTCTCCACCTGCAGCGCCACGATGATGTTCTTGTTGGCGTTGCCCACATAGCCCAGCAGGCCGGCCTTATTGGTGCTGCGCTGCGGGAAGTACACCGAGCGCGTGCCTGCGGTCGGGTAGAGTGCGCAACTCACCGCTTCGCGTGCCTCTTCGGCCGTGTTGATGTAGGGAATCAAGACGCCGTCCGCGCCCATGTCGAGCGCCTGTTGGATGCCGATGCGGTCGCCGTACCCCCCGACGCGTACCATGGACTTCGCCCCGCCGCTGGAAATCGCGCAGAGCATCGTCGAAAGCTTCGCGTTGGTCATCGGCCCGTGCTGCGTGTCGACCAGCAGCCAGTCATAGCCGCTGTGCGCCAACTGCTCGCAGAGCGTCGGACTGTGGGAATTGACGAATAGGCCCATCTTGGGGGCGCCGTCGCGCAGTTGTTGCTTGAATTCAGCTCCGCTGAGAATGGAAGTGCTCATATCTAGGAATCCTTGTTATGCCCTGGGAGAGGGAATCCGACTATATCGAATCCCTCAAAAGCCAGTCAAACTAGGACAGACTTTCGCGGACGCGAGCCCGCAGCATCGGCAGCAGAATTTCGCTAAACCAGGGCCTCTTGCTCGTCCACATCCCGTTCCTCGGCGACGGATGCGGCAGGGCCACCACGTCGGGCAAGAGTTCCTCGTACGCTTCTGCGGCCGCCGTCAGACTCCCGTAACGATCTCCGAGGTTCCGCTCCACCGCGTAGCGCCCCAGGTAGATCGTGAGCCGCGTCTTTTTGAGCAAGGGCAACACCTGCGGATGCCATAGCGGAGCGCACTCCTTGCGAGGCTGCAGATCGCCCTGCTTGCCCGACCCCGGATAGCAGAAGCCCATCGGTAACAAGGCCACTTGATTCGGGTCGTAGAACGTATCTCGGTCGATCCCCAGCCAATCGCGAAGCCGGTCTCCGCTACGGTCAGCCCAAGGGATACCGGACTCATGAGCCGAGCGGCCCGGAGCCTGTCCAATCAGCAGAACACGCGCCTTCATCCCCGCCGCCAACAGCGGACGAGGCCCCAGCGGCAAATGCTCGGCGCACACCGTGCACGCTCGCGCTTCGCCGAGAATCCTGAGCAGCCCATTCGATCTAGCCATGACGCCTCTTCCATCTCATTCGCTCGGCGAGGGGAGAAGGTTCCGCAGAGCAAGAAAAAGGCCGGGATCCTTTCGAATCCCGGCCCTTGATTGTGTTGTCGCGCAGTCCCTACGGGTTGCGGCGCTCTTCGAGGCTCGACTCACCCTCAACAGCGCTGACGCTGCGGCCACGTTGGCGCGGATTCACCCAGCCATCGTTCGTCGGACCATTCTGGAAGAAGAACGAATCCTTGCTGACTGAATAGCCTTCGCGGTACTGAGCGCCTGCATTGCCGAAGATCTTGCCGGCGCGCAACGTCGCGTCACGAACTTGCTCCAGCATTTTCTGGTACTCCGGATCGCTCTGCGGTAAGCCCGAAAAGCTGCTCAAATCGTTGTTGCCCAAGATGACGACGTCGATACCGCGCGTGTTGGCGATGTCGTAAGCGTTCGCAACGCCTGCCGGTGTCTCGATCATCACGACTATCAACAATTCGTCGTTGTAGTGCTCGCGATAGGTCGAACGGTCCCAGTAGCTGCCATAGTTGCCGCCGCCTGCGCTGCGGTGAGCGACTGGCGGATAACGGGAGAACCAGGCAGTCGTGTGCGCCTTCTCTGCCGTTTCCGTCGTCGGCATGATGATGCCGATAGCGCCTACGTCTGTCGCCTTCTGGATCGAGCTTTCCAACTCGTCAGGCATGCGGATGAAGGGCATCGCGCCGACGTGCGGGCAAGCGTTCATCATCTTCTCGACCTCGCCCCAGCTCATCGTGCTGTGCTGCATCTCAAACCAGGTGTAATCGTAGTGCTTGGCCTCCTCGCAGTAGCGTTCGATGTCAAAGCTAGAAATCGTGTGGCTAAAGACCTGCTTGCCTTCCTTTAACTTCTGCTTGACAGTATTTTTAAATGTGGCCGGTTTTCCTTGGGCCGCCAGGGGGATGCTCATCAGCGACAGTGCCAAGAGCGAACCGAATACGAACTTCATCGCTGGTTTCTTCATCTACGCCTCTCTTAACCAAATGCCCTAAACTTCGATCACCTGACCGTAGGACTGGCGTAATTGTACTCCATCCGGCGGCGCCCAGTGTGATATCGCTCACAGCTTCGCTACGTGTTCCTCTTCAGTTTGGACGGGTAAATATGGTTCGCATTCCACTGGGCCAAATACAGGTCCCCGTTTTGGTCCAGGCAGACGCCGTGACCATGGCGGACCTGGTAGTCCTCGGTTGCCCCCGGCGATTGCTGCAGGGGCTGTAGAACCCCGCTGTTGTACTGCGGCTCCGTCCCGAAAGGATTCGACACCACCCGGAAGTCCTGATCCAGAATCGTGACGAACCCCGAATCATCCAGCCGCTCGCCTGTCCCGTTAGCCCTTGACCAACAAACCCCCGCATACAGCAACGGCCCGTCGACCACAGCCCGGCAGACGAACGCTCCCGGCAGATCAACCGTCCTACGATGTATTCCGTCCAAAGTAAACAGTTTGAATTGGTTATCCATTCTCGACGTGCAAACCAATAGAGGCTCATCGGGGCGCCTGAGGTCCACGCAAGCGCCATGCGCATTCCGCAACCGTGCCTCCGGATTCAGGTCATCCGCCCCGCCGAATTTCCTGATGAACCGCCCCAACCGATCGTAATGCAATATGTAGTTCGACCCATACCCATCGGCCACATAGATGTCCCCGTTTGGCGCGACCGCCGCCTCGGTCGGGCGGTACTCCCAGCCGGGCTCGTAGACGCCGATCGTCAACGGATGTCCAATCGTGAACACCACCTCGCCCCGTAGCGTCGTCTTGACTACACGTCCTGATTCCCGGAATCCGTTCTCCGTCCGTGCCGTATCCCCCGGGTCGACTAGGAGCAGGAACTCCTCGCCGTTCTCCTCGAAGATTTCGATGCCGTGCCCGCCCGGATACTCCGTGCCGAACGTCCGCACCAGTCTGCCGGCCGAGTCGTAGACCAACACGTTGTTGTGCGTGTGGTCCCCGATCATGTAAATCAAGTTGTCGCGGTCGACCACCATTTCGTGGCAGTTCTTGACCGGCGTCTTCGACTTGTCGATATGCCGCTCGCCCCATTCGACGTCCACGTCGAACAAGATGCCGTTGTGGCCGACCGGCGCCCTCATACCGCAACCGGCGACTCATACTGCCCGCCGTACGAATCCCGCAATTCGTCGCAACGCGTCCGCATCGTCGCCAGCACGTCGGCGTAGTCCGCATGATCCGTGTAGTTCACCAACTCATCCGGATCTTCCTGCAAGTCATGCAAGAACTCATAGTCATTCTCGAAGTAACGCGCGTAGACATATCGCTCTCCTCGCACGCCCTCGTACTTGGGAATCTCTGCGCGCTCCATCAAGTGCTCGCAAAAGAAATCGTTGCGCCACTCGGTCGGCTGCTCGCCGCGTGCGAACCCCGCCAGACTGCGCCCCTGATATTGCGCTGGCAGCTCCGCTCCCCCAAGCTCTAAGAACGTCGGCGCCAGATCGATATTCAGCGCCATCCGCTGTTCGACTCGGGACTGTTTCACCCGCGGGTCATAAACGATCAGCGGAACATGCAGCGACTGCTCGTAGTGGTTCCACTTGCCGGCCATGCCCCGGTCGCCCATCATGTAGCCGTTGTCTCCCATGTAGACGATGATCGTGTTGTCGGCCAAGCCGTTGTCTTCGAGAGCCTCAACCACGCGCCCCACCGCCAGATCGATGCCGCTCAGCATCCGGAAGTAAGCCCGCATATTCGCCTGGTATTTCTCCGGCGTATCCCAACGCCAGTGGTAGCGCAGCCGGTTCATCGAATCCTCGCCGAAAAACTCCGGCAGCACCTCCCGATACTTCGGGTCCGCTAGCCGCGGCTCAGGCATCACGATGTCCTCGTACATCCCATCCGTCGCCGGCGGCCAAGGATAGTGCCCGATCGCCGGCCTTAAGTCGCCGTCCTCGGCGTGGCCCGCATTGAAACTCACCGACAAGCAAAACGGCCGCTCGTCTTCGCTCGCGACAAACTTCTCCGCGAAGTCCGCGCACAAATCCGTCTCGTGCCTCAGCGTCCCATCCGTCTGTTCGTGGAAGTACGGATTGCGGTTGATCTCTTCGTACTCGTCGAAGTACTCGTCCTGTTTGGGTTGCACGCCGTACTTGCCGCAGAACCCCGTACGATAGCCGGCCTTTTTCAGCAGGGCAGGGTAGCCGTTCGCCAACTGCTCAGGTGCGATCGGCGGCTTGCCGAACGTATACCCGTGTGTCCGCTCCACCAAGCCCGTGAAGATCGACGCCCGGCTCGCCGCGCAGATTGCCGTCGTCACAAAAGCGTTCTCGAAGCGCACGCCCTGGCGCGCCAGCCCATCGATATTAGGCGTCTTCAGGAACGGATGCCCGGCGCAGCCCAGCGAGTCGTTGCGCTGATCGTCCGCCAAAAAGAAAACGATATTCGGCGGCTTTGGCGCCGCCGATTCGCATCCAAACATTGAAAGCGCCGCGCCGCCCAGCGCCGCCGTTGCTTCTCTTCGCGTCATGCCCATCGAGGCGCTAGCTTAACATGCGAGCCGCCCATTCGATAGGAGTCGCCCGCCGCGAGGAGAAAACGCTTGACTCCTCACGTAACGTCAGGCTTTAAGCTGGCAAAGGAATGGATACTCGCTGTCTAAAAGTCGGCGAACTTGCTCGCCTATCTGGCGTTTCGGTTCGCACGTTGCACTACTACGACGAAATCGGCGTGTTGCGGCCATCGCAGCAAACCGTATCCGGTCATCGGCTCTATAGCCGAGTCGACGTCGCTCGACTGCAACAGATTTGTTCGCTTCGCCGGTTGGGACTGCCGCTCAAAGGGATCGCTAAGCTTCTCGCTCGGCCCGACCACTCGCCCCTTGAGGTTTTGCGGGCTCATGCCGATCAGCTTCGCGCCCGCGTCGAGGCGGAAACGCGCCTCTGCGAACGTTTGGAGGCGGTTGCCGCGAGACTGGAACGTGCAGACAGCGTTTCTCTATCCGACCTGCTAGAGACAATCCAGGAGATAAACAAAATGGATAAGTTCGAGAAATACTACACGCCCGAGCAGCTCGAGACCCTCGCTCGCCGCGGCGAAGCGCTCGGCGAAGACGGCATGCAGAAAGCCCAGCAGGACTGGACCGATCTGATCGCTGCCGTTCAGCAAGCCGTCCAGGACGGCGTGGACCCCAAATCCGAACAGGGTCGCTCTCTCGCCGCGCGTTGGGACGCGTTAATCGAGGCTTTCACCGGGGGTGATCCGGGCATTCGCCAGTCCCTCGCCCGCATGTACCAGGCAGAGCCCAATATCGCGGCCGATCACGGCTATCGCCCCGACCTGGCGCTGTCCGGTTTCATTGATGCAGCCCGAAATTCTGGCTAGGCGCGACTATAATTTGCTTTGTGCCCACTCGCCGCGCCTTCCTCCAACAACTTTCCGTTGCAGCCGCTCCCTTCGCCTTTACAAGCTGCGCATCCGCCGCCAAGCCGCCCAATATTCTCTTCTGCATCTCCGACGATCAGTCTTACCCGCACGCCGGCGCCTACGGCTCGCGCTTCGTCAAGACGCCCGCCTTCGACCGCGTCGCAGCCGAAGGCATTCTCTTCCAGAACTCGTTCGTCTCCACGCCCTCCTGCTGCCCTTCGCGCGGCAGCGTGCTCTCCGGTCAAGACTTCTATCGCCTGCGCGAAGCCTCGATGAACCACACCATTTGGCCCATCGAAAACGACGTTCCCCTTTATACGGATCTGCTCGCCGAGGCGGGCTATCACGTGGGCTTCAGCGGCAAAGGCTGGGGGCCCGGCAACTGGCAACTCAGCGGCCGTGAACACAGCCCTTCCGGACCGGTCTACAACGACATCAAGCTCGACCCTCCCGGCGAGTTCATCAGTCCCATTGACTACGCCGCCAACTTCGAAAACTTCTTGGACGAGCGGCAAGAGGACGCCCCTTTCTGCTTCTGGGCCGGCTTTATCGAACCCCATCGCGAACTCGACGATGGCATCGGTGTTCGCAACGGCATCCAGCTCGAAGATGTCGAAGTCCCCGGCTTCTTGCCCGACGCGCCGGAAGTCCGCGGCGACATCGCCGACTACGCCTTCGAGATCGATCACTTCGACAGCCACCTCGGACGCATGTTGGCCCTGCTCGAGGAGCGCGGCGAACTCGACAACACCATCGTCGTCGTCACCTCCGACAACGGCATGGCCTTCCCGCGCGCTAAGGCGTCCGTCTACGAATACGGCGCGCACATGCCCTTGGCCATCCGTTGGGGCGCCCGCGTCGCCCCCGGACGCACCGTCGACGACTTCATCAGCCACCGCGACTTCGCGCCGACTTTCCTCGAAGCCGCCGGCGTCTCGATTCCCGCCGATATGACTGGCCGCAGCCTCATGCCGATCCTCGCCTCGAAGGATTCCGGCCAAATCGACCCTTCCCGCGATCACGCCGTCTTCGGTATCGAACGCCATTTCCCCGGCAGCCGTCCAGATGGCGCAGGTTATCCGATCCGCGCCATCCGCACCGCTGACTATCTCTACATCCGCAACATTCCCCCTGAGGCGACTCCCGTCGGCGATCATCCGGGCCCTTCCTGGCCCGCCAGCGACACCACCGGAGGCTTCGGCGACACCGACGGCGGCCCCACCAAAACCTACATCTGGGAACATCGCCAAGACCAGCCGCGCTACGCCGAGATGGCTTTCGCCAAGCGCCCGGCCGAGGAGTTGTACTCCGTCCACGACGACCCGCTAGACATGGCCAACCGCGCCTCCGATCCCGAACTCGGCGGCATCAAGACGAAGCTGTCGACTCAGCTTGACGCCTATCTCACCGCCACCGCCGACCCCCGTGCCACCGGCAACGCCGCACTCCTCGACTCGGTCATGCTCAAGTACCCCTACCTCGGCACAAACAACCCCACAACCGAACAAAGCCGCTAGGCGCACCTTCACCTGGCAGAGGCTAGAGAGTCGCACCATGAGTCCGCGTAGCCCCTGTTGACCGTCGACCGAAGACCTGAGAAGATCCGATCATCGTGAAGCCTTATTCAACAGCCAACTACGAGGAACTCTGGCAATCAGCCAGCAAAGAGAGACGTCGGGCTGGCGTTATCGCGAATACGCTGATCACGTTGTGCGCCATCGCATTCGGCAGTCTTTTCATGGCTGGCGGGTTCGCCCTCCAAGGCGCTGACGTTGGGTGGTACTTGCCTGCCGCTGCGGTTGCCTCGGTCGTCCTGTCACGCCTCGTCTTCCACGTCCAGCGGCGCCTTCTCCTCGCCCGCAAGCGCACGGCCTGGTATCGCAAGGCCCTCGGTCGAATCGATCCCGCGTGGCAAGGGGAAGACGACGACAGCGAGCGCTTTGCTGAATTGACGCCGATCGGGGAAGATCAGCTCGGCTTGTTTGGCGCGGGCTCCCTCTTCGATCGCATCTGCACATGCGAAACCGAACCTGGCCGCGAACGCCTAGCCGCGTGGCTTGCCCAGCCCGCCCCCGCCGGTGAAGTACGAGAGCGCCAATTCGCCGTCCAGGAACTCGCGGATGCGCCGGAGTTTCGACGCGAATTCGGCGTTGCGTGCATGAACTTCACTGACCTTGGCCGGCTCAACACTCTGCGGGATTGGCTCGCGGAACCAGACTCCCCAGTGCGTACGAACTATCTATTGCTGCTGCTGGTCATCGCGCCGCTCATGACGCTCAGCGTCGGCATCTCCTACTGGCTCGGCTGGCTTCCCGGCGCTGCGGGGCTAGCCGTTACTGCTGTCGCAGGGGCCTTCCACTACTGGCTCGGAGCGATCACCGGCTCAAGCCTCGGAACGCTCGCTAGCCAGGCATCACAGCTCATCGAATTCGACCTGCACACAATCTCACAGGTCGCCGAAGTTGTCGCCGCCCAGAGCTGGACCGCCGACATCCTCATTGCAGCTAAGACCGGTATCCTGTCAACCCTGGTCGATTCCGGAGCCGTACAGGCGCTCCGGCGCGGAAGCGCATTCTTGGCGTTCGCCAACAATGAGAATGAGTGGCTGCTCAGCGTCTTCTTCTTAATTCCGCAAATTGCCGCGCTCCGGCTATACAAATGGAAGAAGGCCCACGGCAGCGAAGTGAGACAAGCTATCGAGACGATCGCTAACGTTGAAGCGCTGGTCGCCCTCGGCAACTACGCCGCTGAGAACCCTGCCCATAACTACCCCAGTGTTCAAGACACCCAAGACGGCGAACTGACCTTCCGTGCCAAAGGGCTCGGCCATCCTCTGATTGACGGCGCCGTCTGTGTTCGCAACGACGTCGCTTTGGCAAAGGAGTCGCGTTACTGGGTCATCAGTGGCTCGAACATGGGCGGCAAGAGCACGCTGCTCCGCGCCATCGGCCTCAACCTGAGCTTGGCCTGGGCCGGCGCTCCCGTATGCGCCGAATCTCTTGAGACTTCTACCGGCGCCATCGCGGCCAGCATCTCCGTCAACGATGCTCTCGGCGAAGGTCAGTCCAAGTTCAGCGCCGAAGTGACCCTGCTCAAGAAGATCCTCGACTACGTTGAATCTTCTCCCGGCTGCTTCGTGCTGCTCGACGAGCTGCTCTCCGGCACCAACACGGGAGACCGCCGCGTCGCCGCCCTCGAAATCGTCCGCCGCCTCGCCAATGCGCAGAGCCTCGGCATTGTCACGACGCACGATCTGGCCGTCTCGGCCGATCTGCTCACGCTGCCCGGCTTCCAACCCAAGCACTTCAGCGCCACAGAAACGGCAGAGGGCCTGCAGTTCGACTACAAAGTCCGCGACGGCGTGGTCCAGGGCACCAACGGCCTAGCCGTCCTGCGCATGTTGGGAATCGATGTAAAGATGGGCAGCCTCTAGCTTGCACATCAGGGTGCAAAGAGAGAGGGACAATGTCAGGAGTTCGCTAGATGCCTAAGGGAAGTCGCATCACGAGCGCGTGGCCTCGTTGCGGATCTATGAGATATTCCTGTTCGACCGCCATATAGCCAGGCAAACTGAACCGCAATAGCCAGGGTCCCGCTTCGCGGTATTTGGTTCCGAAAGAGAACTTTCCCCCGCGATTCGTCAGGACGGCGTCTTGACGCACACCTTCTTTCGCGTCAATGATCTCAACGAGCACTTCTCCTAACGGGTCACTAGTTCCGTCAAGAACGACAGTTCCACCTAGTCGCCCAACCGTTTTCACTCCTACTGAGGAGAACATGCCCGAACTGCCGTAAGTAGCCGCTGGAACGCGGTGGACCGCGCAGGAGGAAGCCAACGCAATAAAGAAGGACATTGCCACGAAACCAGTGACTGGCTCTAAAGTCCGCACCTAATCTGTTCCCAACCAAGCCGCCAGCCGCGCCTTCTGCGCCTCCGTCGCCCCCGGATCCGCTTCCAGCTTCCAGCGATCCTCGCCCGGAGCCTCGCCTGCCGTTACCGCCAAGCTCACAATCTGCTCCCGCCGGGAAACCAACAGCGACAACTGATCCCCGGGATGAAATGCCTTCAAGCGGTCCGCCAAACCCTCCGGCGTAACGCGATAACCATTGATTGCCAGCAACTCATCCTCGGCATTCACGCCGCCCGCATACCCCGGTCCATCCCGCTGCACTTTGGCTACGTGCAGCCGCCCTTCTTGCTGCCGCGTATCGAACCCCAACCATGCTGGGGCCGGCTCCTTCTGCTCCTTCGCCGGTGCAAACCGCAAGCCGAACCATTCCAGAAACTCGTCGTAATTCAACTCGCCCGGTTCATCGACGCGCTCCGCAATCCAGGAGCCCACGTCCTGCCCGGCCACATCGTTGACGACCTGTCTGAACTGAGCCTGCGTATACCCCGTCTCGCCCGAGTAGCGCTCGTAAGCACTCCGCATCACGTCGTCCAAACTTTTCTGATCGTTCGTCAGCTTGCGGATATGTACGTCCAGCAGCAGCCCCACTAACGCGCCCTTACCGTAGTAACTCACCACCGAGTTCGCCGTATTCTCACTGCGCCGGTAGTACTTGATCCAAGCATCAAACGACGAATCGCTCAGCCCATGTGTCAGCCGCGCCGGCGCCGTTTCCAACACCGTGATCTCCCGCGACAACTCCTTTAGGTACTCTTCGGTGGTCGACAACCCCGCCCGCCGCACGATCAGCGGGTCGTAGTAAGAAGTGAGCCCTTCCACCACCCACAAACTCGTCGTATAGACTTCCGTCTCGTAATCGAACGGCCCCAACTCCACCGGCCTCAGCCGTTTCACATTCCAGGCGTGGAAGAATTCATGGCTAATCAAATACAGCCACTTCAGGTAGTTCTCGCGCGTGCTCGTCGCCCAGCGGTTAGCCATTACCAGCGTCGAGTTCTTGTGTTCTAGCCCGCCGCCTGATTCGGTAATCGCATTCAAGAAGCTGTAGTTCTTGTACGGCGTCCCGCCCCAAAACTCGATCTCTGCGCGTGTGATCTTCTCGACATCCACCGCTGACTTTGGGCCATCCCAAACGCTGCCCTCGCCAAGATTCACCAAGCTATGCGGCACGCCGTCGACCTCGAAGTCGTACTGCGCCAAGTTACCCGCCAAGATCGGCGAATCCAACAGTTCATCGAAATTCGCAGCTGCATACGCGTTGTCCGCGACCGGCAGCGCCGAGTGCGACGCGGCCCAATTCTCGGGCAACTCCAAGCGAACCTCATGCTGCGAATCGATTAGCGCGCCGCCTGGCTCAGCCCGCGCAAGGAACGTCGCCGCCCCAACGATAATGGCGAAGTCCGCCTCCACCCAATTCGAGCGCACGGACATTTCCCGGCAGTACAACCGATACGAAAAGCGAACCTCCGCGGCGCCGCCGGTCTCGATCGCCCAGCGATTCTTCTTGCTCTTGCGCACCGTCAACGGCGTCCCGTCCGCGGCCTCGGCATGCTCGGACTCCACCTTCCCGGAATAGTCCCGCACCAGGTACGAGCCGGGCGTCCAAACCGCCATCATCAATTCAATAACCGGCTGGCCGTCGGTTTGCACGGTCGCTTCCACCTCGGCGTAGTTCGTCTCCGGGTTCGGGAATCGGATGGTATGGCGGATCGGTTCAGCAGCATTCATGAGGGTAGGGAGTAGCATCATCGCGAATACAATCGCGCGGTTTGCAGCAGAGTACTTCACGGTCTTTCCGGTTCAACGTCGTTAGGCTCCAAGGCCCCTCGCGGCGTCGCGGGGCGGTCATCCAGCCTGGCAAGTTCTTCTCTCCGCGCGGCGAGAACGCCTTGTTCTTCACGGACCGTCTGCAACGGGGATTCGATGATCTCCTGAATCTTCGTCGTGCTGGCCAGAATCTCTTTCTCGGCCTGCCGGCGGAAGTCTCTCAGCAGATGCTCGCGAAATGCGCCCACCCTCCGGTGCAGCATCTTTTTGGACCGCCGCCTGGCGTAAGGAATCACGCACGCCGCCGCGGCCCCCAAGCCGAACGCAATCGCGGCAGGAGAAGCCAGCCCCTGAGTTGCTGCGTCCGACGACAAGGCTGTCCCTAGCGTAACGATCGCCGCGATACCCAGGAAGACCGCGCTGGTCGCCGCGTTGCGCGCTGCCTCTCCGACCTGCTTGCTCTCTGAGCCGGCATCGAATATCTCCACCGCGTCCCGGGTCGTGCGGTGAAAGACCGCAAACAGCCGCGAGCGGTCGTAGTCGAACTGCTTATCAAGCCGCTCGTTGATACTCGTCGCGAACGGCGACCGATCGTCCTGAATCTGAGCCTGCAGACTCTGCCAGCATTCCATCTCGCTAGCCAGCAACCAGTCGGCGAAATCCTCTACGCGGCGGTCCAGCTCATTCGCCGTATCCGCTAACACGAATCCATCGTATTCTTCGCCAATCGATTTCTGGTCGAAGAGCTCGATCATGTGGCTGATCGTCAGCGTTTCATCGAAAAACGCATGGCCGCAACCTTCCATCCGGTGCAGCGTCAGGTCGAGATCGGTTAGATGAGCCCCAAGTTCCGCCGTCAGCTTCTTGCCGTACTCGGCGAGCTGCGCTTCAAAGCGACTGCCCAACTCCTGGTCTGCCGCAAGCTCGCTGAGCCGTTTATCAATGTCGGCTAAGCTTGCGGGGACCGAAGACACGCTGTTCGTATTATCGTCGCTTCGTTCCCCGCCGCGTCAGCTAGGTGATGTGCGCGCCCTGCGTCTCCACGTACACCGTGTAGATTGATTGGCTGCCGGCCATGAACAGGCGATTGCGCTTCCTACCGCCGAAGCACAGATTGCCGCAGATTTCCGGCAGCTTGATCAGGCCAATCCGATCTCCATCTGGAGCGAAAACGTGTACTCCGTCATAGCCGTCGCCGACCCAGCCGCCAGCCGCCCACACATTGCCGTCGGTGTCGCAACGAATTCCGTCGGCGTTACCCGTTACCTCGCCGAAACCGTCCATGCGCATGTCCGTAAAGATGCGCCGATTCGTCAGCCGCGTCCCGTTCACAGTCCACGCCTTGATGTCTTTGTACGGCGCGGATCCGGTATCGGCCACGTAGAGAGTGCTGTAGTCGGGCGAGAAGCAAATGCCGTTCGGCTTGTCGATCTCGTCGGCAACCTTGTGCAGCGAACCGTTCTGACCGTCGATGCGGTAGACCGCTTCCTTGATCTCCAACGTTCCCTTGTTGCCCTCGTAGTGCATCATCGTGCCGTAACCGGGATCGGTGAACCAGATGTCGTTCGTATTCGGGTGAACCACCACGTCATTGGGAGCGTTGAGCCGCTTGCCCTCAAACGAATCCGCAAGATCCGTCACCGTGCCGTCGTGCTCGTAACGCACCACACGGCGGTTGCCGTGTTCGCACGAAAGCTGCCGGCCTTGGTAGTCGAAAGTGTTGCCGTTCGAGTTGCCCGAAGGGTTGCGGAACACGCTGACGTGACCATCTTCCTCAAGCCAGCGGTACTGCACGTTGTTCGGAATGTCGCTCCACACAAGGTAGCGTCCGACGTTGTTCCAGGCCGTTCCTTCTGCCCACAACATGCCCACATGCAGCCGTTGAATCGGCGTGTTGCCGAGCACGTACTTCGTAAAGCGCGGGTCTAGGGTGACGATATCTGGATCCGGGTAGCGCGTGGGCTGGACGTTCGTCCAATCGCGCTCCTGGCCGCTAAGCGCCGCGGCCCCGGCTGCAGCCGCTGCTCCAGCGGCGAAAAGTGAACGACGTGTCAGGGTCTTGCTCATAACTCCAGACAGATTACTGCAAAACGGCGTTTCGTGCGACGGCAGCGGCTGCGGAAATTTATAGAATCAGGCAGCATAGATGCATAATTGCCGTGCCTGGCGAACCTACATCGTTCCCCGCCGTCTCTCTTAAAGACTGGCGCCGCCGCATCGAACGCGAACTCGATGGCCGCCCCTTCGACTCCATCCGCTGGCGTCCGCAAGACGGTCTCCTCGTTGAACCGCTCTACGTCGACGCCGATGTCCTTACGTTCCCGCCCCGTCACGACGAGCCCTGCCGTCACTCCGCGCCGCACATCCTCTATCCGTCGCGCGAGTCCGTGGTCGACGAAATCGTGCATCTGTTGTCCTTCGTACTCGGCGCCAGCCCTGAAGGCGCTGAGAGCCGCGTTGTCGTCTCGGTCGGGCTGAGCCTGCCGCTCGAAGTCGCCAAACTCCGCGCTCTTCGCGTTCTTTGGGCAGGCTTGGCTCCCGGTCGTCCGCTGCACATCCAAGCCGTTGTCAGCCAAACCGGCTGGGACCGCGATCAATCCCACGACAATCTCATCCGCTCAGCCGTCGCCTCCTTCATCGCCGTTTCTGCCGGCTGCGACTCGCTCTACATACAGCCCTTCGACGAGTCCCCAGAAGCCAACCGTCTCGCCAAGAACCAACTGCGCATCCTGCTCAACGAGTGCGGCCTGGGCCAAGTGGCTGACGCCTGGCGCGGATCCTATGCCATCGAACAAATCACCTCGTCCATCGCCCGCGCCGCCTGGCAACGCCTCAAGCAAAAAGGCGAACTCCCGCAGGCCGAGCCATCGCTGCGCCCCATCGAGATCCCCGGTTTCCCGCCCTACACGCGCGGCCCTTACGCGTCGATGTACACAGCCCGCCCATGGACGATTCGCCAGTACGCCGGCTTTTCCACCGCCCAAGACTCTAACGCCTTCTACCGACGCAACCTAGCCGCCGGCCAAACCGGTCTCTCCGTCGCCTTCGACTTGCCCACCCATCGCGGCTACGACTCCGACCACCCGCGCGTAGCTGGGGACGTCGGCATGGCCGGCGTCGCTGTGGACTCCCCGCTCGACATGCGCACGCTGTTCGATGGCATCCCGCTCGAAGACGTCTCGGTCTCCATGACCATGAATGGCGCCGTGCTGCCGATCCTTGCGCTCTACATCGTTGCCGCTGAAGAGCAGGGCGCCGATATCTCCAAACTTTCCGGCACGATCCAGAACGACATTCTCAAAGAGTTCATGGTTCGCAACACGTTCATCTATCCGCCGCAACCTTCGCTGCGCATCGTGTCCGACATCTTCGCCTTCACCGCCGCGCGCATGCCCAAGTTCAACGCCATCTCGGTGTCGGGTTATCACATGCAAGAGGCGGGAGCGACAGCCGAACTCGAAATCGCCTATACCCTCGCCGACGGCCTCGAATACATCCGCGCCGGCCTCAGCGCTGGTCTCACCATCGACGACTTCGCCCCCCGCATGTCCTTCTTCTGGGGCATCGGCATGGACGTCTTCACCGAGATCGCCAAGCTCCGCGCCGCACGACATCTGTGGGCAACGCTCGTGCAACAGTTCGAGCCTCAAAACGAAAAATCGTTGATGCTGCGCGCCCACTGCCAAACTTCCGGCTGGTCGCTCGCCGCGCAAGACCCCTTCAACAACATCGCCCGCACCACTTACGAGGCCCTCGCCGCGGTCCTCGGACAAACCCAGTCGCTGCACACCAACGCGCTCGACGAAGCGCTCGCCCTGCCCACCGACGAGACCGCCTGCATCGCCCGCCAAACGCAGCTCATCCTGCAGCAAGAAACCGACCTGTGCCACATCATCGACCTCGTCGGCGGCTCCGATCACATCGAAGGGCTTACCGACTCGCTCATCAAGCGTGCGCAAGCACTCATCGAAGAAATCGAGCAACAAGGCGGCATGGCGCAGGCCATCGACAAGGGCGTTCCCCAACGCCGCATCCAAGAGGCCGCCTCCCGCCGCCAAGCGCGCATCGACTCCGGCGACGAGGTCATCGTCGGCGTCAATAAATTCCAGCCCGAAGCCGCGCCGCAACCAACACTTCTCAGCGTCGACAACAACGCGGTACGCGCCGCCCAAATCGCTCGCCTTACCGAACTCCGTGCCCAACGCGACGAAGCGCAAACTCGCCAAGCCCTAGCCGCGCTCACCGCCGCCGCCCGCAGTGACGCCAACCTTCTCGAAGCTGCCGTCGTCGCGGCCCGCGCCATGGCTACCGTCGGAGAAATGTCCCTCGCCCTCGAAGAGGTATTTGGACGCTACCAGCCGCAGACCCGCAGTGCTCCAGGGGCTTATCGTAGAGAAGCGGCCGACATGGATTCGTTTAAGCAAGCGACGACGCTCACCCGCGAGTTTCTCGAACACGAAGGACGCCGCCCGCGCATCCTCGTCGCCAAGCTCGGCCAAGACGGACACGATCGCGGCATGAAGATCATCGCCGCCGCGTTCGCCGACATCGGCTTCGACGTCGACATCGGCCCGCTCTTTTCCACCCCCGCCGAGACCGCCCACCAAGCCGTGGACAACGACGTACACATCGTCGGCATCTCCACCCTCGCCGGAGCCCATCGCACGCTCGTCCCCGAACTTGTAGCCGAACTGCGCAAAGCGGGCAGGGAAGACATTTTGGTGGTGTGCGGCGGCGTCATACCGGAAGCCGACTACGCCGCCCTCAAGCAATCCGGCGTCGCCGCAGTTTTCGGCCCCGGCACGGTCGTCCCCGATGCGGCCCAAGAACTGCTGCACACCTTGCTAGCCCGGAGAACCGTTTGACGTGACCGCCGCCGAATACGCAGCAGGCGTTCGCGGCGCCGACCGCACTATCCTCGGACGCGCCTTCACGCTCGTCGAGAGCCGCAAGCCCGCCGACCGCGCCGTCGCCGAAGAGCTTTTGCAATTGCTTTCGCGTGACAGCAACCACAACGCAGTGCGGCTTGGCGTCACCGGAGCTCCCGGTGTCGGCAAGAGCACCTTCATTGAAGCGCTCGGTAAGCGCCTCATCGCCCAAGGCCATCGGGTCGCCGTGCTCGCCGTCGACCCCTCTAGCGAGATTTCCGGCGGCAGCATCCTGGGCGACAAGACGCGCATGCCCGAACTCTCGCGCTCGGCGCAAGCCCTTGTGCGCCCCTCGCCCAGTGGCGGTGCGCTAGGCGGCGTACACAACCGCACGCGCGAAGCGATCTTGCTTTGCGAGGCGGCTGGTTTCGACATCGTCATCGTCGAGACCGTAGGGGTCGGCCAAAGCGAAACCCAAGTCGCCTCGATGACCGATTGTTTTCTGGTGTTGATCGGCCCAGGAGCGGGCGACCACTTACAAGGAATCAAACGCGGCGTCATCGAACTAGCCGACGCCCTTGTCGTCACCAAAGCCGATGGCGACAGCGCATCGCTCGCCGAGAACACACGCCAAGAGTTCGCTCACGCCCTCGAACTGCTCCACGCCGACCGCGACGGCTGGCAACCCCGCGTCCTCACGTGTTCATCACTCGAAGACCAGGGCATCGCCGAAACCTGGGCGACCGTCGCCGAACACCGCGAGTTCCTACTCAGCAACAACCGCCTCGCCGAACGCCGCCGCCAACAACGCCTGCGCTGGTTCCACGAAGTCGTCGACGCCCTCCTGCGCGAACGCTTCCTTACCGACCCCACCACGGCCGCCCGCCTCGAATCTCTCGCCGCTCAAGTCCTCCGCGGCGAACTCACTCCCAGCGCCGCCGCCCAAGCCGCCCTCTCAGCGACCAGCCAGGCCTAACTGTCCCCGCCCAACCATCGTCCATCCGAGCCGCGACCGTCAGGGAGCGGTCCTCGACACCCGCGTCTACGACGCCGCTCGCCCTCCGTACAGTTGCACAATCACCGCGTTCGATTCAAAATATGGCCTTGCCGCGCAGCAGTACCAAGTCGCCGAGTCTGACCGTACCGTTGGTCATGTTCGCTCACTCGTGTCTCGCTTTTCTGTTGGGGCTCTTCATATATATTTCGACGCTCACTACTGGGAGCCCGGCACTTCCAGACTGGGCCACGAGTGAGGACGCGATGTTCCTGTGGCTAGGGATGGCCTTCTCCTTTGTAGTGGTTGCGTACTTCACCTTGGAGCCTTTCCACACGATCCCTTGGCTGCCGCGATACCCCCCGCTGTTTCATGCCGATCGAGGTCGAATTCGTCTTGGCTACAGCATCCTGTTCGCAACTGCTGCAAATGCTCTCTACTGGCTGGCGACTCAACGAGGCGCGGGCCAGAAGGCTGGATTGTGCGGAGTCATATCGCTTTCCCTCATCTTTCCGGTCTACTTCGCACTGCACTGGGCGTTCCAGCCGGAGAATATATTCCCTCACTACTGTCCGGTTAGAAGTCAAATAGAATCAGCTGGTTAGAGTCATCGAGTAAGAGTTGATGGGA
>JAQCLD010000072.1 GCA_027592785.1 Acidobacteriota bacterium
AATCCGCCCGCCGTTCCGGCGGGTTTTCTTGTTATTACGGCAAGAAGGCCCGTCGGGCGGCGGATTTATCAATCAAATCAACAACCAACAACCGAAGGTCCGTCTCGGGGCCAAGCCTCGCCCTACTCGCGTAAGACGTCACGCCCATTCCGCTAACGCCAAAAAATCAGCAGCAGCGTTCCGCAAAGCAGTGCCGTCGCGAAGTATGGCGCGACCGTGCGCAACGTCTTCGTGCTGCCAATGACAGCCACGATCCCTGCTTTGAACAGCAAGTTCGACATGATGCCGGTGAGAATCAGCCGCCAGCCGAGGTCGGCGGCGAGGCCGCCGGAATCAACCAGGTGAACCGTTGAAAGCGTGATCGCGTCCACATCCGTCAACCCGGACAACGCGGCTACGGCAAACATGCCGATACTGCCGAAGTACTGTCGCGAAGCCGCGATCGCGAAGAGCACAACGGCATACATCAGCCCAAAGACGATCGCCGTCTTCATCGTCGAAGGAGGCTCCTCCGGTTCCGGTTCTACCGACGCGACGTGGCGCTGGCTCAGATACGCCAACATCGCCATCACGCACATCATCAGCGCTAGCGGCGGCGCCGTCTGGGCGAACACGGCCGGGCCAACCACCGCAATCTCGAGCAAGACCCTGCCGAACACCACGGCCGACGCGGTGACGATCACCGCCGTGGAGCCGGCTAGCCGCGTCGGGTCGAGAGCACGTTGCGCATACGTCGTCGTCGTTGCCGTGCTCGAGATCAGTCCCCCCAACAACCCCGCCGACCAAGAGCCGGCTCTGGCCCCCAGCAGGCGATAGCTGACGTATGCCGCCAGGCTGATGCCCACGATCAACACGACCATAAGCCAAACTCGAAAAGGATTGATGACCCCGTACGGTCCATAACCCTGGTCTGGCAACGCCGGCAGAATCACCAGGGCGATCAGCGCCAGGCGGGCGCCTGCGCGAATATCCGCCTCGTCCATGCTGCTGGCAAACGAGTGCAGGGTCTCTTTGAACTGCAGCAAAACCGCAACGCAGCCTGTGACCACGATTGCCGGCAGTACTTGGCCCCGCGTCACCGCCACGCCGACGCCGTACATGGCCAACGCGGCGAACTCGGTGGTCATGCCGGGATCTTTAGCGCCGGCTCGAATCTTGGCGACATTGGCCACCACCAACATCGCCGCGACAGCGAGAAGTCCGGCCGAGACGACCATCGTGAAGTCTTCGCCAATGCCGCCCACCAGCGCGCCGAACAGAGTGATTAAGGGAAAGGTGCGGATCCCCGCGACGCGGCTCTTACTCCACTCTCTCTGCAGACCGACGAGCAGACCGAGCGCGGCCGCAATGAGTAGGGCTTGGACCACGATCAGCTACGGTAGCAAGTTGATCGCCGCGCAGCTTTGAGCGCTAGCGGTTGATCACCTGCAGGGCGGGCGTCTGCTCCCCGCTCCGTAGACCCGCGCGCACGCTATAGATGCCATGCGCTGCCGTCTCGGCCAGATGTTTATGAAAGGCGCCCTGATAGCGGAATGCCAGACGGCTGCCGTCGTGGAGCGTGAGCGACATCTCTGTTGCGGCTTTCTGGTCAACCGAGGTTTCGCGTACCGGGGGGTCTTTCGCTTCGGACACGTATGTCGGTACGTACAACTCGCCGCCGACCTCGATGCGCTCAATGCGCTGGATGTCGATCGCAGCATGCACGTCGCCGTCGCCGTTTTTCGGAACCACCATCACGTGCGGCGAACGGATCAACAAGTAGAGTGGCTGCTCAGCGCTAAGCGGTTCCGAACCCGAGAGTCGCCCGGCAACCAACACGCCGCCGTTCAACAGGTACTCGGCGCGGTGCCTGCGTTGCAGTTTGCGTTCGAGATCCGGATCGGCCAATGGCCCCAACCACAGGCCGCAAATGAGTGATATGACGCCAAACCCTCCGGCAAGCGCGCCCAGCGATCCGGCGATCCATCCGCCGACAAGCAGCAGCCCGACAGAGGCCAAAGCGCCGCGCACAAATAGCCACCAGCGTTCCCTGCGCCAACGCCGCACCAGCGGAACCAACAACACGAATGAGAACAGCAGGTAGAGGCCTGCCCCCAACCAGCGCGGAATCCCAAACGGGCGCAGCGTCTCTGGCGACCGTCCCGCCTGCAACTCGGGATCAGCGGGCTTGGTTCCCTGGCGGGATTCTTTCATCCAGCGCCGTTAACTCCAAGCTCGCGCTCGAAGACCGCGCTGATCTCAGAGCAATAGCGCTCCACGTCTTCTTGGCTTTCCGCCTCGACCATCACCCGGGCCAGTTGCTCCGTCCCCGAATAGCGCACCACGATGCGCCCACGGTCGCCGAGTTCCTGCTCCGCGGCTGCAATGGCGGCGGCAATGCGCGGCTCGTCCGCGATCGGCGGCTTGCGCGAAACCTTGACATTCACGAGCTTCTGCGGAAACACGACCAGCTTCTTGCGCAACTCGCTCAGCGGCGCACCGGAGGCCGAAAGAATCTCCAGCACCATGCGGGCCGTCAGCATGCCGTCGCCCGTATTGGCGAACTGCTTGAAGATCACGTGTCCGGATTGCTCGCCGCCAACCGCCGAGTCGCTCGCCAGCATCTCCTCAAGCACGTACTTGTCGCCCACCTGCGTGCGCACCATGGCGATGCCGCGATCCTTCAGCGCCTTCTCCAAGCCCATGTTGGCCATGATCGTCGTCACCACGCGATCGCCCGGCAGGCGGCCTTGCGCCTTGAGCAGCTCGCCGGCCAGTAACAACACCGCGTCGCCGTCGACTTCGGCGCCGTCATCGGCGATGAACAGCGCACGGTCCGCATCGCCGTCGAAGGCAACGCCTAAGTCCGCGCCGTCATCCAGCACGCGTTGCCGCAGCTTGTCCAAGTGCAGCGAGCCGCAGCCCAAATTGATATTGCGCCCGTTCGGTTCGTTGAAACAAACCTCGGCATCCATGCCCAGCGCCTCGAAGAATGCCGCCGCGAACTGACTGGCCGCCCCTTGGGAACAATCCACAATCAGCCGCAGCTTCTTCAACTGCCCTGCCGGGGCGCCAGCTTGAATCAAGTGGTCGATATACTCCTGCGCCAAGGCCGTGTCGACGGCTAGCGCCGCGCTACGAGGCGTGACGCCCGCCTTCAACTGGTTCAGCATGTTCTGCTCGACCACGTGTTCCTTGTCGTCGGGCAGCTTGAACCCTTGCGGGCCAAAGACCTTGATTCCGTTGTCCTCATAGGGATTGTGCGACGCCGAAATCATCACGCCCAGGTTGAAGTCTCCGCGCGCCGTGAGGAACGACACGCCCGGCGTCGGCAGCACTCCAGCCAGTACCGTCTGCACGCCTTTGTCTTCTAGACCCGCTGCCAAATAGCCGGCGATTTGGGCGCCTGATTCGCGGGTGTCCATGCCTAGCAACGCTCGACCTTTGCCGCCGAGCAGATCGCCCAATGCTCTGCCGCAGGCGTAAACCGTGGCCGGGTCCAGCGGGTAAGCCCCAGCCTTGCCGCGAATGCCGTCTGTACCGAAGAGTTCTTTGCCCATGTCTGTTCCAGGCGGCCCTAGCGCCGCCGCACCTTCAGTTCAACACGAACTATTGGGTTGTCAACAGATCGAAATTTAGGGTTCGGCAACAGTGCGGCCGACGCCGCCAACGTTTTCGTATCTGAGTGGCTCGTCAGCCTTCTGCCGATTCTCGCCATCCCCGGCTAATTTTCCGTGATTGCCTTCGCGCCGGAACTGCTTGGTTCCGAACTCAGCTGCACGGGCTCGCCGCGCGGCGCCGAAACAACAGGGCCCATCATCCGCACCATCTCCAATCTCAGCCGATCTATCGAGACTCCTCTCTCGATGTCTCCCCCGGCGGCAATCGAAATCCTCCCGTCGGTTTCGGAAACCGCCAGCGCCAACGCGTCGCTCTCTTCGGTGACTCCGATCGCAGCGCGGTGGCGTGTGCCCAACGTGGAGACCAATCCAGGATTCGTCGTCAAGGGTAAGAAGCACGCCGCGGCGGCGATCTTCTGCTTCTGGATGATCACGCCGCCGTCGTGCAGCGGCGTGCTGCGCTGGAAGATACTGACCAAAAGGTCCGAGGACAATCGCGCGTCCAGGGCGACGCCGCTCTGCACAAACGTTTTCAAACCCGTCTCGCGCTCAATCACAATTAAGGCGCCGACCCGGCCGGCCGAGAGTTGACTGATCGCGAAAACAATATCCTCGTACTCGTGCTGGGTCTTCGTCGTCCGAAAAAGCGAGGCGATATGCAACGCCATTCCGCGCAGCATCGATCGGATTTCGGAGGGAAACAGGATTAAAAGGGCGATCGGGGTGTAAGGTGCGACAACTCCTAACACGTAGTGCAGGGTCGTCAACCCTGCCCAGCCTGCCGCAACGTACATGAGCGCGACCAGGCTGACTCCGAAAAACGCCGGCGCGGCACGCGTGCCCCGCAGAGCCTTGACCAAGTGGTAAATCAGGTAGGCCAGCGCCGATACATCGATCAACGCTACAAACGCGCCCCAAGGCCCGCGCTCGAGTACCCCTTGGATCACGTCAGTCAGCACAGTTATTCGAAAAGTCCGCCCTTAGTGTAGTTGAACACAACTGCTAGAATGCGAACCGAATGGCCCGCCGGTTCGCCTATAGAGCGCTCTTTTTGTTCGTCGTCACCGCGGCGGCTGCAAGTGGTCAGTTCGTCATCAAGAAGCAACCGGACATCGTCCTTCCCGAACCACCGCCCATAATCCTCGGCGAAGAGAAAGAAGAAGAACCAGAGGTGCTGCCTGAGGGTACGACTGTTTACGAAGGTCCGGTTATCTCCCTCTCGACTGTCTGCGACGTCAACCGTCTGGAGTACGCGGGGATTCGCTGTTCCGCGGATCGCCCTTGCGACCTGTTTCTTGAATTGGTGTCGGCCTCCTCCGAGGGTAACTGGGTTGTCCTGACCGGAGAAGTGCATACAGCCGATGCTACCTATGAGTCCGTAGTTCTCAGCAGCAAGGACGGCGGCCTCACTTGGACCGAATCGGCCGAGCGCGTCCCCGCCGGCGGCATCGAATCAATTTCGATCATCGACGCCGAAACCGCCTTTGTCGCCGGCCAACAGGGCGACACAGCGACCGGCGAAATACCCTTCTTACTGGTCACCGACGACGGTGGAGAGAGTTGGGACACGCGCATGGTCACGACCGGGTCCGAGAAGGTCGAGGGGCTGGTCGTCGCCTTTCAGGCCGACACCACTTCGCACGGATATCTGATCCTTGAGCAACTCGCCGCCACCGGCGACCCTTACCGGCTCTATGAAACCTACAACGGCGGCCGCTCCTGGAGCATCCGTCAGATCTCCGCCGACAAGCCGCAGATTCCGGGGGCCCGGTTAGCGCTGCGGACCGAGGACTGGGGTGTCCGGCCCGACGTCGCCTCGGGCGAGTTCATCGTCGCCAAGCGCAGTTCTTCGGAGTTGTCGGGATGGGCCGATCAGGGCCGCTTCGCCGGCGCGGTTGGCTCCTGCCCTTTGCCGTAGTCTTCTCTGAAACCGGCAGTCGGTCGCCCGCGTCCTGTTATCTGCGAGGCGATGCGCCATGAAATACGTTCAAGTCGGAATTATTATCTGCCTAGTAGCCATCGTCGCCCTATTGGGCGCGCGCTACTTCGAGCAGCCGGCCCCCGAAGCAGCTGTCGTGGCTGAAGTCGCGCCAGAACCGGTGGTAGCCCCTGTTGAGGCTCTCGCCGCCCCGGCGCCCGAGCCGGCCCCGGCCAAGGCCAAACCTGAGCCCGTTCGAGCCGAAAAGCCTCGCGCTCAACCGCCAAAGGCCGCAGCGCCCGTACCGTCGGCGGTGGTCCCCACCCCGGCGCCGATTGTGCCTCCGCCGCCCCCGATCCAGATCGCTGCTGCTCCCGAGCCAGTCGCCGTCGCCGCTGATCCGCTGCTGCCCGAGGAAGCACCGCAACCGGTGCCGCCCAAAGTCGTCGAGCCGCGCACCGTGACCCTGGCGGTAGGCCGGGCCATCACGGTCCGTCTCAACCACACGGTCTCCACCGAGAGGAATCAGGCGGGCGACGACTTCCAGGCCGTCCTCGATGAGCCGCTAGTCGTCGATGGGCTCGTCATCGCCGAAAAAGGCGCAGGAGTCGAAGGTAAAATCGTCCAGTCCGAGCGCGCCGGACGCGTTAGGGGCCGCGCGCTGTTGGTGCTTGAGCTGACGCAGCTGGCCACGCAGGACGGTCAACTGATCGCCATCGAAACGCAGTACGTCGATCAGGAAGGCGCGAGCACCCAAAAGAAGGACGCAAAGAAGGTTGGCATCGGCGCGGGTATCGGGGCCGCTATTGGTGCTGTCATCGGCGGCGGCAAAGGCGCGGCGGTCGGAGCCGCCACAGGTGCCGGTGCAGGAGCGGGAACCGTAGCCGCCACGCGCGGAGAACCGGTCGTGCTGCGGCCCGAGACGAGGCTTGAGTTCCGCCTCAACGAAGCGGTCTCCGTCACCGAGAAGTTCTAAGGCGATTTAGTGATGAGGTCGGGAAAGACTCGACCTATTAACTCGAGTAGTTTCTCTGCACCTTGCCTGTCGAATTGCAAGGACTGGCTAGCTTTCCCAACGTGCTTTCTCGTCGAGGATCCATGCGTATCGAGTTGTAGGACTTTCTGTCCCGCATCCTCATAGCTAGAGGCGTGTCAAGACGTTTCGGCGTGCAGAGTATTCCGTTCCTTCGGAACCCAGTCGATCTCTCTCACTAGGGCCATCCTGCACCTCCGAGCCGCCTACTGAATGAGCACGCCCTGCTCATCGCCGTCCTCGAACTCGTCGTCCGGGGCTTGCGGAGCTACCGAGGCTGCTGCGATCACGTCATCGGCGTCGAGATCGACCAACTTCACGCCCGACGCCGAGCGGCCCGTCTTACGGATCTTCGCGGCGTCGATGCGGATGATCTTGCCGCCCTTGGTAATGATGACCAGGTCTTCGTCTTCGGCGAGCGCCATGACCGCCATGACGGCGCCCGTGCGCTTGGTGATCTTCATGTTGATCACGCCCTTGCCGCCGCGCGATGTCACTCGGTACTGGTCCAGCTGCGTCCGCTTACCGATGCCGAGTTCGGCCATCGATAGGATCAAGTCGGTCTTGTCGACGCACAGCAGCGCGTTGACCTCGTCGTCCTCGCCGAGCTTGATGCCGCGAACGCCGCGCGCGGGCCGTCCCATCGGACGCACCTGATCATGGCTAAAGCGAATCGCTTTACCTTGCTGCGTCGCGATTAAGATCTCCTGCTCGCCCTCTAACAGGCGGGCGGAAATGAGTTCATCGCCCTCGTCCAAACCGATCGCGATGATGCCCCGCGAAAGTGGTCGGCTGAATACTTCCAGCGAGCACTTCTTCACCGTGCCTTTCTTCGTCACCATCACGATGAACTTCTCCGGATCGAAGTCTTTGACAGTCCGGAACGCCTGCACTTCTTCGCCCGGCTGCAAGTTCAACAGGTTCGCGACGTGTTTTCCCTTGCCCGTTGTACCGACATCGGGAAGCCGATAAACCTTCAGCCAATAGACGCGACCGAGGTTGGTGAAAACCAAAATATAGGAGTGAGTCGAGGCGATGATCAGATGCTCGACGAAGTCATCGTCGCGCGTGCCCATGCCGATACGCCCACGGCCGCCTCGAGCCTGTTTGCGGTAGGTATCGAGCGAGGTCCGCTTGAGATAACCGTTGTGCGTCACGGTGACGATCATCTCTTCGTCAGCGATCAGGTCCTCAATCGAGATGTCCCCGACCTCTTCGCCGATCTCCGTCCGGCGTTCGTCGCCGAACTTCTTCTTGATCTCGCGCAGCTCGCTGACGAGAACTTTATTGAGCTCTTCGTCTGAACCGAGAATCAGCAAGTAGCCGTCGATCTCAATTTGGATCTCAGCCAACTCATCGATAATCTTCTGCCGCTCCATGCCGGTCAGGCGTTGGAGCTGCATCTCGATGACTGCTTGGGCTTGCTTCTCGCTGAAGTCGAAAACCGGTCTTGTGGTCTGGCTGTCCGCCCGCAAGAACCTGGCGTAATCGAGTTCGCTGGCGCCCATGAGGCCTTCGCGCGCCTCCGCAGGGCTCCCGGCGGCCCGTATGAGAGCGATCACATGGTCGAGATGATCCAGCGCTTTCTGGAAGCCCAACAAGATGTGCTCGCGGGCGCGGGCCTTCTCAAGCAAGAAAGCCGTCCGCCGCCGCACTACCTCGGCGCGGTGAGCGATGAAGTACTTGAGATACTCCAGCAGGTTCAGCTCGCGCGGCTGTCCGTTGACAATCGACAGCATGGTGATGCCGGCGCCGTGCTGTAGCTGGGTCTGCTTAAACAGGTTGTTGAGGACGACCTCGGGCTCTTCTCCCCGCCGCAACTCAAACACGACGCGCACGCCGTGCCGGTCACTCTCGTCGCGGATGTCCGATATGCCTTCGATCTTCTTCTCGTTGACCAGCGCAGCTGCCTGCGCGATCAACCGGCTCTTGTTGACCTGGTAGGGCATCTCCGTGACGATAATCGCCTGGCGACCACCGCTGATCGGCTCAAACTCCGTCCGGGCGCGCACCGTCAGGTGACCACGGCCCGTCTGATAGGCCCTCACCGCACCTGCACGGCCGCACAGAATGCCCCCGGTCGGGAAGTCCGGACCCTGCACGATTTGGATCAGTTTCTCCAGCTTCGTATTCGGATGCTGAATCAACTGGATCGCCGCGTCGGTGACTTCGTTCAGGTTGTGCGGCGGAATGTTTGTGGCCATGCCGACCGCGATGCCAGTCGCGCCGTTGACCAATAAATTCGGCGCGGTCGCCGGTAAAAACTCCGGCTCCTTGTTTTCGTCGTCGTAGGTCGGCCGGAAGTCGACCGTGTCCTTGTCCAGATCCTGCAGCAAGTCTTCGGCGAACCGCGAAAGGCGCGCTTCGGTATAACGCATCGCCGCCGGCGGATCGCCGTCCATCGAACCAAAGTTGCCCTGCCCGTCGATCAGCGGGTTGCGCATCGTAAACGGCTGCGCTAAGCGAACCAACGTGTCGTAGATCGAAGAGTCGCCGTGCGGGTGATACTTACCCATCACGTCGCCGACAATACGCGCGCACTTTTTAGGCGATCGGTTGGCGCGGATGCCCGCTTCCAACATGCCGTATAGAATCCGCCTCTGAACGGGCTTTAATCCATCGCGCACATCGGGCAAAGCACGCCCGACAATCACGCTCATCGCGTAGTCGAGATACGACTTGCGCATCTCGGTTTCGATGTTGATTGGGATTAAACTGCCGCCAACTGGCTCCCCGTCAGAAAGGGGTAATGTAGGGTCCGTGGGTTCGTCCGCCAAAAGGTGTCAATCTCCAGGCCCAGGAAGGGCCTAAACCATTGAGAATAGCACACTTGGCTCCTCTTTTTCCGCATCGTGGAAGGTCGCTTCCGGCCCTTTTGGAGCAACTCGGGAACCCCGCCCCTACTACGGCCGTAGGAGCCTTCGGTAGTCGTCGCTCAGTTCCCCGCCAGCCAGTCATGTGCGCTAAATTGGCCAGTCATGAGCCTCTTCGCCAGGCTGCCTCTGGCCGTCTTGTCGTCCGCCGGCGGAGTTCGCCCGCGCGGCTGTCGGAAGCGGCCTTGGCCGTTGCAGCCCCGAACAGTCCGTCGAGAACAACAAGATCATTAGCGCCTTGCTCAAGGAACGCAGCATCCGATGACCACAGCACCCGAACCGCGACCAAACGAAACCCAGCCGGAGCCCGCTCCGCGAAAGGATCACAGCGTCCATTGCCCCAACTGCTCCACCCGCCTCACCGAACTCAAATGCAAACTTTTGTGCAAGAAGTGCGGCTATTACATGAGTTGTGCTGATTTCTACTAGGCTCGAGCCGTAGAATACCGCGCTACCGTAGGGCTAGATGGAATCGCCGTTTCTTACCGAGTTCGACCTGCACCTACTCGGCGAAGGGGCTCACTACCGCAGCTACGAAAAGCTCGGCGCCCATCTCGCTGAGTTCAAGGGCCAGCCTGGAGTGCGCTTCGCCGTCTGGGCGCCCAACGCCCGCGAAGTCTTCGTCATCGGCGATTTCAATGGCTGGAATCGCACCACCCACAAGATGACCGGCTGCGGCGACTCCGGCATCTGGGAAATGTTCATTCCCGGCATCGGCCAGGGCGAAACCTACAAGTACTTCATCCGCTCAAACGAGGGCGGCCACGAAGCCGAAAAAGCCGATCCTTACGGCTTCGCCAGCGAGGTCCGTCCGCGTACCGCCAGCAAGGTCTACGAACTCGACGGCTATGAATGGGGTGACCAGCACTGGATGGGCTCCCGCGCCGGAAAACATCGCCGCGAAGCCCCGATCTCGATCTATGAGATGCATCTCGGCTCCTGGCGCCGCGCGCCAGAGACCAACAGCTGGCTCACCTACGCCGATATGGGCCCGCAGCTCGCCGAGTATTGCCAGGAGATGGGCTTTACGCACGTGGAATTGATGCCGCCTACCGAGCATCCCTTCGACGGCTCCTGGGGATATCAAACCGTCGGCTACTTTTGTCCGACCAGCCGCTTCGGTACGCCGCATGAGTTCATGGCGTTCATCGACACCCTGCACCGCGCGGGAATCGGCGTCATCATCGACTGGGTTCCGGCCCACTTCCCCAACGATCCGCACGGATTAGCTTTCTTCGACGGCACACACCTGTACGAACACGCCGATCCGCGGCAAGGCTTCCACCCCGACTGGGGCACGATGATCTTCAACTACGGCCGCCGCGAGGTTTCCAACTTCCTCATCGGCAACGCCCTGTTTTGGCTCGACAAGTACCACGTCGACGGCCTGCGGGTAGACGCTGTCGCCTCGATGCTCTACCTGGACTACGGCCGCGAAGAGGGCCAGTGGATTCCTAACCAGTACGGCGGCAAGGAGAACGTTGACGCCATCGACTTCCTGCGCCGCTTCAATGAACGTGTCTACGCCGAACATCCCGACACGATGACCTTCGCCGAAGAGTCCACCTCCTGGCCGATGGTTTCCGCTCCGACTTACCTCGGCGGCCTGGGCTTCGGCTTCAAGTGGAACATGGGCTGGATGAACGACATCCTGCGCTACTTTGCGCGCGACCCCGTCTTCCGCAAGTACCACCAAAACGACCTCACCTTCTCGATGGTCTACGCCTTCAGCGAAAACTTCCTGCTGCCCTTCAGCCACGACGAAGTCGTCCACGGCAAAGCGTCGCTGATCTCCAAGATGCCCGGCGATGACTGGCAGAAGTTCGCCAATCTGCGCGCCCTATACGCCTACATGTACGGCCATCCGGGCAAGAAGCTGTTGTTCATGGGTTGCGAGTTCGCGCAGTGGGAAGAGTGGAATCACGACACTAGCCTGGACTGGAATCTGCTCGCGTTCGAGCCCCATCGCGGCATGCAGCGCCTCGTCCGCGACCTCAATACCCTCTACCGCGCCGAGGAGGCGCTGCACGAGCAAGACGCCGACTGGCGCGGCTTTGAGTGGATCGACTGCAATGACACACAGTCCAATGTAGTGACCTTCATGCGCAAGGGCACGAGCCCAGGGGACGTTCTGCTCTTCGCCTGCAACTTCTCGCCCACGCCACGACACGGCTACCGCCTGGGCTGCCCCATTGGCGGCAAATGGCAAGAAGTCTTCAATTCCGACGCCTCCATCTACGGCGGCACCGACTGCGGCAACCTAGGCGGCGTCCAGGCCCACGACTACGCCACGCACGGTCGCACACACACGCTCGAAGCCACCATGCCGCCCCTCGGCGTCGTCGTCTTCAAGCCCGGCGAGTGAGCCGGCACAGCCAGCGCTTATCCTTCGTGTCGCAGCGCGACGAGCGGATCGATGCCCATGGCTCGGCGTGCCGGGAAATAGGAAGCGAGTAGCGCGATGCTGAGAAACAGCACTGTTACTGCTGCAGTAGAAACAATGTCGACAAAGCTCAGGCCGAAGAGCAGCCGCGTAGCCAGGAATACGCCCCCGGCGGACAGCGGCATCCCCAGAATCAACCCAATCAATATGGGCCGTGTGCTTTCGCGCAGGATGAGCCCGATCACATCGCCCCTCTGCGCGCCGATCGCCCGCCGGATACCGATCTCACGCGTACGCAGCACGACAATGTAGCTGACCGTGCCGTAGATTCCCATCAGCGCGAGCAACAACGCACAGGTCCCGATGGCTGAAGCGAAAGCGCCGAAGAGCATCGAGACACCAAAAAGGGGAGACGCCCTGAGCCGCTCCTCGAGGGTATTCGCGGTCGCCGAGATCGTGGGGTCGATGGACGTGAGTACGGGACCAAGTATGTCTATGACCTGCTTGGGTTCGGCTTGAGTACGGATCAGGATAGGCCGGCTCGAGACTTGATCTCCCGCTAACGCCAAATAGATCTCTCGAGAGCCTCCTCCGTCCAAGGCCATGCCGCGTTTGTCTCGGACTACGCCGACGACCTGCAAGGCAGGTCCTTCGGCAACCAATTCACTGCGACGATGATGCTGCTCGTCCGTGGGCCCCAAACGTAGGCTGCGTCCGATTGGGTTCTGGTTGGGCCACAACTCTGTGGCGGCTGACTCGCTTAGTATCACGGCGCTGTTGCCTTGCTGCTGAAACGTACGGCCCAACACGAGAGGAACGCCAATCGTTTCGAAGTAGTTTTCCTGCACACGGGTATACGCCAAGATCGACTGGACGGGGTTGCCCACGGCTGCGGCTTCGCCGATAGGCATCGCCGCCGTTAAGAATCGACGTTCACCAGGCGGCCGGGCGCTGCTCATCGCGGACACCCCCGGCAACGCCGCCAGCCTCGTACGAAGCTCCTGGGCGACGGCAAGCTTGGCGTCGGCATCGTAGTCGGATGGTTCGGCAAATCGGAAATCCAAGCTGATGACGTTCAGCGTGTCGTAGCCGGTAGGCATCTTGATTTCGTTGAAGGAAGTTCGAATTAACATGCCGGCAACGATGAGAAGTATGAGCGATAGCGAGACCTGGGCCGCGACGAGAACGTCTTGCAGACGGCGACTGCGCCTCGAAGATGCATTGGACCGAACAATGGCGGCAAGCGCGGATCGGGAACTTTCCATCGCCGGCGTGAGTCCAGCTAGGATGCCGGCGAACAACGAGACGGCGACAACATAGCCGACGATCTCGAAATCGGGCGTCACATCGAATGCAGGCGAGCCCGTCCAGAGCGGAAAGACGCCGGCAAATTGCGCCGACAACTCTTGGAGGAAAGCCCACGTCAAGAAAAGTGCGCTGACGCCTGCCAACAATCCAACGAGAACGCTCTCTGTCAGCAGTTGTCTCACCACGCGCAGCCTGCTGGCGCCCAGGGAGAGGCGCGTGCTCAGCTCATGCTGTCGTGATCGAGCGCGCGCCAACTGCAGGCTGCCGACGTTAGCGCACGCAACGGCCAAGACCAGCGCAGCGGCAAACATGATCAACGCGATCACAACCTCCATTCCGTTATTAGGCTGAGGCAGCAATGGCGAGCCGGGCAAGACAAGGGCGGAAGCAGGCTCAGCCGAAATAGACTCGGGGTCGTGGAGCGCACGGAGCTGATTCGCAATCGGATTCATCTCCGCCTGAGCCTGGGCCATGCTAACGCCGTGCGCCAGGCGACCATGGAGCCTATAACGCTGGTTCTCTCGCTGGTTCAGCCATTGATCGTCCCGGTTGAACAACGGATCGATGCTGATCGGCGCCCAGAAGGGCGGCGCCCCGAAATCCGCCCCCCGGAAGTCGTGCGGCGTAACGCCGATCACCGTGACCGCAACATTGTTGAGGCGAATAGTCTTGCCGATAATCTCCGGGTCGCCCCCGAATCGGCGCTGCCAGTAGTTTTCGCTGATTAGGACCGACGGTTGAGCCTGAAGCTCCGCGCGGCTCAACGATTCGAAGCTCCGGCCCCGAACGGGCGCGACGCCAAGCACCTCGAAGTAGTTCTCCGTGACGATCTCGATCCGTGCACGTTCTTCACCGGATATGCGGGGACTAATTAGCCCTAACCGTCCCAACCCCGATCCTACCAGCGAAGCCTCTAAGTCAGGCGGTCCGCCGGCGCTAGAGAGCCGTGCATTCATGGCCCGGGAAGCGATCAATCCGCTGAAAGAGTCGAGCGAATCCCGATAGGCCTCGTAGTCGGGGTAGCTGAAGCTGTTGGTTGGGCCCGAGTCGCGAGTCAGAGCGATGTTGACCATTTCATGCGGATCTCGCGCATCTAGGGGCATGAGCCAGAGTGCCTTGTAAGCGGTGAACACAGACGCATTGACCCCGATGCCGAGAGCCAAGGCCAGCACCGTAAGGACCGTGACCTTCGTGTTGCGAGCCAGCATCCGCGCTCCATAGCGCACATCCCCGAATATGGTTTCAACCAGCGTGAGCAACGGCCAACTCCACGCTGATCGAGTATCCTCAGCGATCAGCCCAGGATTGCCCAGCTCGCGCCGCGCCGCGGCTCGCGCCTGAGCTTCGGTCAGTCCCGCCGTCTTGCCCTTCTCGATCTCCTCCTCCAGATGGAACTCCAGTGCCTCTCGCAGTTCCGCCTCCCTACGCGACCGCGTCGTCAGCCATCCCAATTTGCGAAGGAATCCCGGCACTATGCCTCCTCGCCAGTCGGCTTCAACACCAATCCCATGGCGCGAGCGAAGGTTTCCCACTTCATCCGTTCGGCAACGAGATGTTTCCTGCCTGGGCTGGTCAGCCGGTAGTACTTTGCCCGCTTGCCCTTCTCCGACTTCTCCCAAGTCGCATCGATCCACCCCTGCGCTTCGAGCCGATGGAGCGCCGGGTAGAGCGAGCCTGTCTCAATCTGCAGCAGTTCTTCAGAAACCGCCTGGATGTGCTTAGCGATCGCGTGGCCGTGAGCGGGTCCGAACAAGAGAGTTCGCAGAACAAGAAGATCGAGCGTGCCTTGCAGCAGATCGACGCGCGAGGGAGGGGAGGGCTTCATTCTATAGACACTCTACACAATGATTGTGTAGAGTGTCTACTGGAAATCGTGCAGGTTCTCGGCCGCCCTTCGTGGGGTAACGCGAGCCGATCCACGGCTATAATGCTGAAGCTCTGAAGGTTCCGCCTTCGGGCGGTTGTCCAATTGGAGGATCGACCCTGATGACTCACACGAGAAGAGACTTAGGCAAGCTGGCTCTGGCGGCACTGCCGGCGACAGCACTGATCGCCGCCGACAAACCCGATTCCTTATTCAGCGGTGTGCAGATCGGCGCGATCACTTACAGCTACCGCTCGATGCCCGATCAGAGCGCGGAAGCCCATCTGAAATACATCGTCGATTCCGGCGTCAGCGCCATCGAGCTGATGGGCGACCCGGCCGAGAGCTACGCAGGAAGGCCCGCGCAACCGCGCCGTCGCCGCCGACGGGAAGAACTCACGCCGGAACAGCGAGCTGAGATGGAGTCGGCGCGGAAAGCCCTGAAAGACTGGCGCCTTTCGGTCTCGATGGACAAGTTCAAGGCCTTGCGCAAGATGTACAACGACGCCGGCGTTTCGATCTACGCGGTCAAGATCATGCGCACCGATATGTCGGACCCTGAGCTTGAGTATGTGTTCAACGTGGCCGAGGCTCTCGGCTGCACGCACACAACACTGGAACTGCCGACCGATGACGCCCAACTCAAGCGGCTCGGCGCTATGGCCGCCCGCCGCAAGATTTACGCCGCGTACCATACCCATGCGCAGGGCTCGATGACGGCCTTCGATCGCGCCTTCGAGCTCTCCGGCGGCAATATGGCCAACGTCGACCTAGGCCACTACGTCGCAGGCGGGAATGTGGGAGGAACCACTCTCAAATTCCTCCAAAAGCACCACGCCCGGATCTCCAGCTTCCACCTCAAAGACCGCCAGACGCCCGCCAACGGCGCCGGCAATCTGCCCTGGGGGACCGGCGACACGCCGATCAAGGAAATCCTCCAGCTGGTGAAGAAAAGCGGCTGGAAAATGCCCGGCTCCGTCGAGCTCGAGTACCAAATTACCGAAGGCTCCAACCCGGTTGCCGAAGTCAGGAAATGCGTCGAGTATTGCCGGGCGGCGCTGGCCTAATGGCGCCGGCAGCGCAGTGCTAAACAGCACAACCGCGGCTGGCTGCCGCGTCCGTCCACGGGCTAGCATGGGGAAGTCTTTGTGCGCGAATCAAAATTGTATTGAGGTGATTATGCGAGCAAGTTTGAGTCTGGCGGGGACCTGCCTCCTCGTCCTGGGGTTTGCGGTGGCGCCGGCAGCTGCCCAGGGGCCTCCGCGCAGGCCCGCGACCTTCCCAGCGCAGCAGCGTCCTCCCGGTGATCCAGCGCTCGTCGCCCGCGGTCAACAGTTGTATGCCGTGAACTGTCAGTTCTGTCACGGCGCCGACTTGCGCGGAGGCGACTCCGGCGGACCAAATCTGCTGCGTTCTCAACTGCTGTTCAACGACCAAGAAGGCGAACTGATCGGACCCCTCATCGTCGGTGGAAGCCAAACTCAAGGCGGCGGCATGATGCCCGCAATCCCTCTTCCTGGGAGCGACGTTCAGGCCGTCGCGGCATACCTGCATAGCGTCCAAGCGTCGATGCGCGGCCAAGGCAATCCGCCTTCTGAGACCGTCACGGAGTTAAATATCCTCGTGGGCGACGAGGCAGCCGGCAAGGCCTACTTTGAGGCAACTTGTACCTCTTGCCACCAAGCCTCCGACATGAACGGAATCGCAGCGCGCTTCGAAGAGCCCAAGGATTTGCAAAACTGCTGGCTCCGCGGCGGCGAAGGGCGTGGTCGCGGTGCGCCGCCCGCTGCCCCTTCAGCCGTGACCGTCACGACATCGTCCGGCGCCGTTGTCCAAGGCGAGTTGATCCGCTATGACGATTTCTTCGTCTCCTTGCGCGATGCCGACGGCAAGCGGCTTTCGTTCACCCGCCGCAACGGCATGCCCAAGGTCGAGGTCAAAGACCCCTCCGATGCTCACCTGCAACTGCTTCCGAAGTACGCGGACAAGAGCATCCACGACGTGACCGCCTACCTGGTGACTTTGAAATGACTCTCAGAAAATTACTCCTCGCCGCAGCGTCGTTGATCCTCGCGCCCGCCTTGGTCATCAGCCAAGACGAAGGCGTGTTGCTCAATCCCGTCGACATCTACAAGCCGCTCGTGGACTCCTGGCCCGTTTACTCCGGCGACTACACTGGCCAACGCTTCAGCGCGCTCAAGCAAGTCAATCAAAGTACCGTCAAGAACCTCACCCTGGCTTGGACCGAAGAGCTCACCGCGGGCGCTCCGGGCGGCGGCGGGTTCCGTTTCGGCGGCGGCGCGCCGGCCCAGGTCATCGTCGGCGGCGAGGGCAGCGGCGAGTTCACGACCGGCAACAGCGCCAACATCAAGGGCTCGATCTTGATGATCGACGACGTCCTCTACGTGACGTCTCCCGACAACGTCTGGGCCATGGACGCCCGCGACGGCAGCCTGCTGTGGCGCTACTTCTGGAAGACTCGCGGCGGCACGCACATCGGCAACCGCGGCGCCGCCATGTGGAACAACTATTTGTTCTTCGAGACGCCCGACAACTATCTGGTCTCGCTGGACGCCCGCACGGGCGAAGAGCGCTGGCACGTCGAGATCGCTGACTTCGAGCAGCAGTACTTCTCCACCCCTGCACCCATCGTCATCGACAATCACGTGCTGGTCGGCACAGGCAACGACCTCGACGCTCCCGGCTTCCTGCAGTCCTACGACCCCGAGACCGGCGAGCGCCAATGGATCTTCTACACCGTACCGATGAAGGCCGGCGACCCTGGCCTGGAAACCTGGCCGAACCTCGATACGGCCCGCCACGGCGGCGGACAAGTCTGGATCCCTGGTTCCTTCGACCCCGAGACGCGTCTGTACATTTTCGGCACCGGAAACCCCACGCCCGGCTATACCGGCGCGCCCCGCCCAGGAGACAACCTGTTCACCTGCACGCTGATGGCGGTCCACGTCGACACCGGGGAGATGGTCTGGTATTTCCAAACTTCCGCGCACGACACCCACGATTGGGATTCGGCGCAAACGCCCGTGCTCTACGACGCGGTGGTAGACGGCCAGCCCCGCAAGCTGGTCTCAACGGCCGCTCGCAACGGTTACTTCTACACCGTCGATCGCGTTACCGGCGAGCATCTGCTCACCCAGAAGTTCGGCACGTATACAAACTGGGCTTTAGAGACCAGACCGACCGGCGTTGTCGAGCCCAACCCCGCCAAAGAGGCGATCATTCCCGGTTCGCTCGTTTCGCCTGTTGAAGGCGGCGTCGTCAACTGGCCCCCGCCTGCTTACTCGCCGGCGACCGGATACTTCTACACCCATGAACGCAACGGCTTTAACATGCTCTATCTCACCGAGCCCGATCCGCGCGGTTCGATGGGCCTGGGGGGCAAAGACCGCGTGCAGATCGGCTCGATGCCTAGCTATCTGGTCGCTCTCGACCCGCTCACCGGAAAGGCGGCCTGGAAACATGAGTGGCCCGGCGGCGGAGGCGGCGGACTGCTGGCCACAGCCGGCAATGTCGTCTTCACAGGAGACGGCAGCGACAACTTCGCGGCCTTCGACGCAACCAACGGTTCGCCGCTGTGGCACACGCGCATAGGCAACCCATCGAACGCGCCCCAAACGTACATGGTCGACGGACGCCAACACGTACTTGTAGCCGTCCGCGACCGGCTCTACGCCTTTCAGCTTTACTAGCTCGCCACTTACCGGGGCTTCGGGTCAAGGAACGAGATCGAACCTCTTGATGGCAACCCGGGCGCTGTGAAGTTCACGTGGCTGTTCGAGGTGAAACCGTACCAGAATTTCATCGAACGACGGCAGTCCCGCGGCTGGCGCGGTATCGAATCGGACTGCTCCCTCTCCCGTGGAATGCAACGCAACGGCGCCAAGGCTTCGGCGGAGCGATTCCAGGCCCGACGAGTCAACCAGCAGCAACTCAAGGAGCACGTTTTCGGGCTGAGGATCGCGGCTGTCAAAGACAACGTCGATCGCTCGGCAGCAATCCGTATCGATCGCCGTGGCGAGAGGTTGATGCGCCTCCATGATGAACGAATCGCCGTCGGTCGATCGGTAAGCTGCGCTCAGCGGACTGCCATACACGCGGGACGCTTCAGCGCCGGGCCGCCGCCGCGGCCAATAGAAGATCCAATACTCGCCGGTGAAGGGAATGCTCAGCGGGCTGATGCGGCTGGGCTGTGTGGAGTCCGAATGCTTCGGACTGGGCGGCGCCGTCAGTTGCAACTCCGACTTGGCCGTCGTCATCAACACGACGCCGGTATGCAGACCATTGCCCGGCTGCTTGAGAGCGTCTGCTTCCGCCTGATACCCGCCGGAACCGTAGGTCGATGCAACGGGAATTAGGGTAGCCAAGATCAATGAAACCAGCGCCATGCCGGTCGAGGTTTTGTCGTGAGCCCGTATCTTCACTCCTGGCGTCAGTCGGAACCAGGCAACTACCGCAAAGGCTGAGCCGACTAGCAACGCCGCCAGAGGAATGCTCACGGTCAATCCCAATAACATGCCAACGTAAGCCAGACAACTTGCTGTCTTGGCTCCGAGGGCGCGCCTAGCGTCTTGGCGTTTCACCGGGAGCAGAAAGGGTGCGGCGGGTTCGGGATCGTCGGGTACGCCCTCTCGCGGCAGTGCGCGGAAAGCGACCGCCGTCAAAACCGCGAACGCTGCAGCAGCAGGCAACGATAGCCAGGAGCGGTCGAGACACAGCACGGCCAGAGGAGCCAGCCACGCGCCGGCAGAAACGAATGCACCAAGAGAAATCGTTTCTTTCGGGACGCCAGCGCGACGCAGGCGCCAAAGCAAGACAACGATCGTTGCCAGAACGACGAGACCAAGCTGCCCGGAGGCGATGAGCGCCGTCTCGATGGCGCCGGGTCGTTGATACGCGAATACCGCCGCCGCCCACGCGACTAGGGCGGCTGCCGCCAGACAGGCTAGTCCGGCGCTTGTCGCGCGCTGCGTCAAGGTTGCGACGGATTCATCTGCATCGAGCAGGCGCATAGGCCTTTACGGTTACTCCCTCCGCAAGGTGACCATGGGATCGACAGCGGCAGCCCTGGCTGAGGCGATGAGCGCGGCGGCGGCGATGAGCGCGAGCAGGGCTGCCGCAGCGGCGGCATAAGTCAGTGGGTCCCTAGATGGAAAGCCGTACAGCTGGCTCTCGGCGATTCTCGATCCGACGATAGCCAACGCCAGGGCGATCGCACGCGACGCGAAGGAGCGAACGACCCTGGATGGCGTCGCGCCGAGAGCCATACGCAAGCCGATCTCGCTGGTGCGGCGGCTGACTTCAAACGCCACGCTGCCGTAGATTCCGCCGGCGGACAACAGGCAGGCAACAAGCGCCAGGGCGGTCATCAGCCAGGTCGCCAGTCGCGGGCGCCAGGCTTGCGACGAATAGACTTGTTCCAAGGTTTGAACCGTCGGATCCGGCTGCTCGGGAACGCTCACGCGGATCTGATCAACGAGCACGGCGGCGACGGACTCGGGTTCGGCTGCGGTCCGCAACAGCAGCGATCCGAAAGGCGCGAAGGAGTTTTGGCGTATGAACTGATAGGCGACCGGCAGGGACTGCAGCAGGACCGAATCGCCGGGAACCATGTCGACGAATAGCACTCCGCCGAATGTCTTGGCCGTTCCCACAACGCCGACTATCTCCGAGCCTTGGTGAAAACGCAATCGCTTGCCGACCGCGCTCTCGCCGGGCCAGAGTTGATCGGCGAAAGCCTTGTTCACGATCAGCACCGGCGGGCCATCTGGGCCGTCGCTGGTGTCGAAGAGGCGCCCTTCCAGCAAGGGAATCCCCAAGGTTTCGAAATAGGTCTCGCTGATGGTCTCCAAGCCGACGGGCAGAATGTCTCCGGACTCGGGAGCTTGACCTTCCTCATAGGGACCGAACACTTGGGGAGCGCTACCGGTCGGCAAGCCCAGCGAGAACGATGCGGAAGTTACGCCGGGTAAACTTCGGGCGAACTCAAGCAGGCGCAGGAAGTGCGCCGGCGCTTGGCCGGGCTCGAAGCGGTGGCGGGCCAGCTGCAACCTCACGGCGACGAGCCCCTCGCGATTGTAGCCAGGGTCGGCGGCGGCCAGGTCATTCATTCCTCTGACCAGCAAACCCGCGCCGATCAACACAGCGGTCGTCAAGGCGATCTGGGCCAAGCTCAGAGCCCGGAAGGAAGCGCCGGCGCCGACCGTCTTGGTCTGCTTGGAGGCGGACGCGAGGTCGGAGGATGAGGTCAGCGCGACCGCGCCGACGAGCGGGATACAAAAACGAGGCCGGCGATGCACACCCCTACGACGCCGAGAAAGGCGAGAGTCGCGGGATCAATTCGCGCCTCTTGCAACCCGGGAATGGCCGCTGTCGCGAGCGGAGCGCTGGGCAACAGCGCCGGCACAGCAGATTGCAACCAGCGCAACAAGCCCCAAGCGACCGCGAGCGCGCCCATTCCGGCCGGGACGTAGAGCGTTAAGGCCTCGATAAAGAGTTGGCGCAACAGGCGGCCGCGCGCCGCGCCAAGCGCCGCACGCAAGGCGATCTCCCGCCGGCGGGCCGTAAGCTGAGCCAGGAGAATGGCCGCGACGTTTATCGCGGCTACCAGCAGAACGAGGGCGACGGCTGCCGAGAGCATCCACAGGGTGGAGCGGGCATCGCCGGTCAGCAGGTCGAGTATAGGCGTGGCGACCAACTGAAGTTCTTGGAAAGGCCCCATCCCGAACTGCTCGTTTAAGCCGGCGCTAAATGGTTCCAGTTCCGACTTTGCCTGCTGCAGCGAAAGTCCGGGTCTCAGTTCGGCGAGGGCGGCGATTGGCAGGCCTTGGCGGCCAGCCTGTTGATCCGCTGTGTGGCGGATCGGCAGCCACGCTTCGGCGATCAGCCGATTGGGTACTTGAAAGCCAGGCGGCATGACGCCGACGATCTGGTGGCGTCTCCCGTCGATTTCGATGGACTTGCCTACGGGAGGTTTGCCATCGAAATGACGTCGCGCAAACCCGGTGCCGATCACCACGACGTCGACGGAACCCGGCTTGAACTCTTCGGCGCTGAACGTCCTGCCCGATTGGGCCTTGGCTCCGAGAAAACCGAACATGCCGTCGGTGATGTACTCGACCAGAGCGGCTTCGGAGCGAACCGGACTGCTGAGGATTGCCCGCGTCCTGGACCAACCCTCGACTCGGGCGAAGACTTGCGGTAGCTCTCGCAGCCGATAGAAATCGACCGGGCCGATCAGACCGGGGAAGTTCATCTCCCGGCCTGAGGCGACGCCGCGGTGGTGCAGTACGACAACACGATTGGCGCTGTCGAAGGGAAGCTGCGGGAACAGTACGGCGCGTACCGCGATGAAGGCAACCGCGGCGGCGCCGACGCCGACTGCAAGCAACAGCACAGCTAAGGCGTTCGTCCAGGGACGCGCCGCCAAATGACGCCGCGCAGACTGCAGATCTTGCCAGAGCCCATCCACCAGGACCGCCAGACTCGGGCTTGGCGCGCGCGGCGGATCGGCTCGATCGAATCGGCGGCCCAGGCTATCGCCCTTAGTCTCGCGGATTGCGGCGGCGAGGGGCGACCAGTCGCCTTCTGCGCAGTCGATTTCGTCGAGCGCCTGGCGTTCGGTAAGGCCCTGGCCTAGCAGGTCGGCGAATCGTGCTTCGAGGTCTTGGGCTATCTCTTCGATGACGTCGGCTTCGCGTTCCGGGCTCAGACCGAGCTCTCCGAGGCGTTCGCGCACGTACCTGCGCCAATCACGCATGGCTCTCTCCGACAATGCGGTTCATCGCTTTGACGAAGGCTCGCCAGCCGCTGCGCTGGTCTGCCAAAGCTTTGCGGCCCGCTGCGGTCAGCTCGTAGTAACGGCGACGCCGTTGGCCTGCTTTTTCGACCCAGCGTCCGCGGATCCACTTGCGTTGCTCCAGTCGGTAGAGCAGTGGGTAGAGGGAGGCGGCGTGGAAGTTGAGCTCCCCGTCAGTCGAGGAACCGATGAGTTTGGCGATCTCGTAACCGTGGCGGGCGCGCTCCTCAATCAGGGAAAGTACGAGGAGTTCCGCCGTGCCTTTCTTCAACTCTTGAACCATGTGCGTAGTCCAATATATGGGACTGCTATATATGTACTCGCGTGGCGCTGCTGTGTCAAGGCGGGGCCGCCTATGCCCCGGGATATGGGGTGGCCGACTCAGACCTCAACGGGCGCTGGCGGCAATCCCGCAAGTATCCGTTTGGAGATTCGGCGCCCAACAAGAAGACCCAATCTCGCGTCTTGTTGAGGCAGCGTCACAGGCTCGCGTTAGCGTGATGCCTCACCCGCACTCGCAGCAATCGCTGCAGCGTTTGCACTTTTCGCAGAGGTGATTCGGGCAGGCGTCGCGCGTGCATCGCTTGCAGATTTCTTCCGACGGCTCTTGGCAAATGTGGCAGCGGAATCCGGTCTCGGATTCTGCTTGAGGCGCCTGCTCGCCGGAGCCTAGCGCGGCTTGGTCACTAGCTCCGTGCGACATCGCTGGGCCTCCTCGTGTGCAATCTGCATCTGCGCATCCACCGAGACCGCCAGCTGCTGCATATACTCTTTCAGTTTCTCGCCGGCGCCCGAATAGTGGCCGCGTGCGGACTCAAGCAGGTCCGCCACCGCTGCGTTTTGGTATCGCCGCACTCCATCCGTCATTGAAGCCATCATCGAGTTGGTCCTGTCGATCCACAGAAACGTATCGACCACTAGCGGCAGGCGATCGGGGGCGAGGGCCATCGCTCGCGCGGAATTTCTTAGGTGACCCAACTCGACCAGCAACGACTCTCGTTGTGCAGAGTACGCCGCCGCTCCGGCCTGCGGCCATTCCTCGGGCTTAATCCCGCTCAGGATCTGCTCCGCCTGTCCGGTCTGGGTCTCCAGGTTCTCCGCGATCGCGGCAACCTCCCAAGTCGGCATCGTCCCGGTGTCCTCTTGAGCAGGGAGCAGCGCCGCGAACGTTGCGGCCAGCAAGACAAAGGCGAGAGATCTCATACCGCTCATGGTATGCGGCCCTCGCTCAGGTAACAACTAGCGCCCGATCTCGCTAGGGATCAACGACCACCCCTGGCAGCGCGTTATCGTCGCGTTCCTGTGTTAGAGTCGAGCCCGGGGTAGGTGCACGGCCGTCCCACTCCAAGTACCTTGAGGCGCAACTCTGAGGGTTCCCATCCACGTCACGATGCATGGTCTACGGGGCCATGCTGCATCGCCTCCACCCGCACGCGCGGACCACGTCGATCAGTACGGAGCAGGCGAAGGGCGGCGGCACCCTCTGCGCCGCGGCCGAAATCGAGGGCGGGCTTCAGTCGATGCCCTGCGCGAGGCTGCTTCGGGACTCCGGACGCACGATCGCCGGCGCGCCATTTCGCGCACTACATAATCAAGCGAATCATGTGCCCAGCTGTCAATCCTCAGCCGCGACTGTCTGTACCCGGAAAAGCGCCGAGAAAGGCCACGCTTTTATGAGTTTTCAGTTTGAGCGTAAGCTGTTTCTGGCATTACTCGTGGCTGCCACGATGGGCTGCCTTTTCCCAATCTGGGCTTTCACGTACCTGCCGATGCAGGACCTTCCACAACATCTGTTCCTTACCAAAGCCGTTCAGGACTTTGCTAATCCGGCGTTCGATTTGCCCGAGTATTACACCGTCAACCAACGGGTTGGGCCCTATGTCTTGTTTTACTGGCTGACCGGACTGTTAGCGCAACTCACGAATGTCCAAATTGCCGGGAAGCTGTTTGTTTCGGTCTATGCAGTTCTTTTCTCCCTGTTCATCCTGGCCAAATCAAGAGATGAGAAAACAGCTGTCAAGGGCGGAGTAAAAATAGACCAGGGCGGCGCCGGAAAACTAGACCAGCTTGGAGTGGAACGGCAGCGTAGAAGCAGAGCATCTG
>JAQCLD010000073.1 GCA_027592785.1 Acidobacteriota bacterium
CTTCACACCGCCGCTTTGTGGTCTAGTTTTGCAGTGCCGTTCTCAAGTCTCGCATCTTGCGGGACGGAGCTCACGCTAGCGCCCTGCGGCGGATATGAGTTCGAGGGCCTGCTCCAGCGCTTCCGCGGCAGGAGCTTTCACGTCAGGTTCGACACCAGTGCCTTCCCAGTTCGTCTTGGTGATCGGGTTGATTGCGCGTGCAAACGGCACCCTCAACATGAACCGCCCATCCAACCGTTCGCCCCGTACCGGCTGCGCGCCGCCGCCGGTCGTCTCGCCGACGATCGTGGCGCGGCCCAGACTCTTCAAGTTGTAAGTGAATTCCTCGGCGGCCGAAAACGTGCGGACCGAGGTCAGTATGTATACCGACTGAGTGGCCAGGCGTTCTCCCGGGACGTGGGGCAAGGTCCACCATTGACGGGTCGAATCGTCCATGCGCGTGTAGAGATCATTCAGGTGAGTGGACGTGCTGAACAAGTAGGTCGACACGTAGGCCACCATCGCCGGTGAGCCGCCGCCGTTTTGGCGCATGTCGATGACCAAGGCACTCACGTTCGCGAGAAAGTTCATGGCCGCCGTCGCCGTCGGCCCGCAAATCCCAGGTTCAGCAAACATGTTGAACTTGAGGTAGCCGACGTTCCCGGGCAATACTTCGACCTTCTCGAAACCGCAGTTCATGCGAGCCATCTTAGCGCGAAAGCGCTCACGGCCTTCAGGTGTGGGCTCACGATCCTCCGGCGGCGGGGGCGTCGCCACGGGGCTGAAGTTAACGCGTAGATGCAAGTCGTGGCTGACCTCGCGCAGATGGTCCGTCAGGAGTTTGGCTAACGCTGAACCGTCTGTGACAGTGTCGTACTCGCCGGCCCGCCGGCGTTCATCGATGGCCGCCGCCATCGTGTCGGCCGTATCCGCGAAAACATAGCGCTCCCGGAGATTTGCCATCGCAGCGTCGATTACGCCGTTGCGGGTCGCAGCATCAACTTCGAAGCCGAGCCGCTCTCCGCCCGGCGGAATCAGCAGAATGGACGTGTCGCTAACCTGCGGCGGATCACCGCTGAGGACGATGCGACCAATCACGTCAGCTTGCCTAGCGCGATCCTTGACAGTGAACTCGATGCTTTGAGCATCGCTTCTTTCAACGCTAACTAGATCGAACCCGCCGGTCTGATTTCTGAACGACAGAATAGCTTCGACAGGCGCCGGCCAGCCGCAGCCTTCGACAAACGTCTCGATACGCGTGCGGTCAGCGCTATTGAAGGCCTCAAGCCAGGAGCCGAGGACGCGTCCGGTCACCGTATCAGGAATCGGCCCCTGAGCGAAGGCCACGTGCACCAACAAGAACGTGACGACTAGAGCAAAGCGGACGTAGTGCATGAGGGTATCTCCTTTCTAGTTCCCTTCCGGCTTCTCGATCTTCTCGACCACCAGCACCGACGCGGGTCCTTTGCGCGATTCGACCTTGATGCCGAGTTGCTCCGTCAGAGCGGCGAAGACGGAGCCTTCGCCGCCGCCGTCGCCACCGGGCGGCTCACGGGGTCCGACCGGCCCTCGGGCCCCTAGGGGCGGCATTGACCGGTCTGGGGTCCACTTGAGTTCCACGTCATATCTGCCGCCCAGTCCCGTTTCATCGACCACCGGCCGCCCCAGCAGGTTTTGGTTTGACATCCCCAGGGTCAGCTCCTGCAGATCGACGCCCTTGGCTGTGAACCAACCCCGGCTGCCGAGGAGGCGCATAAAGCCGTCTTTGGCGGCTGGAGTCAGTTTCGAGCCGCCCTTGGCGATGGTGAGTGCATAGAACGGTAACTCCCGACTTTCCGCTCGCACAACCAAGCCAAAGCGGTCGCGCAGCACCGCCTGCATGCGCTCTCGCTGGCGGCTCATCAAGCCTTCCACCTGGTCGGACGATATTCCTTCCGACCGCGAAACGGGCGCAAAGCTCATTTCCTCGCGCTCTGGCGTAAAGCCTACGTCGAACCGATCCGTCGTCACCCATTCGGGGACATCGGCGAACCGCTCGGCCGGGACATCATAGGCGAATGTCATGAGCATGATGACGGCGACATTCTGCACTTGCATGCCGCCGTGGGAGTCGGGATCGATCCGCGAGTCGCCCTCGTTCGATGCCGAAGGCCGCACCGACACCACCCCATACATATAATCCGCTGGAGGGGGCAGCGTTTGGGGCCGCAGAAGGCCGATGGCCACGGGTATGCTGACGGCCACGAGCGCTGCAATCGCCAGCGCCGCTTTGCGCATCGCGCTCAGCGGACGACCCGCACGCCTCTCCATGATCTCGTGAATACGAGTCTTCAATTCGGCGCCCGTGATGCCGGAAGCGCAAAGCAGCGGCGATTCCAGGTAGTGCCTGCAGACGTTGAGGATACTAGCCGCGTAGACCTCCGCCGAACCGCCTTGCGCCAGCACGCTCTGATCGCAGGCGCGCTCGCGTTCGGCCACGAGCTTCGCGCCGATCCACCAAATGGGCGGGTAGAACCAGAACAGAGCTTCGACAGCCATGTGCATCGCAGCGGTCATGTTGTCCCGGTAGCGTACGTGGCACAGCTCGTGCGCGATCAGTGTCTCGAACTGCTCGTCCGTCAGCTGACCGCGCAGTCCGCGCGGAAGCAACAGCACCGGCCGCACGATTCCGAAGATGCCTGGCTCGATGAGAGAATCAGCTTCGACAGCAGGCACGGGAAACTCCAGCGAGACGGATTCTGCCTGACGGCGAATCACGTACAACGACCGCCACTGGCGAAACCGCCACACCGCGATCCCGATAAAACCGGCTGCCCACAGGCAAAGTAGCGCTGTCGACCACGCAACGGCTGCAGCCGGAGTTTCTGCCGCAGCCAGAGAAGGCGGCGCGGGAGCGAAGGCGTAGGACAGCTGTTCCACGGTCAACGCCTGCACGACCGGAACGCTTTCCTGCGGCCGATCGAAACTGGCGCCCAGCGAGACCAGCACGGAGAACGGAACTAGGAACTTCAGAGACGCCGCTAGCCACAGCCAATAACGTAGGCGCGGCGAGTGATTGCGGAGAGCGAGGCAGACAACTGCAACCGCGGCAACGAACGCCGTGGACTGCCACATGTGATTGGCCAATGGGGCAATGAGATGTTGCATGGGTTCGTTCTCCCTGACTTCGGCGTACTCTACTTTGCCCTGCCCAGCCGGTCGGCCTTTGCCAAATCCTTGATGAGTTTCTGCACCTCACGGACGTCTTCGAGCGTCAACTTTCCCGTCTCCGCCAGATGAGCCATTACCGGCTGGGCCCGTCCGCCGAACAAATCGAGCAGGTCGTCGATCAGCCGACCGCGCCCTTCGCTCCGCGTCAGGACAGCCTCGAAGATGTGTGCATTGCTGATCTTCTTGGCGCGCCGTAGGGCACCCTTGTCTTCGAGGCGGTACACCGTCGTTTGGATCGTGGTGTAGGCCGGTCGATCCTCCTCGGGAAAGCACTCCTGTATTTCCCGGATCGCAAGTCTACCCTCTTTCCACAAGGCTTCCATGATGCGGAGTTCGAGCGGAGTGAGTTTAGGCTGGTGCATTGGGAACTACTATACGTGTATGCGTTCCACCTATGCAAGAGTTTTCTTGCAGCGCCGATGCGGGCGCGCCAGGGCTTATTCCTTCCTTGAGCTGCTTTCCGCTCCAGCTAAGGTCCGGCGAACTTGATCGTGCTGTCTACCTCAGTGCGGCGGAAGTCACGGTTCACCAGCGAAATTGTCGCCACGCGATTGTAGAAAAAGCCGGCTTTGACCTTGAACTCACCGCCGTAGGAGACGGGCAGCCAAACTCCGTCTTCAACTTCGCTGAAGCTCAACGAATAGCCGACTTGCGTCAAGTTCGTTCCAAAGAGTGCGCGGATTGCCAGTGGGACCTTGCGCGCCATGTCAGTAGTCACGTAGACCGGTTGAAACTCTCGCTTGTCGATGAATGCTTCCCCCTTCCAGGCAGCTCGCTCCCGTCGATAGCTAGGAGACTTCCCTCTAGGTTCGAAGGCTACGTGAAACGTGTCGCGGCCGTCGACCTGCTCCTCTCCGAGCAACCGGAAGACGTAGCGTTCTTGCTCGCGGCTCGTGAGTGGAAACAGCTCGTCTTCGATGCCATCCCTGGACTTATTGTGACTCACGAAGTCGAGCAGGATGTCGCTCAAGATGGCGTCGATGTCGACCATCGCGCGCTACCAGTGGGGTTCGGCGTAAGGAAGAAGTTCACCCTTGTGGAGCAGCCAGCCTTCGAACGAGACGCGCGACGCTTCAAACCCGTCGGGAGTGGGCGTAACCGTAAATACGTACTTCTCTTCGCGATGAAGCTTGCGGTCTTTTGTCAGGCGGGTATGCACCTCGCGCTCGAAGACGATTGACGCGCGCGCCGCTTAGGCGCGCTCCTGATTAGCGGCAACTCGGGACATGATCTCGTCGGCATCGAGATCGTCGGCCGCCGGGCCCTTGGCGGTCAGAAGAAGGGCAACGACCACGGGGAAAACGACTCGTATTCCCATTTTGATGTACTACGGGGACAGCGGGGGAAATGTTCCGCCAAAAGCTCACGGCCCCAAATTACTTGTCGTCCAAGCGTTCGCTAGCGGACCGAATTGAGGTCCCAGATGGTGGCGGCGATGAAGCGTTCGCGGGCGGCGTCGGTGTTGTAGTAGTACACGGTGACGAGTTTGCTGTCGGGGCGCACGACTGTGCGGGTGTAGCCGAGGTCGCTGCCGCCGCCGTCTTCGCGCAGGATGATTGGCTCGCTCCAGGTGAGTCCCTCGTCTTCGCTGTAGCGGGCGCGGATGCCGTAAGGAGCTTTGCGGTAGCCGTAGGTCATCAGCAGGCGACCGTCGGGCATATGAACCATGCTGGGCGGATTGCCGCCGATGTCGGTTGCGGCCTGGTTGAGCAGGGTCCAAGAATCGCCGTTGTCGTTGGAGCGATAGACATCGATCCAGTTGCGGCGGCGCACGGCGCTGACGATCGACGCCGGGCCGAGGCGCACGCTGGAGGGCATGATGGAGTAGTCGAGCGGCTCGGGGCCCATGTAGGACTGGAAGTTCCAGTTACGGCCGCCGTCGCTGGTGCGGACGACGATGATTCGTCCTTCTTGTCGGTTGCGCTTGGCGGCGGTTAGAAAGACGGTCATGTCTCGGTGGCCGTTGACCAGATAGTCGGTACGGGCCATGATGCCGGGTTGGCCAAAGTCGCCGAGGTTGCAGGGGCCGTTCCAGGTCTTTCCGCGATTCCCAGAGACGTAATAGTGCGACGGGCCATTCTGATGGCTCTCCATGCGAAACGTGATGACGAAGTCGGGGTTGGAGAAGTCGTAGCCGCCGGCGCAGTCACGCAAGGGAGGGCCGTCGGGCCCGGTGAGCACGTTGGCGACTTTGGTGTTGGGCGGCGGCTGCAGGCTGTGCGGCTGCTCGATTGACCAGGTCTGGCCACCGTCGAGGCTGCGGGCCAGCACGTGCTCGGCGGGGCTGGAGTAGTCGATGTCGTGGCCGCTTTGGTTGTCGCGGAAGTAGCCGCGTTCGAAGCCGACGAGGATTTCGTCGCCCCAGGACCAGATGCCGTGATTGGCGGGCCAGCCGGCGAAACGTCCGCTCTCTTGATAGACGACGAGATTCTGGGCGTCGGAAGGCTGCAGTTCCTGAGCGTAGGCGGGCGCGAGGACTAGAGCAACGAGAGGGGCAACGAGAGCAAACTTCATAGCGGCGGAGCGTGAGGACGCACCGGCATTATACCACAGGCGAGCCTAACGGCCCGAGAGGTGCTGAAGCAGTTCGTTCTGCTTGGCTTTGCGGGCCTGATTGTCAGCCTTGTTAGGGCAGGATCCGCAGGCCAGCGATTCGCCGTCGCAGTCGACCACATCGGCCCCGCCACAGGAGCCGCGCAGGCTTTTGCGGTTAAATATCACACCGACAGCCATGGCAGCCATGAGGATGCCGATGGCGAGGATGGTGATTCCGACGAGTCCGAGCATGGCTGCCTTTATTGTAGATGACCCGTCTGTTCGGCCTGCCAAAGATGCCTGCGGTCGTGAGCGGCGATCAGCAGAAATGCGCCGCCGATAGAGATGCGCAACGGGATGAAGGGGTGGCGGAAAGCCGACCGATTGAGGTCGACGCCCTCGCAGCGCGAGGCCAAGCTACGCAGCCTATCGTGCACCGCCGTGAACGCGGCTGCAGTCTCATCGGCATCTAGCATCGGACTCGGCTGGATGGCAGCGGGAGCGCGGGCCCTAAACCTGACGGGAGGTTCTAGGATCTTGAAGAATAGGCTCCAGATAAGACCAGGCCTTAGCCGGTCAACCGCGGCAGCGTCTCGCGGGAGGGAGTCGAGTGCTTTCTCCATCGCATCGGCGATAGCGACGTTGACGGCAGTTAGATGCGCGAAACATTGCAGGACGGTCCAGCGCTCGGGAGCGGGCTGGAGGTTGAGACGAGCGCTGTCCACCCGGCGGATTGCCGAGCGCACGAACTCGTCGGATCGGTCGAAGTCGGAAAGCGGAGCTTGGAGGGCGGCGGGGACAGTGCTCATTGCTCTAGGAGTTTAGACGGGCCAAGGCGCGCAAGCGTGTAGCGATCATTCGCCGAAGTGCTGCGTAAACGCGGTAGTAGGACGTTGCTCGAAGGTTCCGTCGTCTTGGCCGAGTTGAAAAAGGGCGACCAGCTGTTCGCGCTCGGCGATGGTGAAGCCCTCTTCTTCGCCAAGGGCAGTGAGCGCGGTGGCCCAACCGTCGGCGGTCATGCAGGATGAGTCGATGACGCTGACGGCGGCTACGCGGCCGCGTACGGGGCGCCCGGTGCGAGGATCGATGGTGTGCGAGATTCGTTCGCCATCGGCGTCGTAGAAGTTGCGGTAGTCTCCCGAGGTCGCCATGGAGAGATTCTCGAGGGCTACGACGCGCTCGATGGCGCGTTGATCTTCGACGGGACGCTCGATGGCCAGCCGCCAAGGCTCGCCGCCGAGGTTGCGTCCGGCGGCGCGGATTTCCCCGCCCAGCTCGACCATGTAGCGCGGGTAGCCTTCGGCGGCAAGGGCCTCACCGACGCGGTCGGAGCCGTAGCCTTTGGCGATGGACGAGAGATCGACATAAACGTCGGGATGCAGCTTGCGGATGGTCGAGGCTGCGGCGTCGATCTCGATCTTTTCCCAGCCGACGGAGGCTCGGGCGTTCTCGATCACCTCGTCGGAGATGTCGTTGGCGCGAGCGCCAGGACCGAAGCCCCAGAGATTGACCAGCGGCCCTACGGTGATGTCGTAGGCGCGATCGGAAAGGGCGCCGATGCGTTGGGCTTCGGCAAGTACCTGGAGGGTCTCGGCGGATACGGCAAAGGGTTCGTCGGTCTTGAGCTGGTTGAAGCGCGAGAGCTCGGAGTCTTCTTTGTAGGTCGACATCTTGCTGTTGACGTCTTCGATAGCGGCGTAGATGATGCCGGCGAGCCTGTCAGTCTCCGCCGATTCAAGGGGCGCTTCGGCGACGATCTTGACCGTGTAGCTCGTCCCCATGGCGCGACCCTCGAAGGCGTACTCCTGCGGACCTTGCGGGCCGCACGCGGCCATCAAGAGCAGTAGGAAAAGGAGGGATCGGCGGGAAAGCGAAAGGTTCATGGCGGCTGGAAGTAAGAAGGCCGCGCCCGCAGTGAGCGAGCGCGGCCTCTTGATGAGTATGACTCGCGGCTTAACCGAAGTCGTCGTACTTGATGTTCTCAGGCTCGACGCCGAGGCTGTCGAGCATCTTGAACACCGCTTGGTTCATCATCGGCGGTCCGCAGATGTAGTATTCGATGTCCTCGGGGGCCGGATGGTCCTTGAGGTAGTTGTCGTGGAGCACTTGGTGAATGAACCCGGTGTAGCCAGTCCAGTTGTCCTCGGGCTGCGGGTCAGACATGGCCATGTGCCATTCGAAGTTCGGATTGTCGGCGGCGATCGAGTCGAAATCCTCGATGTAGAAAGCCTCGCGCAAGCTGCGCGCGCCGTACCAGAAGCTGACCTTGCGGTCGGTGTGCACGCGGCGGAACTGATCGAAGATATGCGAGCGCATCGGGGCCATGCCGGCGCCGCCGCCGATGAAGCACATCTCAGCCTTGGTCTCGCGAGCGAAGAATTCGCCGAACGGGCCGGAGATCTCAACTTCGTCGCCCGGCTTGAGCTTGAAGATATAGGACGACATCTTGCCAGGGGGGAGGCCGGTGGTTCGCGGCGGAGGCGTCGCGACACGCACGTTGAGCATGATGATGCCGTACTCTTCGGGGTAGTTGGCCATCGAGTAAGCGCGCTCGATGGGTTCGTCGACCTTGGACTCGATGTCCCACAGTTTGAAGTGATCCCAATCCTTGCGGTACTCGTCGGGGATATCGAAATCGCTGAACTTGCAGTGATACGGCGGGGATGCGATTTGGATGTAGCCGCCAGCGCGGAACGGGACGGACTCGCCGGCGGGGAGTTCGAGAATCAGTTCCTTGATGAAGGTCGCGACGTTGTCGTTGGAGCGGACTTTGCACATCCAACGTTTGACGGAGAAGACCTCATCGGGAACATGAATTTTCATGTCCTGCTTGATCTTGACCTGGCAGGAGAGCCGACAACCTTCGCGGGCTTCGCCACGCGAGATGTGACCGGTCTCGGTGGGCAGCATGGAGCCGCCGCCTTCGATCACGTCCACCTTGCAGACGCCGCAGCTGCCCTTGCCGCCGCAAGCGGAGGGGATGAAGATCTTGTTGTTCGCCAGCGTATTGAGCAACGTGCCGCCGGACTGGACCTTCATGGCTTTGTCGCCATTGATAACCAGTTCGACCTCTCCGGCCGCCACTAGCTTGCTGCGAGCGACCATGAGAACCGCCACGAGCGCGAGAATCACGGCCGTGAACATTAGAACGCCTAGAGCAATCGTATCCATGCTTTAAGTCCTCTCCCTCGTCGCTCTATAGCTGGATGCCGCCGAAGGCCATGAAGCCAATCGCCATCAGGCCCGTGATGATAAACGTGATGCCCAAGCCGCGCAGGCCAGCGGGCACATTGCTGTACTTCATGCGTTCGCGGATCGAGGCGAGTGCGACGATCGCCAGCGCCCAACCAACACCCGCGCCGAGACCGTAGACAACGCTCTCACTAAAGGTGTAATCACGCTCGACCATAAACAGCGACGCGCCCAGAATCGCGCAGTTGACGGCGATCAGAGGCAAGAAAACGCCCAATGCGGTGTAGAGCGCAGGGACGTATTTATCGAGGGCCATCTCGACGATTTGGACGATGGCGGCAATCGTGCCGATGTAGGCTAGGAAGCCCAAGAACGACAGATCATACTGACCAAGGGACGGGCTGATCCAGGCCATCGCTCCGTCTTTCAGAAAGTACTGATAGAGGACGTTGTTCATCGGCGTGGTGAGCGCCAAGACAAAGATGACCGCGACGCCGAGACCCATGGCCGTCTTCACCTTCTTGGACACGGCCAAGAACGAACACATGCCCAGGAAGAAGGCCAGCGCCATGTTCTCGATGAAGATCGATTTGACCGCTAGATTCAGATAGTGTTCCATGCAACTAGTCCTCTGTCTCCACTTGGTCTGGCTTCCAGGTACGCAGGCCCCAAATGAATAGGCCAATCAAGAAGAATGCGGCCGAAGAAGTCAGCATCAAGCCGTTGGGGACGTACCAGCCGCCCTCGTTTACGGTTTGCAGAATCGTGGCGCCGAAGAGCTTGCCTGAACCGGTCAGTTCACGAATGAAGGCAACGACGACTAGAATGACGCCGTAGCCGAGGCCGTTGCCGACGCCGTCGACGAAACTGGCCATCGGCGGATTCTGCATGGCGAAACCTTCAGCGCGTCCCATCACGATGCAGTTGGTGATGATCAGACCGACGAAGACGGAGAGCTGTTTGCTGATCTCGAAAAGGTAAGCCTTCAGGATCTGGTCGGCGACGATCACCAGCGAAGCGATAATCGTCAACTGGACGATGATGCGAATGCTGGACGGAATGTAGTTACGCAGGGCGCTGACTGACAGATTTGAGAGAGCCGTGACGGCAACTACAGCGACGGCCATAACCAAGGCCGTCTCCATCTTGGTGGTCACGGCGAGCGCCGAACAAATCCCGAGCACTTGTAGAGCGATCGGATTGTTCTCGAATAAGGGGTCCAACAGGACCTTTTTCATTGGAGTAGCCATATGAGGTCGCCTCCTATCCCTTCTGCCCTTCGCGGAAGGCCTTGAGGTAGGGCCCCAAGCCGTTCTCGCCAAGCCAAAACTCCATCATGTTCGAGACGCCGCGACTGGTGATCGTGGCCCCCGAGAGGCCGTCGACGCGGTAAGGGTCCGAGGACGCGGGACCAGCTTGGCCCTTGATCACGGTGATCGCCGGGGCCCAGTTTTCGTCGTAGGCCTTGCGGCCGGTCCACATGGACTTCCAAAGCGGATTGTCTACCTCGCCGCCAAGGCCAGGGGTCTCGCCATGTTGGTAGTAGGTGATGCCGCGGATCGTCGTGGTGTCGCGGTCGAGCGCCAAGAACCCGTAGAGCGTGGACCAGAGTCCGTAGCCTTTAATGGGGATGACAACCATCTGCACTCCACCATCTTCGCCAAGAACCTGATAGACCACTTGATACTTGGACAAGCGTGAGATGCCGGCGTTGTTGTCGGGGGCCACGTAGCCTAAGTCGGGCGAACCGGCAGCCTTTTGAACACTGAAGGTCGCGACGTCGATCGGGGCATCTTCGACAACGTTGCCGGTTTGTAGTTCGACCACGACTGCCTTGACGGTCGCGAACCGCGACTGGATCTCTTCGCGACTCAACTGCTCGGTCGGCAAGGCAAGCCCGGAAGCGCGGAGGATGTTCAGCTGCTTGTCGAGGGCTTGATTCTCGACTTGGCGATCCTTCAGGCCAACGGCGGCCGAAGAGACCAACACAGCGCAAACGACGCATATCAGCGTCGCGAACATGATGATATAGCCGACGCTACGCTGCATAACGAGCTGCCCTCCGTTTCACGTTCGCCTGAATGACCCAGTAGTCAATGAAGGCGGCAAACAGATTCATGAACAAGATGGCAAGCATCATGCCTTCGGGGAAAGCCGGGTTCACGACGCGGATCAGGATGGCCATGATGCCGATCAGGAAGCCGTAGATGTACTTGCCGATGTTGGTGTGCGAGGCGGAGACGGGGTCGGTGGCCATGTAGACCATGCCGAAAGCCCAGCCGCCAAGGACGATGTGCCAGTGGAAGGGAACAGCGAAGAGCGGGTTCGTGTCGGAGCCGATCGCGTTTAACAGGAGGGTGATGGCGAAAGAACCGGCCACTACACCACTCATGATCCGCCACGATCCGATTCCCGTCAAAATCAGTATGGCGGCGCCGGCGAGACAGAGCAGGGTTGAAGTCTCGCCCATCGAGCCGGGGATGAAGCCCAGAAAGGCGTCCCACCAATTGAGGTAGGTGAGCACTTCTGGGCCGTCTACGGCCGCTCGTGCTAACCAGGTTGCACCGCTGACGCCGTCCGCCATGGTTGTCGCACCGCTAACAGCGTCGGGCAGGATATCGGCAGCTACCCAGACCTTATCGCCGGACATCTGTGCGGGGTAGGCGAAGAACAGGAACGCCCGGGCGGTCAGCGCCGGGTTCAAGATGTTCATGCCGACGCCGCCGAAGATCTCTTTGCCGATGACTACACCGAAGACAATGCCCAGAGCGACCTGCCACAGCGGCGTCGTTGGCGGCAGGACGAGCGGGAACAGGGCCGAAGTAACCAGGAAACCCTCGTTAATTTCGTGCCGCCGCACCACCGCGAACAAGGCCTCAACGTTGCCGCCGACCGCCAGCGTCACTATATATATCGGCAGATAGTAAAGCGCGCCATGGACAACACAGGAGAGTACGCTGGTCGCCAGGAACTGTAGGCCGAGCAGCTGGAAGACCATGGTCTGCCAGTTGTCGAGCGGCAGGGCGCCGGCCTGAATGGCCAAGTTCGCCTGGTAGCCGGTGTTGTACATGGCCATGAGCATGCATCCGCCCAAGGCGACGACGACAGTGACCATCAAGCGTTTGAGGTCGATAGCGTCGCGAACGTGTGATGCAGCGCGGGTGACATGCCCCGGCGTTCGCAGGAATGTGTCGTTTGCTTCGTGTAGAGGGTAGAGCCGCTCGAGCGGCCCGCCCTTACCGAATAGCTTTTCCGGATCTAGCGGATTACTCATCGTCGTACAGCGTTAGCCTGCTTTCTCGATCGTCGTCAGTACCTGGCGCAACAGCGAACCGTAGTCCGACTTGCCGGGGTCCACGAAGGAGCACAAAGCGACGTCTTCCTCTTCCAGTTCCAAGACTCCCAGCTCCTCAGCCGTCTCGGTGTCGTGCATCAGTACTGCCCGCAGCAGCTGGGTCGGCATGATATCCAGGGGCACGACTCTTTCGTAGAGGCCAATCGGCACCATCGCGCGCGGAGAGCCGTTGGTCGACGTGGTGAAACCAAACTTGCGGCCGGGAATCAATTTGCCGGCGTAGATATTGGCCAGCGAGAATTTGTTCCAACCCGGAGCCAACCAGCCCAGGATCTCTCGCTCGCGGTCTTCGCGGAGCACCGAGACCTGCAGGTGATAGCGGCCTAAGTACCCCAAAATCTCGCCCTCGGCCTTGCGGCCAGAGAGGATCGAGCCGGAGATGACGCGGTTTTCGCCGTCGATCAGCTGACCGGCTGAAAGGTCGTCCGTCGAAGCGCCGACGCGGGTGTGCAGCAGGCGCGGGCTTTGGACAGCGGGTCCAGCGCATGAAATCACGCGGTCCACAAACAAAACGCCCTCCAAAAAGAGGACGCCGATGGCAATCACGTCTTGATAGTTGACATACCAGGCGCTGCGAGCCCGGCTGACGGGCTTAATCATGTGGATGTGAACGCCGGGGGTGCCTGCGGGATGCGGTCCGGCGAATTCTGAGACGGAAACTTGGCCGCCCGCGGGCGTCGGCACCGCAGAGCCCGGCGATTTGCAGACGTGCACGGGGCCGTCAATCAACTTGGCCAGCGCTTCGAGGCCGGCGCTAAACGGCTTTTCATTGCCGGCCAATACGGCATCGACCGAGGCCGCTAGCGGATTCGTGTCCATTGCCGTCACAAAGATGGCGGCGGGCATGTCGGCGGGGTTCGGCACGCGACCGAAGGGACGGCTGCGCAGCGAAGTCCACAGGCCGGACTCGAGCAGGAGCGCCTTGGCCTCATCGCGGTCCAGGCCGTTAACAGGCTGACCGGTATAGGCGGCAAAGGGAACGGACTTCGCTGAACCGGAGCGTTCGCTCTCGTCGAGCTCGATCACGAGCGACTGAAAGGCCCGCCGTTCGCCGCGATTGACAGCAACAACGGTGCCGGACGCAATCGCGGTGTAGCGCACTCCTGGGGTCTTCTTATCGTCAAACAGCAGCTGGCCGCGCTGCACCTGCTCGCCTTCGCGGACGTACATTGTGGGCTTCATGCCGACATAGTCTGCCGCTAACAGCGCGACCCGACTGGGCGCGGGGGCTGCACCGATCTTCTGTTCGGGCTCGCCGGAGATAGGCAAGTCGAGCCCCTTCTTGATCACGTAGGTACTCATGGATGGATGGCCGCTCTACTTCCCGGTCGAGATGCGCGGACGACTCCGCGGTCGCCGACGAACGACTGGAACGACTGCCTGTTTCAGTCTTGCAACACCTTATCGTTCAGATTTGCCCCACTGCACACATGAGTTGGGAGGGCTTCGATCGACTCTCGACGACGGATTGACATGCGTTGTGCGGTGTTGGGCAATGAACAGAGCGATTTGCAGCAATCGTCGGAGCGTCGTAAGAACCATCTTAGCTCGTTGAAGCGGTCCTAGTCAGCATGCGTCTAGGTGTTTTCCCTCCGTCTTTTATCGCGTTTGCCGCGGTCTGAGACGAGGGCTTCAACTGTTATCGTCGCTCAGTCAAAAAAAGCGGCGCCGGGGCCCGACGTTGCGCCTATAATGTCCACGTGCCCGGGTCGGAAGAACTCCGCGAATTCAGCATCGTCGTCAACGGCGAGCCGCGGAGCGTCGAACCCGGAACGACTCTGACAAGTTTGCTTGCGAGTCTCGATTTACCGCTGGACCGTGTGGCAGTGGAATACAATCGAGGCATCGCGGCTAAGACCGTGTGGGAAGCAACAGAGTTGCTCCCAGGCGATCAGTTAGAGATCGTGCAGTTTGTCGGAGGCGGCTAAGACCGTCGTTTTGCAAGGGCCTAGCGGAGGGTGTTCAGACGTGAACGTCCTGCTGTACAATCGCTAGGTACTATTGGGCAATGCCCGTGGGAGCCATCGCTTTGAACGAGAAGAACCATCGCCGACCAGTCAACGGATACGCCGCTGATACCTACAGCAGCCTTGACGTGTCGAATATGACCGGTGTGAGCCTACGCCAACTTCAATGGTGGGACGAGCAAGGCGTCGTGTCTCCGCTACAGCGTGGGCATCGTCGCATGTACCAATTGCATGAAGTGGTTGAGGTCTCGCTCATCACTGAGCTGCGACGCAAGGGCATCTCGCTGCAGAAGATTCGCAAAGTTCTGCGATTCTTGAAGAAGGAATTAGGTCCGCAGTTCATGGCGGCGGTCCAAGACGGCGGCGAAGTCCATCTGTTGACCGACGGTAAGACGTTGTTCCTCGAGACGGATCACAGTTCCATCGTCGATATTCTCAAGAACGCGGAACAGCCGATCATCGGCGTTTGCATCTCCGATCAAATCGAGCGTCTGACGGCGGGAGCCGAGGTCAAGAAGCCCGTCCAACCGGAACGTCAGGGCGCCGGTCGCGCTGCATCGGCAAGAAATTCCCGCGCTTCTTGATTCAGCTCAACGATTTTCGGTTCCGGCGCGTCACACAGTATGTGGTGCGCTTTACCATTTCTGCGGTGTTCTGCTTCATGCTTTCGACGCCGCTTCTGTTGGCGCAGCAGGCTTCGATTGGCGAAGTCAGCCAGGCTATCGAACTGCACTACAACCGACTCGCCACGCTGTCGATCGACTTCAGCCAAACGATTAGTTTCGGCGGGGCCAGCCGGCCGGCGGAACGCGGAACGGTGCTGCTTTACCGGCCCCATCGGATGCGCTGGGACTATACAGAGCCGCGAGGAAAGTTGCTCGTCGGCGACGGAGAGCGACTCTACCAGTACAACCCTTACACCAACCAGGTGCGGACGATCTTACTGGACCAGAGTGTCGACCTGCGCGCACCGCTCTCGTTTCTGCTGGGGCGGCTGGATTTCTCGCGCCAGTTCAAGAACCTGCGATTCGAGACGATTGACGGCAAGCGAGCGCTGGTCGGAGAGGGACGCACGGGGCAGGAAGCTTACACGACGGTTGAGTTCTACTTCGAACCCGCGCAAGACTATCGGTTGTCAGCGCTTCGCGCGCACGGTCAGGACGAGTCGGTGACGGATTTCGTTTTCAGCAGTGAACGCACCAATCCGCGGCTTGATGAGAAGCTTTTCTCCTTCGAGGCGCCTGCCGGAGCGGAGATTCTGCCCGAGACCGCTCTTAGCGACAACCTGTAATGGCCGACTTCGTCCTCAAATATGCGGACCCCCAGGGCGTGGTCCACGAGCGGGTCGAGACCGGGACGTCGGAAGATGACCTGCGCGAACGCTACGCCGCGCAAGGACTGCTGATCTATTCGATTGCCCCGAAAAGGCTATTCGGGCCAAGCGGCACCGGGTCGACGAAGCGCCCGAAGCTGGCCCTTGAGCAGTTCCTGATTTTTAATCAGCAGTTCGTGACGCTGATCCGGGCCGGCCTGCCGATCCTCAAGTCCCTCGAACTGTTGGAAGGCAACATCCGCAATCGCGGCCTGCAGAAACACATCGCCTCGATCCGCGCGGCGGTGAAAACGGGAACGCCGCTGTCTGACGCGTTCCGGGCCGAGAAGGCCTTTCCGCCGATTTACGTGACTTCGTTGATGGCCGGCGAGAAATCTGGCAGTTTGCCGGAGGTGATTGACCGCTACGTGCAGTACCAGAAGGTAACGCTGAGTGTCCGCAAGAAGGTGCTGGTTTCGCTGATCTACCCTTGCATCTTGGTGGTGTTGGTGCTCTCACTGATTCTGTTCTTGATGGCTTACGTCGTCCCGGAGTTCGCCAGCCTGTACGACTCGATGGACGCGGAATTACCGCAAATGACGCAGTGGCTGGTGGCCTTCGGAGTGACGTTTTCGGAGAACTTCTGGGTGATCAGCGGAGCGTTTGTGGCGGGCGTCACGGCGCTTGTGTTTTGGATGAGGTCAGCCGCGGCACAGTCTTCGCTGGACCGACTGAAGATCAACGCGCCGATATTCGGCACCATCTGGCAGAAGTATCAGGTTTCACAGATCTGCAGGTTGTTGAGCACCCTGCTGAATGGCGGCATACCGCTGCTCCCTGCGCTGGAAACGACGGGCGAGTCGATGGGATCGCAGATCCTGCGGCGGGCAATCTCGCACGCGAAAGAGAAGGTGCGCGAAGGGCAGCCCTTGTCGAAGAGTCTGGCCGAGACGAAGGTTGTACCTCCGTTGGCGGTCGAGATGATCCAAGTTGGCGAGTCGACAGGCGCCCTGCCCGCCATGCTGGACTCGGTCGCCGAGTTCTTCGACGACGACGTGTCGAACGCCATGACCGCGGCGCTCAGCTTGATCGAGCCGGTCATCATGCTAATCATGGGCGCATTTGTGGCCTTCGTGTTGATCTCGCTCTATCTGCCGATGTTCAGCTTGGCGGGTCAACTGTAGGGCTTCAACCCTTATCATCAAGAGACCTTTTTTTGAGCGCGGTTGTAAGAATCCGTTCCGCGCGATGACTATCTCTACTTGGAAGCCATGGCTGAGGATCCGTTCAAGAACCGCGCGGCTAAGAAGTGTGCCCTGCTCGCACTGGCGCTGATCGCGGCATGTTCAGGACCCACAAAGCAGACGTTTTTTGAGCTGCTGGAGCCTTGCACTAGCGAACAGGGGCCGAGCGACGCCTACTGCGGGAGTTTTGAGGTAGCCGAGAACCCCAACGATCCCGATGGACGGAAGATTTCGTTGAATACGGTGGTCTTGCCGGCCTTCAACGCAGACTCGCAGCCGGACCCGGTTTTCTTCTTGGCCGGGGGCCCCGGACAGGGGGCAGCCTCGATGGCCCGGCGGATCGACGGCGTATTCCAAGAGGTTCGCCGACAGCGCGATGTCGTGTTGGTGGACCAGCGGGGAACGGGCAAATCGAACGTCTTCCAATGCAAGTTCCGAGAAGACCAAGAAGCCTTCCAGGATTCGCCGCCGCTGACGGAGGCCGAAGTCGAGAAGTGTCTTGAAGGCTTCGACGGCGACCCGCGTTTCTATACGACGACGATCGCCATGGATGACCTGGACGCGGTCCGGGAATGGCTGGGGTACGAGCGCATCAACGCGATGGGCGGCTCGTATGGAACGCGCGCGGCGCTGGTTTATCTGAGACGGCACCCGGAACATGTGCGCACCGTCGTATTAGATGGAGTCGCGCCGCCGGACATGACGATACCGCTGTTTACCGCTCGCGATTCTCAGCGCGCGCTCGACCAACTGCTTGAGGCCTGCGGCGACAACAGCGAGTGCGACGAACGCTTCCCCGACTTAAAGGATCGCCTGGAGACGCTGTTGGCGGATTTGGAGCGGAATCCGCGGGCAGTTAGGGTGCGGCATCCGCGCACCGGCGAGGAGACCGAAGCGACCATCAGCAAACGTATGGTTGCACTGACGGTGCGGATGGCGTTGTATTCGCCGTTGGCCGGTTCGCTCGTGCCGTTGGCCATCGATCAGGCCGCGAAGGGCGAGTTCGCGCCATTGGCAGGGTTGATGTCCAGCAGCGAAGGACTGGAAGACGAGATCGCCAACGGCATGTACTTGTCGGTGACCTGCAGTGAAGACTACCCGCGATTGAACCTTGAGTTAGTGGACGCCGAATCGGCGCGAACGTTTATCGGGCGCGACATGCTCGACTCCAGCACGGAGGCCTGCAAGTATTGGCCGCGCGGCGAGGTGGATAGGTCCTATTACGAGCCCGTTGAATCGGATCTGCCGGTACTGATCCTCTCGGGCGAGGTCGACCCGGTTACGCCGCCGTCGTGGGGAGACGACGTTGCGCAGCATCTACCGAACTCGCGGCATATCGTCTCGCCCGGTACAGGACACGGGGTGATGATGGCGGGCTGCGGGATGCGCTTGATCGGCGAGTTTATTGACACGGCTAGTGCCGCCGATCTGGATGCTTCTTGCCTCGACGTGCAGGCCCAGCCGGCGTTCTTCTTGAACTTCTCGGGGCCGTATGCAGTGCAAGAGAAGGAATCGGCCGAATGATCGAGGCCACCAATCTATCCAAACGGTTCGGCGAGACGGTCGCGCTCGACGGGCTTTCGTTTACGTCGCGGAATGGCCGCATTGTTGGCTTGCTGGGCCCTAACGGCGCCGGCAAGACGACTGCTTTGCGGATTCTCTACGGCCTGCTCAAGGCGGATAGCGGCGCCGTGACGATCGACGGTTCCGACGTCGAGAGCAACAAACTTGAGGCGCGCCGCAAGATCGGCGCCTTGCCTGACATCCAGGGTCTATATCCGCGGCTGACGGCGCGAGAGAACATCTACTATTTCGGACGGCTCCACGGGATCGACGAAAAGACGCTCAAGCGACGGACCGGGAAGTTGATCGAGCAGTTCGATATGGGCTCCATCGCTGACCGTAGCGCGCAGGGTTTTTCGCACGGCGAGCGCATGAAGACGTCGCTGGCCAGGGCGTTGGTTCACGACCCGCCCAATGTGCTGTTGGATGAGCCGACGAACGGATTGGACGTGCCCAGCGTGCGCGCGCTGCGGCAGGTGATATCGAATCTGCGCTCGGATGGCCGTTCGGTCATCTTCTCTTCGCATGTGATGCAAGAAGTGGCGGCGCTGTGCGACGACATCGTGATCGTGGCGCGGGGCAAGGCGGTCGCCGTCGGCAGCCCGGACGACATCCGCCGCCAGGCCGGCTGTGAGGATCTCGAAGAGGCGTTCGTCCGCTTGGCGGGGCCGGAAGCAGGATCGGCACTGTGATGAACTGGCGACAGCTTCTGGTCTTCGTTCGCAAGGAGCTGACCGATCACCGGCGCGATCGGCGAGCCTTGCTTTCCGCTTCGGTTGGCGTGGTAATCGGGCCGCTGCTCATCTCCTTCATGCTGACCCAGATCGCCAAAGATCAGATCGCTGCCGAAGACATTACGATTTCGATCGCCGGCGCCGCCTATGCGCCGACCTTAGTGACCTGGCTGGAGCAGCAGGCGGGCGTGACCGTGGAAGATGCCCCCGCAGAAGCGGAGGCCGCGGTGAGGGCCGGGACGTTAGACCTTGCCGTCGTGATCGACGAGGACTTCCAACAAGATTTCAGCGAGTCAAGACCGGCCCTCGTGAAGTTTATCTACGACGGCTCAGAGAACAATCTGCGGGCCAAGATCAGCCGTACCAGACAACTTTTGAGCGGCTACTCAGCAACGACGGGCGCTTTGCGGCTGATGGCCCGCGGCGTAAGCCCGCAAGCGGCGCAGACTCTAGAGGTTCAAGAGGTCGAGGTGTCTTCGGCGCAGCAGCGGGCGGCGAAAATTCTCGGCATTCTGCCGATGATGATCCTGCTCTCAGCCTTTGGAGCCTCGATGGGCGCCGCCGCGGACGCCACGGCTGGGGAACGCGAACGAGGCTCGCTGGAAGCGTTGTTGATGAACCCGGTCGCTCTGTCGGCAGTTGTCGGCGGCAAGTGGTTGGGGGCGGCTGTCCTTTCGGCACTGGGCTCCACGGCGTGCCTGCTGCTTTCCGCGCTTGCCATGCAGGCTATTCCGCTGCAGGACTTGGGCATACGCTTCCAGTTGGAAGCATGGCAGCTCGGGCTCGGCGTGCTGATCTTGCTGCCGGCCGCGTTCTTGGCGCCGGCGCTGCAGATGTTGGTCTGCTCGTTCTCAAAAACGCTCAAAGAAGCGCAGCCCCATCTCGGGTTTTTGACGATGCTGGCGATGGCTCCGGGCATGATCGCAGCAATTTACGGAGCGGAGAACGCCGATTGGATGCTCGCGGCGCCGTTCTTCTCGCAGACGAAGCTGCTGTCATCCGTGCTGGCCGGGGAACGGCCCGAGGTTTGGCAAGTCGTCTTGTCAGCGGCACTGTCGCTAGCGGCGGCGGCCGTTTGCCTGCAAGTGATTGCTAGGCTAATGCGCTCGGAAAACTTAGTGATCAACCGTTAAGACAGAGAGCGTCTCGTCGGGCCCGGGAAGACCGGGGCTGGGAACCGGCGTGTAGGCGTATGGCAGGCCTTGGGAGGCGAAGTAGGCGCGATCCTCCAGCAGCTCATAATCGGTTCCGAGATAGCGATTGAAGACGATCCGGAGACCGTTGATAGGGCTCATGGTCGGATAGATGTCTTCATTGCCGCCGTCGGGCAGATGCGCGGCGTAAAAGATGTTGTAGCGTTCAGCAACATCGGTGGCGTCTAAACTTTCTTCGTCATAGAGCAGGCCGGCGCCGTGATCGCCATGAATGATGATGATCGGCGCACGCTCGGAATTGGCGCGGATTTGGTCGATCGTCTCAAGGAGCCGGCCGTTCAAGTAAGAGATTTGGTCACGATAGCCTTGAACAAAATTGCGCTTCGCAATTTCGTCGTTGGCGTCGGTTTCCCAGAGGTATTCGCCTGCTGAGGAGACGTCCTCTCCTTTGGGGCCGAAGACGAACGGCGGATGGCCGAAGAAGATATGGGAATAGACGAACTTCGGACCGGCGACGTCCAGGGCCCGGTCCATATGATCGAAAGGATATATGGTTCGTATGCGGTGGAGGTCGAAGAGCGATGTGTAGCCCATGGCTTGCAGCAACCTGGGCAACGGCGTCATCTGCAGTACGCCAAAGTTGAAGTGATTGACGAACCACCACTCCTTAAGATTGACGTCTGCCCCGCCGATGTTCGCGCCCCAGTACTCGCTCTCGAACGAGACGATTCGATAGCCGGCCCGCTTGAGCAACCGGACGGCGCGGCTGTCTTGCATCAATTGGCGCAGGTACCGTTGGTCTCCGGTCGCCGCCAACTGGTCGCCCAGCAACTCACCGAGGTACGAAAAATTGAGCGTGGAGTTGACCGAGACCAAGGTGTAGGGATAGTTGGCAATCGCTTGATCGGCGACCGCGAAGTCGCGCTGCCGCAGGGCCTCGATCATCTCGGTGTTGTCGTAGTCGAAGTAGTCGCGTAGAGCGTCCTGGCGGGCGTAGCCGTCGAGGACCAGATAGTAGATGTCCGGCCCAGGAACGACATCGTCCGGCAGGGTGTTCGCGTAGAATTCGGTTCGGTCGGGTATCGACGCTTGGAGCGACCAAGCGCCGAACGAACCGAGTCCAACTTGAAACAAAGGGCCGGCAACCAGGAAGAGGCTCACTACGTTCATCAGGTAGTTCACAAAGCCCAGATTTTTGGCTGATCGCAGGGCAAGGACAGCGGCGACGAATACGGCTACGATGCAGGCGCCGATGATCTTGGACCAAAGGTCGAGTGTTCCGTCCGAGCCGAATGATGTCAGGATCCGCTGTACGGCGCTATACGAGAAAAGGACCATGACGAGCGCGGAGGTAGGGATGGCGGCGCGCCGCCAGTCTCCGGTGATCTTAGAAATGACCAGCCACACGAGAGCGGAGAAAACCACAGTCACGAGCGCCGGCGCAAAGGTCACGGAGAAATCAAACAGGTTCTTGTGCCCGGTGTAAAGAAACGCGACGGGGTAGAGCGCGAACATGACCGGGTGCAAGATTACTTGGTGTTGCTTGGACATCCTGCTAGCGGCTCCAAAAGGCTCAAGGCGAGAAGTACGACTGTATTTCACCAGGCAGCGGCCAAACAGACCCTCAGCGAAACACCTGCTTTACGGGGAAAGTCCAGCGGCCCCATAGTCGGCTGTAGCGCCCGCAGCAACCCTGCGGGCGGACGAGGAACTACATTGTCTATTCAGTCCCAGAACCTTCCAACCAGGCTGGCTGCCAGACTACGGACTCTGCCCAGCGATTGCGGCGGTTATCTCGATCCGGGGTCGGGAAGCTACATCCTGCAGGTCGCCATGGCGGGCTTTCTCGGCGCTGCATTTGCCATTAAGTCCTCTTGGCTCACGATCAAGACGACGATTCGAGAAAAGCTTGGCAAGCGCAAGTAGCATCGAGGCGGTCACAGAGCAGGTTGGCGGATCGTTTCGCGATCCGAGCGGCTTCGTGTTCGTGCGCGACGGTCGCGTACTGAGACAGGTAAACCGCCGCTATCAGGAGGATTATGACCACCTGATGCGCTCGGGACTTTACGACGCGCTGACGAGCCAGGGTTTGCTGGTTACGCACCAAGAGCTGGGGCCTGCGGAGGCTGCCGCTCCAGACGCCTATCAAGTGCTCGCGCCCGAACCGATCGAAATCATCTCGTACCCCTATGAGTGGTGCTTCAGCCAGCTGCGGGAGGCGGCGCTCACCACTTTACGCATCCAAAAGATCGCCTTTGAGCACGGCATGACGCTCAAAGACGCGAGCGCGTACAACGTCCAGTTTCAAGGTTCGCGACCGGTTTTCATCGATACGCTTTCGTTTGAGAAATACCAGGAAGGGGCGCCCTGGATCGGCTACCGCCAGTTTTGCCAACATTTCTTGGCGCCGCTGGCGCTCATCGCTCATGTGGACGTCCGCTTGGCGTCTCTGCTGCGGAATAACATCGACGGAATCCCGTTGGGCCTCGCGGCGCGCCTATTGCCTGGCAAGACGCGTCTGAAGCCCTCTTTGCTCATGCATATCCACTTGCATGCGAAAAGTCAGGAGCGCAGCGCGGATGACGGCAGCAAAGGCGAAGTCGAGCGCAAGCAGGTCGGCCGTCTCGGATTGCAAGGCCTGTTTGACAGCCTCTATAAGGCGGTGGAGAGCCTTAGCTGGGCGCCGAAAGGCGACTGGGCCAACTATTATTCGGCGACGAACTATTCGGACGCGTCGTTCGCCTTGAAACGCGAGATCGTTTCGGCCTTCATCGATCAGGCCAACCCGGAGAGCGTTTGGGACCTGGGGGCCAATACCGGCGTTTTCAGCCGCGTCGCCAGCGAGAAAGGGATCAATACGACCGCCATCGATTTTGACCCAGCCGCGGTGGAAGCGAACTTTCAGCAGTGCCGCAAAGACGGGACGCAGAACCTGCTGCCGCTAGTCGGCGAACTGACGAACCCCAGTACCGGGATTGGTTGGGCCGGCGAGGAACGGGAATCGTTGGAAGGCCGCGGGCCGGCCGACCTGGTTATGGCGCTGGCGCTGATCCATCACTTGGCCATTGCCAATAACGTGCCGCTCGAGAAGACGGCCGACTACTTCTCGCGGCTGGGCAAGAGTTTGATCATCGAATTCGTGCCGAAAGAGGACTCTCAGGTGCGGCGCATGCTGCGCACGCGAGAGGACATCTTCGACTGCTACAACCAGGCTGGGTTCTAAGAAGCGTTCGAAAAATTCTTCGTGATCGAGAAGAGCCAAGCGGTGGCCGGATCTTCACGCAGGACGTACTTGATGCGACGTCGCTCCAAATAAGTCGCCCCGGCTCGAAATTTTCGGTATGCTAATTGGCCGATGAACGGTCAATTGCTCTCCATCTCCATTGCTGCCTCTGTGTTGCTGCTCGGTTGTTCGACCGAGACGGCTACGCCGGAGCCAGCGCCGCCGGCGGCGGTCTCCTTTGATCACCACGACGACCAGATCGACGTGATGCTGGCCGGCGAGGACTTCACAACCTTATACCTGAGCCCACAGGGCCCGGTCCCCTATTTTCATCCGCTGCGTGCGGCGGACGGCACGATTGTGAGCCGGCAATACCCCATGGTGGAAGGCGTCCCAGGGGAGTCGAGCGATCATCCGCACCACAGGGGACTGTGGTTCAACCACAACGAAGTCAACGGCGCCAACTTTTGGGAAAACGCCGATGGCGCCCCGAATCGAGCGGATATCGTACTCAAATCGGTCGGCGCGGTGGGCGGCGACTCGCTGTCCGTCGAATTCGAGTGGAGGGCGCCGGACGGTAAGACCGTACTGACGGAGTCGCGGACTGTACGATTTGAGCAAGACGGCGATGTCCGCACCATGGACTTCGACGTAACTCTGGCGGCAGGCAGCGAGCCGGTCCATTTCGCTGATACGAAAGAGGGGTCCTTCGCGGTACGAATCGCCGACTCGATGCGCGAGCAGGCGGTGGGCGGCGGTCCTGGCCAGGGCGTGATCGTGAACGCTGAGGGCGCTCAGGGAGAAAAGAACGTGTGGGGCAAGGCGTCGCCCTGGGTCGACTATTCTGGCCCGATCGGCGACAAGACGTACGGAATCGCCATTTTTGACCATCCGACGAATCCCAAGCACCCAACTTATTGGCATGTAAGGGCTTACGGGCTATTCGCCGCAAACATTTTCGGCGAACACGATTTCTTCAGCGATCCGGCGCGGGACGGCTCAATCACTTTGCAGCCGGGCGAGAACCTGCACTTCCGCTATTTAGTGGTACTACATGCTGGCGATGCGGAGGCGGGGGGAATCGCCTCTCGGTACGCGGTGTGGGCACGTTAGGCTAGTCCTTTCAACTAGTTACGGGAATCGGAGCCCCACTAAAACCGAGCGAATAGTACTAGGCGAACATGTCTTCTGACTCTACTTCTCCCAGTACGGGACTCTCAGCAAAATCAGGACTTGGCCCTATGTCGATTCTCTGATAAAGTTGGGGAGCTTAAGGCAATACCCCGAGGCGACTAGAGCTACGACTGACGATTTGCCCTCACTACTGTCCGGTTGACGAGCAGCGGGCGGCTTGCAACTGATTGTAGAAGCGAGGGTTAGGTACT
>JAQCLD010000182.1 GCA_027592785.1 Acidobacteriota bacterium
CGGCCCTTGGGGTTGCCGGACTGACCCTTCTGGAAGCGTCGACCTAGGGGCGGTTTCCGCTGTTCTGTCCGCTGTTTAACAGCGGTGGTCTTGGCCTGCCGCATAATTGGCGATGGTAGCATATCGTGCTACGACTTACCTTCTTCGTAGCACTTCCGAGCGTCGCCAACTACCCCGAGAGGACTCTCAGAGGGTTGCTTCCTCGATATTCCATAGTCGGAAAGAACTCATAATCCATCCCAGCGCCCCTTTCGTGCGTCGTCAGACGGTACAATCGCTGCGTCTTGCACATCGGCTCCACCATCAGCCTTAGCGGTCGAGGGGGTCAGAATGGCCGTTCGCAGGTCATCTAACGCCATGACCCCCGCCGTCCCCGTCGAAAAGAGCTGCAAACTGCCGGGTGACGCGCGGTGGCCAGCAGTTGATGAGACCTACCGGCACTCTGCGTACACGTCGTCGCCTCGGGACGGGGCCAGAGGCTGGACCACGTCGCCAACCGGCACTCTTGGACTCTATCCTGCCCCTTTACCTCGAGTCCTTTTCTAGTATTCATGGCACATGAACATTCGCGAGTTCTATAGTTCTTCTACGCCAACGCGGCATGTCCAAAATGCCGCTTGTCTGGCAGGCGCCTATCTTTTCCGGCGATTGAACCGGACTACTCGGTACATCGCCTTCACGGGAAGCAACGGAAAGACCACTAGCCGCGATTGTCTCGCCGCGATCCTGCGATCAAGGTATCCATCAGGAGTCGTCGTCACCAAAGGAAACTCGAACTATCGCCTTGCGCAATCATTAATGCGGGTGAAGCGGAGCGATCGATTCGCGCTCGTAGAAATTGGAATCAGTCAGACGGGAGAGATGGGCCGCAGAGCAGCTACGGTGCTTCCTCACATGGCGGTGATCACGAAGGTCAGCCTTGCTCATCCGATGGGTCTTTCGACGCTTGAGATTACCGCGCGAGAGAAGGAGAAGTTGCTGCACGGGTTGCGGCCAGGAGGCGTTGCGGTGCTGAACGGCGAGGATCCTTTGGTTCGCCGGATGACTGCGCCGCAGATCGGCAAGACGGTTTTCTTTGGCGAATGCGACGGGAGTATCGCACGGGCGCGAGAGATTCGCAGTTCCATTGAAGAAGGCTTGCAGTTTCGACTTGTATCCGTCGCCGGCGAACGGGAAATCCAGCTAGGCCTCTTCGGCGTCCATTGGGTAAACGCCGTGCTGGGAGCGATTGCCGCGGCAATTCTGTTGGAAGTTCCGCTGGACAAGATTCAACAGGCGCTCAGGGGCGTCTACGCCCACGTCGCGCGCATGGCTCCCGTTGCGCTGCCGAACGGCGCGATCCTAATCCGGGACGAATACAACGGATGGCTGCCGTCGTTCGAAGCAGCGATTGCGTTTCTAAAAACTGTAGAGGGGCGGCGCCGCTTTGTGATCATTTCCGAAATCCGCTACTTGGAAGACAACCTTCCAGCGCGATTTGCTTGGCTTGCGGAAAAGATCGCCTCGGCAGCGGAAGGAGTAATTTTCGTCGGCCCACAAGCGGATCTCGCCGCGTCCTTGGCCCGCCAAGCCGGCATGGACGCGTCCCTGGTTCACGGCTTTCAGGACCTACGAGAAGCAGCGGCCCGCTTGCCTTCGATCGTCGGGCTGGGAGACGTGGTCCTGCTTCGCGGAAGAAGCATCGACCACCTGACTCGATTGGTCTACGCCCAATTCGGAAGGGTGAGTTGCTGGAAGACCGATTGCTCCATCATCCGCGAGTGCGACTATTGCGAACAGCTGGGGGCGGTCGATGCAGCGGGATTGCCGGTGCAACTGCCCCGGATTCCCCTCTGACTAGGTCATTCCCGCGAAATTCCAAGATAGGAAGTAACCGTTGGCCCCGGCCTGCCGTGCTCTCAGCGATACCGCAACGCTATAATTGCGGCTTCTTGGTGATTCGCTCGAAGAGAAGCAGTGGTGCGAACCGAGTGAGGCCAGCCGTCGTTCTACTGGACGGTCAGAGCCGGGCCGCACTGGCGATCGTCCGCCAGCTGGGCTCACAGGGAATCCCTGTTTGGGTCGGGTCGCAGGAGCCGCTCGCTTTCGCAGGGTACTCACGCCACGCCGTGGGCCGTTTCCGCTATCCCCGCGACGAGAGCGGGCCCGACGAGGCCCGCCATAGGTTAATCGAGCGGCTACGGGGATACGCGCCTGCGGTCGTGATGCCGACCGCAGACGAGGGCTGGCGTCTGTGCCATGCGATTGTGAGGGAGCTGCCCGAGGGCATCACCATAGCGCCGAACCCCGGCGCCGCCCTGTTCGAAGCGCTTCATGACAAAGATTCCTTGGCCGGAATCGCGCGCCGCTGCGGAGTCGCCACTCCTCGCACCTGGGCGCCCGCCGAGGCGGCGCGCTTGGCGAGGGCGGGCCAACTCCGGTTTCCGGCGCTATGGAAGCCGCGGCGCTCGTTCGGCGGCGTCGGAATCGAGCGGGTGGAGGACCTCCAGCGTCTGGAAGCCCTGCTGCCGGGGGCCTCGGACGCTGTCGTCCAGGAATGGATTGAAGGCGAGGACGTGTCGGCGACAGCCCTGGCTGAGTCGGGGCGTACGCTGGCCGTGGCCACCTATCGCGTGCTGCGCCAGCATCCTGCGCGGTATGGTCCCGCAGTCGCGGCGGAGACGATCGCCGACGAAGTCCTCGAGCATCGGATCGAGCACCTACTGGCGTCGATCGAGTACAGCGGAGTGGCCAACTTGGACCTACGCCGCGAGAAGGAGACGGGCGAGTTGTATCTAGTGGACTTTAACGCTCGCTTCGGAGGTACTACAGAGATTGCTCTCGAAGCAGGAGTGGACGTAGTGTCCATGCTGTATGACTTGGTAACCGGGGAGACGCCACAGTCACGACCCCGAATGCGCGCGGGAGTCGAATTTTCCTGGGCCTTCTATGGTGAGATTCACCACCTGGCGGAGCAAGGCAGCGTTCGCAAGGCGTTGGCATGGGCGGCCAGGCTGCGCCAGTCGCGGACCAACGGCAGTTGGCGTGACCCGCTTCCGCATGGGGTACAACTTCTTTCAGGGGCGCTGCGACGTCAGTGGGGACGAGTACCGTAGGGATGCCTTCGCGACCACTAATTCGCCTCTCCGACGTTGCCCGGCTGGTGCAGCAGGCTGGCGGCTGGATGGCCGCTGGGGTGACGCCGACGCGATCAGACGCAGAGGCGATTCAGAGCATCGAGAAGATTTGGGCAACCACCAAACGCGGGGAGCGGGAGGCACTCGTCTCCCGGATCGTCGCCGCCACGCCAGCTTGGTCGAACCGGGAGCAGGTAGACCGCCTTACGGTTGAGTGGTACGCACGCCGGGCAGAACTGAATTGGGGGCGCCTCCGCGCGTCACATCGAACCGATTGGGCCGCCGAGGTGGAGTTGGATGGCGCGGAGCGCCTGCGGCGCGCTCGGGATCAGGGCCGAGGGGCGGTGCTGTGGTTCCTGTCAACCTGCAGTTCGTTTGTTCTAATGCGCGGCTTAGCGTCCTCAGGGGAGTCTCTGACGCACCTGAGCCTGGCGACGCATGGGTCACCAGGTGGGACTCGTTTCGGCGAACTCACCGTGGCGCGATTTCACCGTATGGCAGAGGATCGCTACCTGGAACGGCGGATCGTTATCGACGATGTTCGCGCGCCAGGATATGTACGTGAAGTCAGGAATTGTCTGGCGGAGAATGGCCTACTGACCGTACGCGGCGATCTGGCCATAAAAGGCGCAGGGGTCCGGGTGCCGCTGCTGGGCGGAGCAGCGCGGTTCCCTGCCGGGGCTCCGACGTTTGCGTTTCACAGCGGCGCCGCGCTGCTGCCGTGCTGGGCCGAGCGGGTCGCACCATTCCGGTACCGGGTGGTCGTGGAGGAGCCCCTGGAGTCGCCGGGGGGCGCGTCCCGGCGAGAGTTCGCGGTGGCAGCGATGGAGCGCTTCAGCGCGCTGCTAGAGCGACGGCTGGGAGAGTCGCCGGCGGATTGGGAGGGCTGGTGGTGGGCGGATCGGTTGTTGGGAGGAAAGGACTTTCTACAAGTCCGCAGATAGGAACCAACCCCGAAAACAGGCCGTTTGGACCCTCTCAGAGAGCCGAGATTGCGTTGGTTCCTGGAAATCCATAATCGGAACTCATAATCCATCCCAGCGCCCCTTTCGTGCGTCGTCAGACGGTACAATTGCT
>JAQCLD010000183.1 GCA_027592785.1 Acidobacteriota bacterium
GCGATCGGTCAGCGTCGCCCACCAGACCGCTCGATGCGGCCCCAGGCCCCCCAGTAAGCGCCGCCGGCCCTCCCGACACCTTCGCTCACCCCTACCGCGCCCTCGCCCTAATCCTTACCGACGGATTTGGGTCTGAACTCAAAGGCGCTCAACAAGTCGTCTTCGTCGTCGACCAACAGGACTCTCGTATGTTGTTCCATTACCCCTCCTTGGCACATATCGGCCGTAATGGCAAAAGAACATAGACGCCCCGGCTGCCCGTCTCCAATTCGCCCAACGAGCCGCCGTGGATCTCAACCATTCTGCAAGCCAGAGCTAGGCTGGAGTCGTGTATCGGTGTACTCTCGCCTCCTGTTTCTGCTGGGTGCTCCTGGTCCACCTCAAACCGAATCTCATTCCTGGATGCGCTTGCCCGGACGACGATGCGGCCCTTGCCCATATGCCTACCAACGGTCCCGATGATGCTCGCCAAAGTTCGACAGAGCGAGCGGTCTAGAATCGTGAGCCGCTGTTCGCCTCTGAAGCCTTCGAAACTGATGCTCAGTTCGGGTCCCGACTCAACCTCCGCCCGATTTGCCACACAGTCGGCAAGTTCTTGGAGCTGCACGGTTGCCGATCCCGATTCAGTGCCGCTCTCTAGACTGGCGATGTCCAGAGCATCCTCGATGCGATCCTTCAACCGTTCCAGGTTGCGGTGCGCCAAGTTGGCGAACTCTCGCTGGGCCGGGCTCAAGCCACCTGCGGTCCCATCGCGCAGAATTTCGACGGCGCCCTGTATCGCCGTCAACGGCGTCCGTAGTTCATGAGCCACCGCGGCGATCGCCCCAAAGGCGTCACGGTTGTCGTTCGGTTTATCGCTCACGTCTATCTGGTTTCTAAGAGTGCCCACCCAGCGGCTTGCTCGGCGCACGCCAGGACACCCTAGCGCCTGCTTATCGACCTCCTCCGCGTATTTCGCGAACCAGAGTTTGATTCGCGAATACGGGCTGGCTTGGCTATAATCGAGACGTGTGGCGCTATCGTCCAGGGGTCTAGGACAGGGCCCTCTCAAGGCTCAGACACGGGTTCAAATCCCGTTAGCGCTACCACCCATCCCCTTCCCTAGGCCCGTTTGAGGCCTTCTTCCCGCGACTCTCAGTAATTCGCGCCTTTGACGAACTAGAACGTAAGCTGGTACTTCTGTTCTGTGCGGTAACGCTTCGCCGCATCCGCCCCTCGCCATGAAACTCTCCGTCGTCATCCCTGTTTACAACGAACGCGACACCGTCAGCATGATCGTTGACCGCGTTCAAGCGGTGCAGGTCGACAAAGAAATCATCATCGTGGACGACTACTCCACCGACGGTACCCGCGAAGTATTGGCGCAGGTAGAGAGCAGTCACGCCAACGTGCGCGTCTTCTTGCAAGACAAAAACCGAGGCAAAGGTTGCGCTCTGAGGACTGGGTTCGAAAAGGCTCAGGGCGACTACGTCATCATCCAAGACGCCGACCTCGAATACGATCCTGAGGACTATCACAAGCTCCTGCAGCCGCTCGACAAAGGCAACGCGGACGTCGTCTACGGCTCGCGCTTTATATCTAATCAAGAGCATCGCGTGCTGTATTTTTGGCATTCAGTGGGCAATCAGTTGCTGACCTTGCTCTCTAATATGGCCACCGACCTGAACCTCAGCGACATGGAGACCTGCTACAAGGTCTTTCGCCGTGAACTGATCCAAGCCATTGTTTTGGAAGAGGACCGCTTTGGCTTCGAGCCGGAGGTGACGAGCAAGCTCGCCAAGGCTCGCGCGCGCATCTACGAAGTCGGCATTGCCTACCACGGACGCACCTACGAAGAAGGTAAGAAGATTGGCATGCGCGATGGCTTCCGCGCACTCTGGTGCATCATCAAGTACCGACTTCAACCGCTGAAGCTGAAGCAGCCTTGGCAACCCCGCTAGTGCTCAACGCGCCAGGCTTTTGACGAGCTGCCGAATGGCCCTGCGAGGCTCCCGGCGTACTCCGGGGACGGCCGGCAGATCCTCCAGCAAGACTCGAATTGCAGCTTGGCGATCCCAGCCTACCGCCGGCAGCAATTCCATCATCAGCGGGTACAGCCTCGTGTACGTCGCGTCAAACGCCAGCCCCGCGTTGTTCAGCACCGCCGGACAAGGGTTATAGGCCAGCGCTACCGGTAGGGCTAAGCACTCGGCGCCTAGTTCGCGGAATAGCTTTTCCTTGTCCTCCAGTGCCGCGGCTTCGGTGATTTCTCTCCTGCGGTAACGGCTGTAGAGCGCCGCCGCCCGATGCCGGTAGCGGTTGATCAGCTGCGCTTTTCGCCGATACAGCAGCGCGGGATGATGCTCATCGAACGCTCCCGGCGCAATCAGCAACGCTGCCAGCGTTGCTGCCGGCTCATGCAGGCCCGGCGGTAGGCTGCGCATCGTTGGCTGGTCGTGGAAGTCTTCGTGCGCGACGACGAAACTCGCTCTTTGTTCCGGCGCGGCCGCCAACTCCGGGGTCACCCCGACCTCCTCGCCCGCAACCGCTTCCGGTTGATACCGAAAGACATCCCATTTTGCCGCGTCAAGGGGGCATGGCCCGTTCTGAACACGCCGAAATCGCAGTTGGCTGTACTCCTCCGGCAACTCCAACCTGCGGGCTGCGAAGCAAAGCGTATCGACGCTCGCCGAAGTTGTTTCAAAGTTGCCGGTACGTTCTAGTCCAAGATTTCGTAGGCGTTCTTGAGCCTGCGCGGTCGGCAGCGGAGCGTCACTCGCTGGACGAGCGATGTTGTTGTGCTGCGCGCAGCCTGCGAGGAAAAAGCAAACAGCGACGAACAGCCTACTTGACCACGCCGCGCTGCGAGCCCTGGATGAACGCGACAAGGCGCTCCATGTGCTCGTCCATCTCCAATTCATTTTGAATCTTCTCCAACGCTTGGTCGGTGTTGAGTCCTGACTTAGTCAACAGCCGCACCGCGCTGTGCAGCTTCTGGATCTGTTCTGGCGTGAATCCTCTCCGCTCCAGGCCGACCTTGTTCACGCTAAACGCCTTCGCGCTGCGCTCCGACACCACCACCGAGAACGGCATCACGTCTTGGGTGATGACGCTGTAGCCTCCGACATAGCAGTGTCCGCCGATGCGGCAGTACTGGTGCACCCCGCTCTGCGCGCCGACGACGGCATAGTCTTCCACCGTAACGTGGCCGCCTAAGGTCGCCCCATGCGCCAGGATGCAATGCGACCCCACCACGCAATCGTGGGCCACGTGACCGTACGCCTGAATCAAGTTGTCGTCGCCGATCGAGGTGATCGCGCCGCCGCCTGCAGTGCCGCGATGGATCGTCACGAACTCGCGAATCGTGTTGCGGTCGCCGATACGCGTTTCAGAGCGCTCGCCCTGGTACTTCAGGTCCTGCGGAGCAACGCCGACCGTCGAATAAGGGAAGAATACATTGTCTTCACCGATCGTCGTCGGCCCCTCGACGTAGACGTGCGCCATCAGCCTCGAACGAGCGCCAATGGATACCTCTTCCCCAATTGAACAGAACGGTCCGATCTCAGCCGTCGAATCGATTCTTGCGCTGGGATGGACGATCGCCGATGGGTGTACGGACATTCGGGCGACTTCTAATATCGTAATTTGGTGCGAACGGAGAGAATCGAACTCTCACGGGTTGCCCCACCAGAACCTAAATCTGGCGCGTCTGCCAATTCCGCCACGTTCGCACTTTGTTTTCAACAGGATAGAGAGGTTAGTTCTTTCTGGATAGCGCTGTTTGGTGCAGACATAGTTACGTTTTTAGTTACGTTCCACCGAGCCGCTGCATCGGCTGAGTGTGCTTTTGATACCGAACTTCTTCCTGGCAAACGGACCCCAGATTAACACATCCGGTCAAGAATCCAGTCCCAGAATCCAGTCCCAGCCTCTTCCAGGCTTTGCACTCGGATAGGCCTTGGCAACCAACGTCTTGAAGTCGCCTCTATTGCGGGGTGAGAACGGCGCTGCAAAACTAGACCACAGAGCGGCGGAGTGAAGGAGCCGGAAGGCGCCGGAAAACCA